>JASGMB010000014.1 GCA_030156665.1 Clostridiales bacterium
GTATTTTTTCACAACATCCTGAGCAGGAGTATCAAGCATATCCGTGATAATAAACCTAGTGTTTTTGATAGATGCATTGTAGCCGTTTTTGACTATGGATATCTTAACATTGCTAACACCGGGAATAAAAACGGTTACTGCTTTGATATAAAATTCTGTCACAGGATATATTTGGAAGAAGAAACCTCTTTCATGAAATTATTGCTAATTTTCAATTTGTATCCCTGCTAAAAATATAGCATAAATGATATACATAATGTATCTGTAAATGTTGGAAAAGAGTTAAATACGAATTTGAATGTGCGTAAAATTTTTAGTTTTCAAGGTATCTAGAATACGTACAACTACTGGTATTGCTATAATTATCCTCTATAGGAATAATCGCTATACATAGAGAAATATACGAAACATAGGAAAACTTTTGTTTCCAATTAACAGGAAAATATATCAATAATTTTCCTATAAATTATTTCTTGACAAGATAGGTACACTATCTATCACAAAATTCATTATTGAACCTTATAAAATTTGCGAGGAGGAATTTGTTAAATATTTCTTCAAAAAAATTAAATGCGCCCTAGTATTTCAACTCATTTGACACAACAGCCTTTTTGTGTTATTTTATTATAGTAAATTAAAACCAAGAAGGTTTTAGAAAAATATAGCTTTTATTTATATAATAACAGAACCACGAAGGGATGCTGTAAGGAACAGCTCTTTTTGTGGTTTTTATTTTTTCTTAAGGAGGATCAGAATGGATAAAGAATTATGGAAAAGATCAGTTGAATTTCACGGACATGAGTGTCCCGGACTTGCTATAGGCTTCAAGGCCTGTGAAGCAGCTATGGAAAAGATGGGGATTAAATTTTCATCCGATGAAGAAATTGTTTGCGTCACTGAAAACGATGCGTGCGGTGTGGATGCAGTCCAGGTTATCACAGGTTGCACTTTTGGGAAAGGAAACCTGATATACAGGGGTACGGGTAAAATGGCTTTCAGCTTTTTCAACCGGACTAGCGGCGAAAGCCTTCGTATGATTTTGAAGCCCTTTAAGGGCGAAATGGACCGCAAACAGCGACAGGAGTATATATTAAACTCACCGGTCGAGGATATTTTTGATTTTAAGAAGCCGCCCTTTGAAATACCGGAAAAGGCAAGACTGTTTACCACCATTGCGTGTGAAAGCTGCGGAGAGGGCGCTCCCGAACACAAAATTAGAATCAGTGAAGGTAAAAAAGTCTGCCTTGACTGCTTCAAGGACTATTCGAGAGGTTGGTAGGAATGGACATAAACTATTTTGAACAGGTTTGGGGCAAAAGAAAAACTGACAAAGCAGCCCGGCAGGTATTCTGGGATAACAGGGCCGAAGAATTCAACGCAAAAACACACAAAAATGAAAACGGCAAAAGGCTAAACAGTGTATTGGAACTGCTTATTTCAAAAGGGATGCTAAAAGAAGAGAGAAGTGTTCTGGATGTAGGCTGTGGTCCGGGCAAGTATTCTATTGAGTTTGCCAAACATGCAAATAGTGTTACCGGCATTGATATTTCTCCGAGGATGATTGAGTTTGCCATGGAGAATGCAGGGAAAGAAAGCCTTAACAATGTATCTTTTGAGTTGCTGGACTGGGAAGAGGTTGACATTAAAGCTATGGGCTGGGAAAAGAAATTTGACCTTGTATTTGCTTCTATGTGCCCGGCAATAAACAGCAGGAATACCCTTGAGAAAATGGTAGGTGCAAGCAAAAACTGCTGCTTTCTGAGCACTTTTGTTGAAAGGGAGGATTCTGTCAAAGATCATTTAAGCAGCTTTATCGACTGGCAGAATGCGAAAAAGGACTTTAGCAAAACCATTTACTCCGCTTTCAATATATTATGGCTGACGGGATTCCGTCCGGAGATTACTTATCTAGATACTGAATGGGAGAATGTCTATACCATGGACAGAGCTATAGAGTTATATATTTCCCATTTTGAAATGACACAGCCGTTAAGTACTGAACAAAGAGCTTATATTACGGATTATCTCGGACAAATCGCCGAAAATGGTCTGATTAAGGAAAAAACTAAAGCGAAGATTGCATGGATGCACTGGAAAATTTAAAGAGACAGGAGTGGAAAGATGTTTTGGAGAATTAAAAACATAATTATTGCAATAGTATTAGCAGGTTTAATGCTGACAGAGATTGCAGGATGCAGCAATTCTGAACGGACAGTTAATAAAGATAATGAGTCGAGTAAGCCAGTCGTTATTAGTCTTGAGGGAGGAGACTGGGGGTATCCGACACCGTTTAGTCATTACTCGAGAGGGCCTGGAGTATTTAAAATGACATTAATATTCGACAGCCTGCTTGAAAGAGGAGAAAAAGGATATATACCATGGCTTGCGGAAAAATGGGACATTTCCAAGGATGGACTGGAATATACGTTTACGCTTAAGGAAAATGTTAAATGGCATGACGGGGAACCGATGACAGCAGAGGATGTAAAATTCTCATTCGAGTATTTTGCAAAGCATCCTCCGGTATCAAACGACCTGACGGTTGACGGAAAAAGCTTTATAAAATCGGTGGAAGTGGTGGATGCAAAAACGGTACACATCAAGGTGGAAAAACCACTGGCGATAATACTGGGAAAAATAGGCAATGCAAGGATTATTCCTAAGCATATCTGGGAGAAGGTAGACGACCCTCGGAAATTCAATACGCCTGAGGCTGTAATAGGCACAGGACCGTTTGTGCTTAAGGATTATAGGAAAGAACAGGGCGCATATAAATACGAGGCCTTTAAGGATTTCTGGGGGCCGAAGCCAAAGGTAGACATACTTCAATTTATTCCGGTCAGCGACAGCGTACTTGCCTTTGACAAAGGAGAAATCGACATTACGGGAATTACACCCGACATTCTTTCAAAGTATGAGGGAAACAGGGAATATAAGGTGATGAAAAACCCGGCCTTCTGGGGTTACCGCCTGATTTTCAACATGGAGAAAAGGGCTGAATTGAAGGATAAGGAAATCCGCAAGGCCTTTGCCTATGCAATAGATAAAAACGAGCTTGTGGAAAAGGTGGCAAGGAAAGCGGCTGTGCCGGGAAGCGCCGGATATCTGCCGGTGGACCATATCTGGTACAATAAGGGTGTTAAAAACTACCAATTCAATATCGACAAAGCAAAGGCTTTATTGAAGGGACGGAAGATGTCATTTAATCTTCTGATCGGAAATTCAAATGCTGAAATAAGAATAGCGGAGCTTTTAAAAATCAGTCTTGCAAAAGCTGGAATAGAAATCAACGTGAAGAGCGTGGACATGAAAACGCGGGATGCTGCTGTCAAAAAGGGAAATTATGAGATTGTTTTAACTGGCCATGGAGGATGGGGTAACGATGCAGACCTTTTAAGGACAATGTACGCCAAGGAAAAGACGTCCAACCAGAGTCCTTCGGCGGATGGAATACCGGGATACAGCAATGAGCAGATAAATGAGCTTTGCAAGCTCCAATTGATTGAGATGGACCCGGCCAAAAGAAAAGATATAATATTCAAGCTTCAGGAGCTTATCGCTGAAGAAATCCCTCAAATCCCATTGTATAATACAACCGGATACATTGTTTACAGGCCTTATAAATATGATGGATGGAAGTATATGTTTGACCATCACGAAGTAACCCACAACAAACTGTCCTACCTGGATGTGAAGTAAAGAAATGGGTAAAGGACTACTGAAAAAAGCCTCCGAGTATCTCATAACTTTTTTTATCATAATAACGTTGAACTTTTTTATCCCCAGATTAATGCCCGGGGACCCTTTCACGTTTTTATCATCAGAGGAGGGACAGATTACTGTAACCTATACTGAGGAACAAATAGACAAATACAAGGCTTATTACGGACTTGACAAGCCATTGTTTGTCCAATACGCAAGTTATATCACAAACCTTTTTAAAGGCAATCTAGGTTACAGTATTTACTATAATGACAGTGTGGTTAGAATTATTGGCAAAAGAATACCATGGACAGTATCTATTGTTATTATATCTATTATATTAAGCTGCCTGGTGGGCACAATACTTGGAAGCTGGTCGGCCTGGCATCGGAACGGAATACCTGACAAGGTTATTTATGCTGTAATGATTCCTATATCAGAAATACCTTCTTTTTTAATAGGAATTTTGTTTCTTTTCATACTTGCCGCAAAGCAGGGAATATTCCCTCTTTCAGGCGGTATAAGTACATTTGCGGAGTATAATAACCCTGCCGAAAAGGCAGTTGATATTATCCATCATGCTGTTTTACCTGTACTGACATTATCAATGACCCGGTTGGGAGAATTCTATCTGCTGTCACGCAACAGCATGGTTTCGGTGCTGTCTAAGGATTATATAAGAACGGCAAAAGCAAAGGGACTGAACAAGGTGCGCATTATATTCCGGCATGCGCTTAAAAATGCAATGCTGCCCATTGTAACAAGGGTATTTTTATCTCTTGGGGCTATTTTTGGAGGGGCTATTCTGGTAGAAAATGTATTCAGCTATCCGGGACTAGGGAGGTTGATGAGGGAAGCAGTCATGGTAAGGGATTATGTATTAATCCAGGGAATATTTATTTTTATGGCAGTTATGGTTCTGACCATGAATCTATTGGCAGATATCTTATACGTAAAATTAGACCCTAGGGTGAGTTGAATGGAGTATATAAAATATAAAAGGGGACATTCCTCAGATATACAGAGGGGGACTTCCTGTAAAGGTGTGTCCAATAACATTATTAAAAAATTTTCTATCACTGGCAAAATAGGTATCACAATTGTTTTTCTTTTTTTATTGATAGGAATATTTTCAAATTGTATATCCTTACATCCATATAACGTACCTTCAGGAAGCTCTCTAGAGTCCCCAAGTTTAGTACACTGGCTGGGTACCGATGATTTGGGAATTGATTTGTGGGCTCAAATCTGCTTTGGTGCAAGAGTCAGCATTATGGTGGGGTTTGGAACAGCTTTGCTGGCAGGGCTCGGAGGGAGTCTTATAGGCATATTTTCAGGATATTTTGGTGGTTTGACGGATAAAGTTATTATGAGGCTTACCGATATGATGATTGTGCTCCCTGATTTGCCTGTGATGATTGTACTGGGAGCATTTTTCGGGCCAAGTGTCAGAAATATTATAATTGTCCTGGCCCTGTTTTCCTGGACGGCTCCGGCAAGAATCGTCCGGTCAAAGGTTATTTCTGTAAAAGAAGAAAAGTATGTAACGGCAGCAAAAAGCTACGGGGCTAACTTTTGGCATCTGACAATAAGACACTTTCTGCCCAACATACTTCCCATTGTCATGGTAAGTATAATACAGCTCGTAAGCAGAGCCATTGTGGCAGAAGCAGGGCTGGCTTTTTTGGGACTTGGAGACCCTACTTCAAAAAGCTGGGGACTGGTTTTAAACCATGCCATCAATTTCAGGGGGATATACTTTACCGACTACTGGAAATGGTGGGTGGTCAGTCCTATTGCTGCAATTACGCTTTTGGTTACTGCCATGGCATTTATCGGCAGGGATGTTGAAAAAATAGTCAATTCAAAGATATGACGAGGTGGATGATGGAAAATACAATACTTAGGGTGGAGAATCTTTCAGTGTGCTACAATATGGATAAAAACAGAACTCCGGTTGTAAACGATATTAGCTTCAATCTGGAAAGGGGCAGCAGTCTCGGAGTCATCGGCGAATCGGGCAGTGGAAAAACTTCTCTTGCCATGGCTATGATGGGGCTTTTAAAGAAACCGGCCACAGTAACAGGGCAAATCCACTATGGGGATAACGATTTGAACAGGCTTTCGGAAAAGGAACGGAACTGTTACCGCTGGGGGAAGATTGCCATTGTATTTCAAAACAGTCTGGATGTGTTAAACCCCGTCTTGACGGTATATGAGCAAATATCGGAGTGCATACATCAGCATACCGAGCTTAAATCTCAGGAAGCATATAAAAGAGTTGTCCGGCTGCTTGAAATGGTGGGGCTTGAGCCTTCATGGAGCAGCTATTATCCTCATCAGCTTTCCGGAGGCATGCGGCAGAGAGTATTGATTGCAATGGCGTTGTCCTGCGAACCGGAGGTTTTAATTGTGGATGAACCTACCACCGCGTTAGATGCGATTGCAAAAGATGAGATTATTAAACTCTTGTCAAGGCTTCACAAGGAAAGAAAATTTGCATTGATGGTTGTATCTCATGAAATGCAGGTTATAGCAAGGCTTACTTCCAGAATAATGGTGATGTATTCCGGCCATATTGTCGAAGAAGGTTTTACAAAGGACGTTTTGAAGAACCCTATGCACCCTTATACAAGGGGGCTGATTCATGCATCCCCGGCGATAAATCCATACCGTGACCTGTGGGGCATACCGGGGGAACAGGAAAATAGCAGCACAGGACAATGCCCGTTTTATAACCGCTGCAATCAAAAGGTGGAGCAATGCAGGACAAAAGTGCCGCAGCTTGAGTATGTGTCCATTGAAAGGAGGGTTGCCTGCAACCGGAAAGGCATCGTTACTCTCCTTCGTGGAGAAGGCATACATAAAAGCTTTGAATTTAAAGGTAAGACAGTCAAGGCATGCGAAAGTTGCGATATTGAAATTCGTTCAGGGGAAGTAGTGGTGTTGATCGGAGAATCGGGCTCTGGTAAAACCACTCTTGTCGGTATCCTGTCGGGAATATTGCCGGCAGATAAAGGTGAAGTATTGTTTGAAGGAGAGAAGGTTCAAGGAAATAGTGCTACATGTCGTAAAAACGGAATACAAATTGTTTTTCAGGACCCGTTCTCGGCTACCAATGAGCATTTGACTATCGGACAGGTGATCAGTGAACCTCTGGATATATTAAAGCTTGGCACAAAAGTAGAACGAGCGGAAAAAGTAAAACAGGCATTGAAGGATGTTCAGCTACCATACGATGATGAGTTTATTGCAAGAAAATGCTATAGCTTAAGCGGAGGACAGAGGCAGAGAGTAGCTCTTGCAAGGAGCCTTGTCATGGAGCCGAAGCTTCTGATTGCCGATGAAATAAGTTCGATGCTGGACCCTTCCACGCAGGCCAATGTATTGAGGCTTTTAAAGGGCTTGCAGAATACAAAAGGCTTTGCCATGCTGTATATCACCCATGATCTGTCTTTGGCTCAAAAGATAGCCGACAGGGTGTATGTAATGTATAAAGGGAAAATTATCGAGCATGGGCCTGCGGCTGATATCTTTGAATGTCCAAAAGAAAGTTATACCAGCAAACTGGTACAGATGATAACTTGATTGAAAGAAGGTGATTGAATGCAGACTGTTTTGATTACCGGAGCATCAAAAGGAAAATGTATTTAAGTCTATTATTGACAATACATGTTTAAAAGCGTATTATTGTAATGGGCTTATGCTCATAACAAAGTAATTAATATATAAGTTTAATTTAATTTAAAGGAGAAAGGGATATACGGGTTTAAAAAAATGAATGCTATGTCGGAATTTGAGATGCTTATAAATGTCCTTATATATCCAGGGAAAGAGGAGGGGATAACAAAAGCGGAGAATCAAATTGAGATTATAAAGTCTGCTGTTTTTCAGCTGGGAAGAAACATTGGCCGTGACTATGGAAACCGAAAAAGAGTCAAAATATAATTGTTAGTATGTATTGGAACGTATAAGGTTTATTGATAATCATTATCAATATTTCCCGTAGCCTACGCCTTTCGGGCTTCATGATCTCAAAATTGCCGTGCAGCTTGTCAGAAAGATGGGAATACCATTTGGGATTGTATTAAATAAAGCATCGGATAACAGCAGGTTAATACACGATTTTTGCCGGAATGAAGGTATTGAGCTTTTGATGGAAATACCTTTTTCGCAGGAAATAGCCGAGGAGTATTCTAAAGGTACCCTTCCTGTTACGAATAATGATTTTTGGAAAGAAAAATTTGGAAAGCTCTATGAAAAGATTGAAAGGGGTGCCGGTAAATGAAACAGATTGTCTTTATAAGCGGGAAAGGCGGAACTGGAAAAAGCCTCTGGTTTCATCACTGAGCATTCTGGTTCAGTACAAAATGCTTGCCGACTGCGACGTTGATGTCCCAAACCTGCACATCCTGTTAAAAGGTGAAGTTTTAAAAAAGGATGACTATTTCGGTGCAAAAGAAGCGGTGATTGATTCGTCAGCATGTATAAGGTGCGGTTTATGTAGAAAAACATGCAGATTTGGCGCAATTAACGAAGAATTTGAAGTAAACCCGATGAAATGTGAAGGGTGCGGCGCATGTTTGCTGGTATGTCCGCAGGAAGCAATATGTTTGGAAGAAGTTAAGACTGGAGAAACATACGTATCTGAGACCTCAAGAGGCACTTTTTCCCACGCGCTGCTTGATATTGGCGCCGAGGGTTCCGGAAAGCTTGTCACATTTGATATCAAAGTGCCACCGATGCTTAAAGATCATCCTGTAATTATCTATGTTTTTGCTTTCAAACTACTTTACGAAGGGATTGAATTGGTTTGCTTAACCAGGCTTATCAGTTGCTCAAAGAATGTAATTTGAAGATTACACCTCAAAGAAAAGCTATCCTTCAGATTCTATATAACTGCAGGGGGCATCATCTTTAAATCGAAAATATTTATGAGCTTCTTGCTGTAAAAGACAATAAAAATAAAAGAATAGGACTGGCGACTGTGTATCGCACTATGGAATTGTTCGAAAAAATCGGTCTGGTATCAAGATTGTCGATGGAAAATTCACCTGCACGGTATGAGTTGATAATATATGATAAATCAGTGCACCATCATTTGAAAAC
Organism: Clostridiales bacterium; assembly: GCA_030156665.1. Lineage (GTDB taxonomy): Bacteria > Bacillota > Clostridia > SK-Y3 > SK-Y3 > JASGMB01. Next base: position 8,812 of record JASGMB010000014.1, read on the forward strand.
AGTATGGAGCCAATTCCTATCAAAGTAGTAGCAATGGGGATTTGGTGTTTTGCTGCAAAGGAAAGTAGTTCATTCCAGGCATGGGAACTGATGATTCCGCCACCTGCGCAGATAACGGGATGATAAGCCTTTTCTAATGCCTCACTGACTTTTTCGATTTCACCTGAAATGTCTCCGGCTTCTGGATGATAGCCAGGTAAATCAACCTCTTCGGGATAACTGAAATCCAGTTCGGCGGTTTGAATGTCATAAGGAATGTCTATTAATACAGGGCACGGCCTTCTGGTAGAAGCAATGTGAAAAGCTTCTTTTATAATCCTTGGGAGATGTTGTACATCTTTGACCAGATAGCTATGCTTGGTAAAAGGGGAAGTAGCACCGGTCGTATCTACCTCCTGGAAGCTGTCCCGCCCTATTAACTCAGACGATACTTGACCGGTAATAGCGACAAGAGGGATAGAATCCATATAGGCTGTTGCAATTCCAGTAATTAGATTGGTTGAGCCTGGACAGGAGGTTGCAATACAAACTCCGGTTTTTCCAGTTGCTCGTGCATAGCCGTTGGCAGCATGAGCGGCTCCTTGTTCAGTTCTTGTAAGAACATGAGTTATTTTGGAATCAATCAATGCATCATAAAAGGGACATATGGCGGAGCCGGGATAGCCAAAAATAATATCTGCCGATTCAAGCTCAAGTGCTTTTACAATTGCCTGAGCTCCTGTTATTCTCATAGTTGACACCACCTTCATAGTCTTAATAAAGAGATATTTTATAATTCCTCATGTTGTTGGCGACAATGTTGCTTCTTTAAATATTTTTCCGGTCAACTTTACATACCAGGCAGCTGCCTGAACCTGAATGATATATGCCATGGAAATAATCAGTGCGATTTCAGAGCCTTTTTCTCCGAATACCCCCATGGCTATGGCAAGAGCTATGGATAAGTTCCGCATGACTGTTCCGTAAACCAGAGAAATTGCATCTTTATCTTTAAAAAGCAGCTTTCCGATGATTGTACTAAATACGAAGTTGATAGCGTAAATTAGTACAATCGGTAATAGAAAATATAGTAAAATTATAGGATTAGATGTGATCGCTTTTGCTTTTAACGCCATGGATACAAAAACTATACCAAGGACGCCAAGTGTAGAAAACATGGGGAATTTTGGTTTTTGTTTCTTCTCATATTCTTCTTTTCCAAATCTTTTTATAAGCAATAGCTGAGTTGCATACCCTACAATTAACGGAAGGAAAACAATAAATATAATCTGCCTGAACACTTCTAACAAAGAAATGTTGACAACCGTACCCATTAAAAGCTTCAGATAAATTGGTGTCAGAACTGAACCTGCCAGTAAACCAATTACTGTCATTTTTACAGCGGCCGGAACGTTTCCTTTGGCAAAACCGGTCCATGATATGGTCATTCCGGACGTGGGAAGCAGTGAAGTAAGAAGTAATCCCAAGACTACCAGATGGTTATCCGGGAAAAACAGCCTGCCTATACCTAACCCTAAAAACGGAATGACTGCAAAATTAATCAATTGGGCTGCAATTTGCAACCTTGCGTCTCCTTTGGTTAAAAGCTCTTTAATATTTAAAGTAACCATCATGGGATACACCATCAGAAAAGTCAATGGGATAATCCATGATTTTAGAAAATCAACAGTACTGAAATTGCCGAAAGCCAAACCCAGTATCATAAATACAGGGATGCTCCAGGTTAAATTCTTTTGTAATATGCCTAGTATTTTCCACACAATAACCACCTCTTATCAGCTTTCACTTGTTATAAAATGACTTTGTTTATCATAGTTTCAAGTTCAGGAAGAGACCTTGCTCCTACTACCCGTGTAAACAGAAGTCCACTTTTAAACAAAATCAATGTAGGTATGCTCATAATTCTGAATTGTGATGCGAGCGCCGGTTCCTCATCCACATTGACTTTTCCGATTTTTATTTTACCAGAATATTTGGCTGCAAGCTCTTCAAGAACAGGGGACACTGCACGGCAGGGACCGCACCAGGGAGCCCAGAAGTCTATAAGCACTGGAATTGAGGATTTTTTGACTTCCTGTTCTAAATTTTGTGTACTTAATTGGATTATATTTGCATTTGCCATTATTAAATTTCTCCTTTCATACTTGAAATATCGTAAAATATGAATATAATAATATAATATACCCTGAGTGGGTATGTGTCAAGAATAATTTTGAACTAATGCCTAAAATATATTTTGTCGCATTCTATTATAGAATATAATTTAACGAATATAATAATGGACATACGTATAAAAAAGGAGGTATTTAATGATGTTTGACATTAAAATTGTTCAAATTGCGGATGTTGAAGAATTTGATAAAGTATTGAAGGGTTCAGATAAACTTATAGTTTGTGCGGCCCGGTGGGGTCCTATGTGTATACCTGTATATAAGTCAAAGGTGTATTTGCAGCAGGCGACTGTACCGGCGGCTTTAAGCAGATTGCAACTGCTGTTGGACAGGGGGCCGTTGCAGGTAGAAGTATGATTGAGTATGTAAGGAATTTGAAGAAGGGAGGATTGGAATAGTGGCTGAAGTTATAGTTAATCCGGGCATTTGCGGTTTTAAATCTACAATTACTGTTGTTACGGAAGATATGCAGATGGCCAATGTAGAAATATCGACAGAGTGTCCAAATATAAAACAAATGGAAAATGAGTTGAAAGATATTGATTGTTTGGGAGAGTGCTTTTCAAAAATTGGAACTTCCAGGGTGTATAAAGTGGCGGAAAAGTATTGCAAACATATTGCCTGTCCTGTTCCTGCGGCGATTATTAAGGGGTTGGAGGTTGCTTGCGGGCTTGCGCTGCCTAAGGATGTTGAGATTAAAATTAATATGTGAATTCAATGGGATTTTATGAGTCATAAAGCTTATTATTGAGTATGAAATGGGAGGTTTATATTATGCTTGAAGAATTAATGCTTGAAAAAAAAGTATGGGCGGTAGTTGGAGCCAACCAAAATCCAGAAAAGTATGGGAATATGATTTACAAAAAGCTTAAGGTGAGGGGATATGAGGTTTATGCAGTAAATCCTTTATACGATACGGTGGAAGGTGATCCGTGCTATAAAGATTTATCATCATTACCAAAGCTGCCGGAAGTTATTGATATGGTTGTTTCACCCAAAAGGGCAAAGCCGGTTATTGAAGAAGCAGCAAAGCTGGGTATTAAATATATCTGGTTCCAGCCCGGCACTTATGACGATGAAGTGATGGATCTGGCAAAGAACCTTGGCCTGGAAGCAGTACAGGCTTGTGTTCTTGTAGCTACAAGGTAAGGAATGTTTACTGTTGTCTTAATATGAACTGATTAATAAAGCGGATAAAACTCTCGTTTGGCAAACTGTTAAACCTGTCTAAAATTGCTTCGCCACACTTTTTAATGGTTATATCAATGGAGGCTTCAAGTTTTTCCATTATACCGGACAGATTATCCATATCTTTTCCTATTGAGTCCAAGCCTTTAGTATAAATGTCCAAATTTCCAGAATTATCCCTGAGATTAGCCATGGAAGCAGTAACCTCTTGAAGAGAAGCATTAATCTGCTGATTAACTGTAGCTATGCTACCAAGATTTGATGCTATTTCATAAATTGACTGATTACTTGAAACTACAGACGTAAAAGCAGACTCAACAGATTTTAAATATGTCCTCAAAAATGGACACCAATTTGTTTTTGCCAGCTAATAAACGAGCACAGAGAGAAGATAAATAATTCTCTGTGTTCTTTTTTCCAGAAACTGAATCTTGGCTTTGCAGTTCATAAGGTTTATATTTTTAATAATTTCTTCAACTGACTTTTCCCTTTTAAATAGCATTTAAGCATACCTCCTGACATAGATCTATTTTTAACATATTCATTAAACAAGTCTGTCAGTACAAAAAATATCTGATAAATTATTGACATATGCTCATAATAATTATATAATTATTATGAGCATATGCCCAATAAATATTACAAAGGAGTGATCTGTTATGCCAAGAGGAGACGGTACAGGTCCGATGGGAATGGGACCTATGACAGGAAGAGGGGCAGGTTACTGCGCCGGTTATGCTTTACCCGGTTTTGCCAACTATGGTGGAGTTGGATTCGGGAGAGGAATGGGTGGAGGTAGAGGATTTAGAAGAATGTTCTATCTCACAGGACTTCCATGTTGGGCAAGAAACGGTTATACTACGGCTATACCGAATGGACAAGTTTATGATGAAAAAGCAGCCTTAAAAAATCAGGAAGAGTTCCTCGAAAAGCAGCTTAAACAGGTAAAAGACCGTTTAAAGAGCTTTGATGAAGAAAAGTAGCATATCCCATTCTTTTCGGACGGCAGGTTCTAAAATATAGAGAACCTGCTTTCTATTTTGCTAATTGTTATAATGAGCGCAGTTTATAATTCAATATTTCCATAGTACAAACTGCGCGAATTTCATAGATAACTACCTTGATTTATTTCTAATTATAAAGTGTGTTATCTATATTATTGATTATGAAAGGGTTATTATATAGATATACCCGGAATATGGCAAATATGCTTACCCTCTTTTTAAAAACAAGTAAAAATGATATAATAATGCAAATAAGTATATTGAAAGGGGAATAACAAATTGGCTAGACCACCTAAATGGAGAAGAGTTGAATTTATTCCGAATATACAGCACTTTGTGCCTTTAGACATACAAAAAAATAATATGGAAGAAAACATTCTGCGAATTGAGGAAGCTGAAGCTATACGTTTGAAGGATCTCGAAAAACTAGAGCAGGAAGAATGCGCCGAAAAAATGGAAATCTCAAGACAAACCTTCCAGCGGATTCTTAATAATGCAAGGGAAAAAATTGCCGACAGCATCATAAATGGTAAAGCTATACGTATAGAAGGTGGAAATTTTACCCGCCACATTTGTCCGGTCCGGTGCCTTAATTGTGGGAAAGAGTGGAAAGAAAGCTATGAAAACTTTGAAAAAATTATTAATGGCCAATATATATGCCCGGACTGCCAATCTAAGAAGATAGTATGTCTTAATACTAATGGGCAGAAGTTTTGTAAGCGCAATTGCTGGAGAAGAGGAAGAATAGATTGATAGCAACCTACCAGTTGAACAAATAGAATTATATAGGAAAAGAGTCTCGCAGGGACTCTTTTTTTGTACGCATATTTGCTGTTTATCATTTATAGACCAGCTAAATAAAAAAACAATAATTATTGACATATGCTCAGAATAGTTATATGATTTATATAGAAAAAATTAATGAGCATAAGCTCTAAATATACATTGTAAGGGAAATTGAATTGATCACCTTGATGGTATCTTATTCATTGATAAGGTTGTCCCGGGAACAGTGAAGAATATAAGCATATAAAAGCTGAAAGCAATGCGAAGAGACCTCTACAGAAGAATTGAATGAAGTTTTTAAGGTCATACATTATTTAGCTCATGTAGAAGTTGAATGTATTACAGGAGATTAAAGGGAACGTTTTTCTTCACGGGGATGACATAATAAATGACCTTTTATGCATCACATTCGTACATCCGGTAAGCGAGGATGTTATTGATAAGCTACTAAATGACAGAAATCTTGATAGGACTATTATTAGCAATCTTATAAATCAGGATATGATTGAAGAATTTACATATGATAATAAGAAGTTTTTTATAAGGAAAGCAGGAGAAAGGTACACTGGGAGTAAGACCGATAGCTCCGAAAAATGCAGAGGATTAGAAAATAATTCATCTCTACAGGTTGCTTGATAATAATTTGATTATTAAAAATACGTTTGTCATTAATGGAGGGGAGCTACTTGAAAATTAGAGAAGTATGTAACCTGTTGAATGCTCAAGTGCTTGCAAGAGAAGATCTTCTTGATAATGAAATCTATTCCGCATTTGGTTCGGATTTAATGAGCGACGTACTTACATTCGCTCATGGCAGGATGGCTTTGTTAACCGGTTTGAACAGTCCTCAGGTTATTCGTACAGCAGAAATGAGCGATATTCCGTTAATTATATTTGTCAGAGGCAGAAACCTTTCGCAGAACATTATTAATATGGCTGTCGAGAGAAGCATTTGTTTGTTGGGAACGGAGTACATAATGTATGAAGCATGCGGGAAACTGTACGAGGCAGGTCTTCCACCGTGCACAAGGTTACACCCATGAAAGATAAATTGCTGGTAGAACATGCCTTTACAATTATACCTGGAAATTTTGAACTTGCGGGACTGGAACTAATTCTTTCAAACCATGAAAGAAACTGCCTTACATGTATAAGAAACTGGAAATGCGAACTGCAGGAGTTGGCTGAAAGCCTTGGAGTAGATAAAATACGTTAATGTTCAAGCAGTTTGATCCTGTGTTTGGCGATTCTACAGGTGCAGCCGTAATATTTGGTGCAAAAAGACTATATTAAATTGAAGGCCCAGGCAATTTATGAAGAAGACAGAAATCTCCCTATAAGGAAATCACATGAGAATCCGTCAGTTAAAAAACTTTATGACGAGTACCTTGGTGAACCAAACAGCCATAAAGCGCACCAACTGCTGCACACGCATTATATTCCGAGAGAAAAATATTGCTAATTTTTTACTTTAACTGGAGTAGGCTTGGAATGATAGATGAAAATAAGGGCATTTATTCAATAGGTACAGTTGCTTCTTTTATTGCGGAACATCCTGAAATTCTAAGGGTATGGGAACGAAATAATCTTATCAGACCCGGAAGAATTAATGGAAGAAGATATTATTCCAATAATGATTTATTGAGGCTTAAGTTCATTAAATATTTAATTGATGCAAAAGGGCTTAATATAGCAGGGGTAAAAGCAATAATAGATATGTATCCTTGCTGGTTTAAGGGAGACTGCAAGGGGGGAGCACTAGAAAACAGAGGTATACCAATAAATCCTGTAAAACCATGTTGGAAGTTACAGGATACATTTTGCATAATTTCTTATGATATTTCCGAAGAATGCATAGTAATTAACAATGATATTAAGGACCAGGATCATACCAATGGATATATGTGAATATATGAGTACTTGCCACATATGTAGATAGATTATATGCTATGTAGCGATTGACAGACTGGTGAAAGATTGCTATTATTTTGATAGATTAAATGGGCAAAAGCCCATAATTATTTTTTGGTTTACAAAACAATTGGAGTGATATTACTTTGTTAAAAGTACATATTCTTACTGATGATAGAGTTAGGAAACGTGGAATACTTGCAGAACATGGGCTATCTCTTTGGATTGAAAAGGATGACAAAAGAATTCTATTTGACACGGGGCAATCTTCTGTATTTTGCCATAATGCTAATGCAATGGGTATTGACCTTGGACAAACAGAGTATATTATACTGAGCCATGGGCATTATGACCACTGCGGCGGACTTGTTTATTTCCCATGGACAGGCAAGTTTCCAAAAATATTTGCTCATCCTGAGGCTTTCCTGAAAAAATATTCTGCTATTGATAGCAACGAGCCGCATAAGGAAATCGGCTTGCCTTGGAATCCAGCAGATTACGGCAATATTATGGAAAAGGTTGTTTATAATAATAAACACACGCGGTTGGCTGAAGGAATCAGCATATGCGGTGAGATTCCAAGTTCTACTGATTTCGAAGGTATTCCTAAAGGATTTTATATTGAGAAGGAAGGAAAACTGTCCAGAGATATGATGTTGGATGAGCAGATGCTGGTAGTGGAACAAGGCGGAAAACTTTTTGTATTCTTAGGGTGCAGTCACCCTGGAGTTGTCAATAGTCTTAAATATACATTGAAGCTCTTTCCTGATAAAGAGATCCATGCACTAGTTGCAGGGATGCATCTTGAGAATGTGAGTACTTTACGCCTGCAAATGACAATCCAGTACATACTTGATATGGATATCCAGAAAGTTATTCCTCTACACTGCACGGGGCTTGGAGCAATGTGTGAGATGAAACGCTTTCTAGGTGACCGCTGTCTTACCCTGTGTGCAGGAGATACAATAGAATTCTGATTTTTACATAGAAGGAATTGAGATGAATGGTTCATACATTTACAATGAATGGCTATAATTTTGCAGTTGATGGAAACAGTGGAAGCATTCATGTACTTGATGATATAAGCTATCAGTTACTCTCAAGTATGCAGGAACTGGTTCCGCTAAATGATGTAATTAAGCATTTCAATACAAGATATTCTTATAAAGAAATAAAGGAAGCTTATGACGAAATTAAATCCTTGAAAGAGCAGGGTCTTCTTTTTTCCATTCCACAAAATATTGAGGAAATGGTTTTAGCAAAAAAAGATGCCGATAGTATAAAAGCCTTGTGTTTGCATGTATCTCACGACTGCAACTTAAGTTGTGAATATTGCTTTGCTTCCAAAGGAGACTATAAAAGTGGCCGCAGGTTAATGACAAAGGATATTGCCTTGAAGGCTGTAGATTATCTTGTATCGAATTCTAGCTACAGGCATAACATTGAAATTGACTTTTCGGCGGAGAACCTTTAATGAACTTTGGTACGGTCAAAGAGGTTGTTGCCTATGCAAGAGAGCTTGAAAATAAAACCGGGAAGAAGTTCTATTTTACCATTACGACAAATGGAACTCTGCTTGACGAAGAAAAAATTAACTTTATCAATGAGTATATGGATAATGTAGTTATCAGTATTGACGGAAGGAAAGAAGTCCATGACTCCATCCGGTATGACAGGGCGGGAAGAGGTACCTATGACAGAATTGTGCCTCTTGCACAAAAGCTTGTCGCTGGAAGAAACGAAAAGAGCTATTTTGTTCGAGGTACATTTACTTCCAGGAACAAAGACTTTTCCAAAGACGTAATGCATCTGGCAGCCCTTGGCTTCAGGAAAATCTCGGTTGAGCCAGTTGTTGGCTCGGGAGATGAATTGTTTATTAAAGAACAGGATATTCCGGATATTCTCAATGAATATGAAAAGTTTGCGGCAGAATATTTAAAATGCCTGCAGGAAGGCAGCAGCTTCCGATTTTATCACTTCAACTTGAACTTGTATGAAGGACCCTGTGTATATAAAAGAGTAACTGCTTGTGGAGCAGGCTTTGAATACCTGGCGGTATCACCGGAGGGGTATTTATATCCCTGTCATCAGTTTGTAGGTCAAAAGGAATTTATTATGGGGGATGTGTTTGAAGGTATCAGTAATGAAAAGCTTAAAGAAAGCTTTAAAAATAATAATATCCTTACAAAAGAAAAATGCAGAGATTGTTGGGCAAAACTATTCTGCTCGGGAGGATGCCATGCAAACGCCTGGTATTCAAACGGGAGTATACTTAAGCCAAATGAAATTGCATGTACGCTTCAAAAGAAAAGAATTGAGTGTGCCATCATGATACAGGCTTTGCGGCATGCTGAAAGTGGTATTCAACTTAATTAAATCTTATTAAGGAAGTGGGTTTTATGTATGACGAGATGTATACCGATACGGTGATTGAGCATTTCATGTGTCCCAGAAATGTAGGAAGTATGAATGATGCAGATGGAGAAGGAACAATCGGTGATCCCGGTTGTGGGGATTCAATGACTATATACATTAAAGTAAGGAACGAAATTATTGAAGATATCAGTTTCCTTGTTTTTGGTTGTGCTGCTGCAATAGCGACAAGCAGTATGACAACCGAGCTGGCTAAAGGCAAGACAATAGAGGAAGCGATGAAAATAACTGAAGATGATATTGTAGAGGCATTAGGCGGTCTGCCTGAGAACAAGAAACACTGTTCAAATCTTGGTGTAAAAGCTTTAAGAAGTGCTATTGAAAATTACTATAGTAGAAAAGTTCTCAACAAATAATTTATCATTTATTAAATGGAGGAGTGGAGAAAATGAAGCAAGCTTCAGAAAAGAACAGAAAAAACGGATGTCCGGGGGAAGAAAAGTGTAATCTTGAGGATTTCAGATGTGAAACGCATGAACTAAATGATATTAAGAGGACAGTAGCTGTTTTAAGTGGTAAGGGTGGCGTAGGTAAGTCCCTTGTGACGTCCCTGCTAGGTGTTATGATGAGGAGAAAAGGTTATAACATTGGTATACTGGATGCAGATATTACCGGCCCTTCTATCCCCAAGGTATTTGGTGCTGATGATTACAGGGCTGATACCAGTGAATTCGGTATATATCCTGCCAGGACACAAAACGATATTAAAATCATGTCTATCAACCTACTACTGGAAAAGAACGATGCACCGGTAATATGGAGAGGACCGCTAAAGGATTATATTTTCTTATGGGGTTTATAACAGTCTTGACAAAAGCCTCATAGCCACAGGGGAAACAGCTCATGCATGGACGGATAAAAATTTGAAGCCTCTTAATCTTGAGAAAAGACTACCGGAATTATATGAAGGATTAAAGAGGATAGTAATCTGAATAAAGGTCAATGCTTTGGAATGATTAAAATTGGTTTAGGAACAGAAATCGTTATGCCCTATAGTGTAGAAATTAAAATAAAACCCCGAGACAGGGTCAAAGCAAGTGAATCAGTTATTGAAACAGTAAAATGATATATCGATAACCAATGTCTAAATTTAAAATAAATTAATGTAGTTATCGATGAAATTAACCAACTTTAAATCATAATATTTAGCTATGAAGTTGGTTAATTATAAGCGCAGCATTTTGGTCACTGCGAGAGGTTTACAATTTATGAAGCCAAGGATGGGAAAAATTAAATGCTAAAATTATTAGCCTTCAAATAATTTCTTGCTCTAATCTTAATAATATCAATGTATTGCTTGTAAAAATCACCTAGAAAATCAGGATAAATGTAACATAGATTGTTTAGAAAGCTATCTATATAGTCGTTGCTGACATTTTGTATATCTGATAAAGGCTGAAGAAAATAACTTGCATATTGCCTTCCATATTTTTCTACAAATTTCTGCAAATAATAATCAAAATCAAAAGATGATTTATTGTCTTTAGTATGTTTAAGCTGATTAAAAAGTTGTTGTGCTATATGTAACTTTATATTGATGTCATTTATTTCCATATCAATACCAAGCGGGTCAATAGTAAAATTTGATATATCAAAAGATGCAGTATTATCAATCTTATAAATAAAATTTTCAGATGTTAATACAATCTCAAATGAATCACGTTCATTGAACATACAATATAATGCCTTAAACTTAAAGAAATCCTGCCAATTTGCAACGTCATTCTCTAAGATGAAATTAAAGTCTATATTTTCATTAATAATGTCTAAATATTCGATACCTGCAATATATTCAGTATTAAAGTATGGCCTTTTTTCTTCTGGACTTATGCTGAAAAGCTTCACATAAGGAACTTTAATACCCATTGCATTACTGAGTTTACTATATGAGGATATTTCATAATTCAAAAATTCAAATTGTGGATAAAAAACACCAGAATTAGCAGAATCCAAAGAAAAAAGGGCAAAAAATCCCTGTGAAATTAAGTTATCCACAATATTTGTTTTTATGAATATATGAATGTTCCTCCTGTTCTTTGATAATTTAATGATTGATTTCACTGCAATAACTCATTTTTATTAAGTTCTGCTTATAAATATACAGTGAATGCACCTTTATAAGACCTAAAAGCAGTATAATTATTCACAAGCCAGCTACTCGTAAATTGTTTAAGGTATAGTTCTCTTTACCTTCTCCGAAAAAGCGTTCTACAGAAGTTCTCTCATTTTTGGCATTTGTACACCAACTAGAGAGCCCATTGGGCAATTCGCTTTACCGCAAGTATGGGGGCATAATTTTGCCGTGAGCTTAAAGTAAAAAAACCTATTTTTTTTTAGTAACATATAGTATAATAAAATTAAAACACATAAAAATTGCTTCCTATTTATTTAAAATTAAAATTTGTTAAAAGAAAATGTATTTTTTAAATTCACTAGAGATAACATGAAGGTATAGTAAGGGGAGTCAGTTATGGCATCAAGGAATAAGGTGAATGTTAGAATTAACGGTAAAGATTATACAATCGTCGGTATAGAAACAGAAGAATATATTCAAAAAGTGGCACTTTATATAGATAAGAAAATGAATCAAATTATCAGCTCCAATAATAAATTAAGTACTTCTATGGCTGCGGTACTTACAGCAATTAATGTAGGCGATGATTACTTTAAATGTCTTGATGCTATGGATAATCTTCAGAATCAACTTCAGCAATGTACACAAGAGTTAGATGAGAGTAATGCACAATTGCACCAATATAAAAAAGAAAACGAAGCATTAAAACAAGAAGTGCAGCAGCTGCGAATTGAATTGGTGAAAAAAGAAACTGAACTAAATGATTTTATAAATACTTTTGACCATTCTGCGAGAGATAATACAGTAAAAATTGATAATGTTCGCAAAGTTAGAGCGAAATAAAAGAATCTTCGATTCTAAACCTCGGGCATAGAGCCCGAGATATTTATCAAGGTAGATTCTCTTGAAACTTTATGCGGCATTCATCCTGACCCACAAGGTGTCAGATTTTCTGCCGCAGTCGTCAAAAACTAAAGTACCGGTTAATTTAACTGGTACTTTTAATTTAGGAGTAATAATATGAAGGTTATATTTATTTTTATAGATGGCTTCGGATTAGGAAGTGAAGATAAACAGATTAATCCATTATTTAGTGCGAATGTACCCAACATACTTCGAATGTTAAAAGAGTATATCGTAATTCCTACAGATCCTACTTTAGGGGTAAGTGGTTTGCCACAGAGTGCAACGGGACAAACGACGATTCTAACGGGCATAAATGCACCTCAAGTGTTAGGGAGACATTTGCATGGGCAGCCTACTATTACATTGAAAGAGATATTGTACAAATATAGTTTATTTAAAATGTTAAAAGAAAGGAATATAAAAGTAACTAATGCAAATGTATATAGAGACCAGTATTTGCAACAAATTGATCAGCCTGTAAACAGAAAACTGCGACCATCGGCATCTACCGTTGCGTGTATGGCTGCTGGAGTTCCGTTTAGAACTGTAGAAAATTTAAAGCAGGGGAAAGGTGTCTATCACGATATTATTAACAAAGTATTAATTGAAAGCGGATATGATGTCCCGCTGATTGAACCGGAATTGGCAGCACAGAGGCTTTTCAACATATCTCAGGGGTATGACTTTACATTCTTTGAATATTTTATGACTGATATTTTAGGACATAAACAGGGAAAAGAAAAGTGTGAAGAAATACTGGAGATATTGGATAGATTTCTAGGAGAACTGGATAGAATAATAGATTATACGAAAACATTATTGATAATCACAAGTGATCATGGAAATATAGAGGATTTAACGGTAAAAACACATACTTATAACATGGTTCCTACTATTATACATGGCAGAAATGCTGAATTTTTTGCTAAAAAGATTGCAGCGTTAACAGACATCAACCCGGCAATTGTTGAATTATTTAGTCAAAATAACTAGTCCATCGTTTACTGTTCATAGCAATTTAAAACAGTGAAAATTTGTGAGTGGTGAACTACCGGTAAAGGAAGTGAATTGTTTGACGTATAACATAGAGTTGCTTTCCCCTGCGGGTACTTGGGGAGCATTGGTAGCAGCAGTACAGAATGGAGCGGATGCCATTTATTTGGGTGGAAAAGCTTTTAATGCACGACAATATGCAGGCAATTTTGATAATGAAAAATTGAAGCAGGCAGTAGAATACTGCCATATTAGAGGCGTGAAGATTTATTTGACAGTTAATACACTTCTTAATGATAGAGAATTGAAAGAATTAATTGACTATATTATCTATGCATACAATATTGGTATTGACGCGGTAATTGTACAGGATTTAGGTGTTGCAAAATTAATAAAAGAAATCACACCGGATTTTAGTTTGCATGCCAGCACACAGATGACTGTTCATAACCTTGACGGGGTGAAATTGTTAGAAAAAATAGGTTTTGACAGAGTGGTTTTAGCGAGGGAGTTAAGTTGTGAAGAAATAAAATACATATGTCAAAATACTTCACTGGAAATAGAAGTTTTTGTACATGGTGCACTATGTATCAGTTATTCCGGACAATGCCTCATGAGTAGTTTGATTGGTGGAAGAAGTGGCAATAGGGGACGTTGTGCACAACCATGCAGATTGCCTTATGAATTTATTGATAGAGAGTTGAAGGAAGTACTTTTTCCAAAAGTATTTAACCGAGATGAAAATCAAAAATATTTATTAAGCCCTAAAGATTTAAGTCTTATTAAACATTTAAACGCGCTAAAAAATGCAGGAGTAAAATCTTTTAAGATTGAAGGTAGGATGAAGCGCGCAGAATATGTTGCTGTCATAACGAAAATTTATAGACACTATTTAGACACCGGTCTTGCCATAGACCCAAAAGATTATCATGAACTTTTACAAATTTTTAATAGAGGTGGTTTTACACAAGGATATTTTGAAGGAAAAACAGGACAAAACATGATGAGCTATAGAAAACCAAATAATTGGGGGGTGCATATTGGTGAAGTAGTTTTATATGATAAAAAAAGACAGATGGTGCAAGTGAAGTTAAAAAGTAACTTGCATGTAGGTGATGGCATTGAAGTATGGACTAAAAGTGGACAAGGACAGGGAGCAGTTGTTACCAAATTAACAGCAGCTAATCATATTGTACAGTCTGCATCAAAAGGAGAAGTTGTATCCTTTAAAATAAAAGGTGATATAAATAAAGGAGATAAAGTTTACAAAACTTCCGATATTAAACTAAATGAACAAGCAAAAATATCCTTTCATGAAAATGCGAACAATAGAACGATACCTATTTATGGAAACTGTAAAATTGAATTAGGGAAACCCATAAGTTTAAATTTATGGGATGACGAAGGTAATTTTATTGCATATGTTGGAGAAAGGACTGCCGAGCAAGCTTTAATGAGTATAGATCTTCAGCCCGGTCTGGCATTGCCTATTAGTGAAATAAATAATGCAAGAAGAAATGCTGTAGAACTTTTGGAAAAAAGAAGAATTGATATTCACTTAGAAAAACGAACAAATATAGAATTAAAAAATATAAAGCATAAAATAAGCGGATTGTTGAAAGATGATCGAATGGACCAAAAAACAGCAGAAATTAAATTGAGTGTGCAGATTCATCATTATCCACAGTTAAAAGCATTGACGAAAAATAATGTAGATAGAATTTATATTCCCGTAAACGTGTTTCTGAAAAATGATAGTAAAGAAAACTTAAAAAATATCATTCAAGATTATATTTCCCAGGAAATAGAAGTGTTCTGTGTTCTGCCAAGGATACTTCGGGAAAAAGATTTTCCAATATATATGGATGCTATTCAAAAATTAAATGATTTTGGGATTGCTGGGATCATGATTGGAAATATAGGCCATATGAATCTGTTAAAAGACAATAGGCATTTAAAATTATTTGGCGATTTTGGATTGAATGTGTTTAACTCTTTATCACTTTATGTGGTTCAACAATTAGGATTCAAAGGGGTGACACTATCACCGGAATTAACTCTTAAGCAGATCAAAGATATTAAGAAGCAGCCCTTAGAGATACATGCACAATCCGATAAGAATGTATTGGAGTCAGAAATTATTGTATACGGAAGACTACCTTTAATGGTAATGGAAAATTGTCCCATAGGCAATCTCTCAGAATATTTAAGTGCTGAACATAAATGTCGATGCGACCAGCGAAACTATGGACTTCTAGACCGTAAAGGGATGGTATTTCCTATACAAACCAATAAATACACATGTAGAGCAGAAATACTAAATTCACAACCAATTTTTCTAGCAGATAGTATGGATGACATATTGGCCAGTGGAACAAATGCTATGAGGTTGTTATTTACTATTGAAAGTCCTGAAAAGTGCGAAAAAATAACCAATTTATATAAAGATGCATTGGTGATGGGACAGGAAGCAGCAGTTAAGAAGCACAGTGATTTCGTCAATCAAATAGAAAAAGAAGGTTTTACTAGGGGACACTATTATAGAGGGGTGGAATGAGATTTAGAGTAAGACTCATCACAGAGCTACAAAGCTAAGAGCCTTTCTCCAACATTCTTTCCATAATATTCTTCAAACAAAAAATATACGCTCACTATTATGTAATGGAGGTCAAAAATGAGTTATAAAATAGATGTGAAAATAAAATATGTCTCTTCAAAAATTGGGCAAGAAATTACGCCACCTTTTTATGCTACTTCCGGTTCAGCCGGGATGGATTTATCTGCTTGTATCCATCAACCGGTGGTACTTAAACCGGGAGAGAAAACAATTATTCCTACAGGCATAGCGATACAGTTGCCTTCAAATCAATATGTAGCACTCATCTTTGCACGAAGCGGCTTAGGGATAAAACATGGTATAACTATGTCTAACGGCGTGGGAGTTATAGATAGTGACTATACCGGTGAAATTATGTGTGGACTAATCAATTTGGGAAGCAAATCATATACTATTCAACCCGGAGACCGAATCGCGCAGATGGTGTTTATGCCGGTGGCGGTTGCTTCTTTAACACTTGTAGATGAACTAATAGATACTGAAAGAGGAATAGGAGGATTAGGTTCGACCGGTAAATAATTATATGACAAATTTTATATACAAAAATAAATTTTAAAATTTAAGTATAGTTTTCCACTATTTTATTCTTTTATATATTTCAGTAAAGTAGTATAATTGATAATGGTATTAATTTAAGGAGTTTTATTGAAATGACTGTTGGAGATAAAATGATCGTTATATGTATGTTGTTTATTTCACTTACTAGCATGTTTATTATCAATACTTTTTTTTACGGTACAGCTGGTACAAGTGTTATCATTGAAGTAAATGGAGAACTATATGCACAATATAATTTTAATGAAATAACTTCAACTAAATACATTGAAATACAAACTCAATACGGTTATAATAAGGTAGAAATAGAGAAAAACAGGGTAAGAGTAGTAGAAGCGGATTGTCCCGATAAATTAGATGTTTTAGCTGGATGGATTAGTAGGGCAAATCAAATGATTGTATGTTTGCCAAATAGAATGGTAGTAAAAATTGTAGGTAAAAATACTGAAATCGATGGTGTATCATATTAACTTCTTAACTTTTGTAATAACCGAAGATCCTTCAAACAAAAAGAGGTTGTGAAATTTTGAAAACTACATTTAAGAATGTCTATATTGCTATGCTCATAGCAATTGGACTGGTTTTACATATAATTGAATCGACTATACCGGTACCTATTAGCTTACCTGGGGCTAAACTGGGATTAGCGAATATAACATCTCTTTTAACTGTTGTAATCTATGGACCTATAACAGCTCTTATTGTATCAGTGGTTAGAGCGACATTAGGAGGTATAATAGCTGGAGGGGTTTCTTCAATACCATATAGCCTTAGTGGTGCCGTTTTAAGTACTATAGTGATGTGGCTGGCGTATAAAGGATTATATCCTAGACTGAGCCTTATTGGTGTAAGTGTTTTGGGTGCTGCAGCACATAATATTGCACAATTATTTACTGCTTCATTAATTTTAAGTAATGTTGGTCTTTTCACCTATCTTCCGGTACTTCTGATTATTGGGACTATCACCGGCTATTTTATCGGTTTGGTGTCTAATCTTACTGTGAAAACACTTAAATTTAATATTGATAAGCAGCAGGCGAGGGGGAGAAAATTATTATGATGAAACGAGAAAGAAATACATGGATATTTGTATTATTACTTTTAGTAGGTATTGTAATAGGTGGATTTTTAGGAGAATTTTTAAGTCAGTATAAATATTTGGCGTTTTTAAATTACGGAAAAGAGTTTGGCATTAACTTAAACCGCCCTCTATTACTTGATTTAAATATTATGAAACTGTCATTTGCACTACTTTTTAATATTAATATAGCAAGTATTATAGGCATTATTATCTCCATAATTATTTTCACGAAACTATAAAAGCTATAATTTGAAGGGGTCAAAAACAATATAACGTAACAATACTTATCAATATTTAGTAAGAATCAATAATTTTTTAAAAAAGTGTGAAACTATATTTAGTAACCATATTTCATATAAAAATTATATGAAATATGGTTACTAAATATGCATTTTATGTATAAATATTGTTTTAATATATCGATAACGTACTTTAAAATTATAAATAAGTTAGGGTAGTTATCGATGAAATTCGTGAAGTTTGTATTAAGGAAATATTGAATTTTAAACTTCGCTCATCATAAGTTAGGTGGATTGTATGGTAAAAATTATACTTGCATCTGCTTCGCCACGAAGGCAAGAGCTTTTACAACAAATAGGTCTAAAGTTTGAGGTTATGCCTAGTGCAGTTGAAGAAAAAATCGAAAATAATGCACCTCCCGAAGAAATAGTTCAACAGTTATCTTTTGTAAAAGCAAAAGATATTGCGAAAAATGTGGAGCAATCTTGTATTGTTATTGGAGCAGATACAATTGTTGTCTATAAAAATAATATATTAGGAAAACCTAAAAATTATGATGACGCATACTCAATGTTAAAAATGTTGAGCGGGGATGCTCATAATGTCCTTACCGGCTTTACGGTTATTCGAACCGATGATGGGAAGACAATAACAAATTATGCACAAACCTCAGTTAAATTTAGAGAAATAACAGAGGAAGAAATTATTGGATATATTAACACCCAAGAGCCTATGGACAAAGCCGGTGCATATGGTATTCAGGGGATAGGCAGTCTGTTGGTTGAGCAAATTAAAGGTGACTACTTTAATGTGGTAGGTCTGCCGATTGCTAAACTGATGCAAGTACTTAAAAAAGAGTTTGGGATAAAAATTTTATAAAGATAAAATTAGAACTGATAAATATAAATGTAGAATGTAGAATTTTTGTATATCAGGAAAGAAAAGATTATAATTTTAATTTTGAGTTCTGCATTCTTATTTGACTTAGAGGTGACAACATGGAACGACAAGAATATCGGCTTAGAATAAAAGACTTACCTTTTGAAGAACGACCTTATGAAAAACTTGAGAAACATGGCGCAGAAGTGTTATCGAATGCCGAACTTATGGCAATAATTATTAGGACTGGAACCAAATCTGAAACTTCCGTAGAAGTCGCACAAAGACTTCTTAAAGAATGTTCTCAAGATAGGGGTTTAGCGTTTCTTCACGATATTTCTCTTGAAGAATTAAAGAGCATTAAGGGAATAGGGAGAGTAAAAGCAATTCAATTAAAAGCAGTTATAGAATTAGCAAAGCGCATAATATCATTTAGAAGTGAATGGAAAGTATGTATAAGCTCTCCAGCAGATGTAAGTAGGCTTATCATGGAAGAAATGAGGTATCTCAAGCAAGAACATTTTAAAATTATTATGCTTAATGTGAAAAATAATGTTTTAAAAAAAGTAGATATTACCGTAGGCACATTAAACTCGGCTATTGTACATCCAAGGGATGTATTTAGCGAACCGATTCGCAATAAATGTGCTTCCATCATTTTAATACATAATCATCCTAGTGGGGATCCAACTCCCAGTCAAGAAGATATAGATGTAACAAATAGAATTGTAGAAGCCGGTAAAATACTGGGAATAAGTGTTTTAGATCACATTATTATAGGAGATGGAAGATATATCAGCTTAAAGGAAAAAGGGATAATGTAAATATAAGACTAACAAATTACGAAGGGAGAAAAACCATGGCAGCGTTTTCAAAAGATATTGGTATAGATTTAGGTACAGCGAATACATTAGTACATGTTAGGGGAAAAGGAATTGTCGTTAAGGAACCCTCAGTAGTAGCAATGAATAAAAATACAGGTGATGTACTTGCTGTCGGAGATGAAGCAAAAAGTATGATTGGTAGAACACCTGGAAATATTATGGCCATTAGGCCTATGAAAGATGGAGTCATTGCAGATTTTGACATTACGCAAAGTATGCTTAAGTATTTTATTCGAAAAGCATATGCCGGACATAGTTTGTTTAAACCGAGGGTAGTAGTATGTGTACCGTCCGGTGTTACCGAAGTTGAAAAAAGAGCTGTTGAAGAAGCTTCTATGCAAGCTGGTGCACGAGAAGTATATTTGATTGAGGAACCAATGGCTGCAGCAATTGGTGCAAATCTTCCGGTTGACGAGCCTACAGGAAGTATGGTAGTGGACATTGGCGGAGGAACAAGTGAAGTAGCTATTATTTCTTTAGGTGGCATTGTTACCAGTAAATCGCTGCGCATAGCCGGTGATGAGTTAGATGAAGCAATCATCTATTATGTAAAAAAAGAATACAATCTTATGATAGGAGAAAGAACAGCTGAAGAAATAAAAATTAAAATTGGTTCCGCTTATCATAAAGAACAAGAGGAATCACTTCAGATTCGCGGTAGAGATTTAATTACAGGTTTACCAAAACCTTTAAATTTAACATCAACCGAAATTCAAGAGGCGTTAAAAGAACCTGTTTACGCAATTGTAGATGCGATTAAATATACACTTGAAAAAACCCCTCCTGAATTAGCTGCTGACGTAATGGATAGAGGAATTATGCTTACGGGTGGTGGTGCACTGCTCAGCGGTCTTGATAAACTTATAAAAGAAGAAACGGGTATGTCTGTGCACATTGCAGAAAATCCTCTGGATTGTGTAGTTTTAGGAACAGGAAAGGTATTAGATGAGATTCATACACTGAAGAAGGTCTTAATAACGCCTAAAAAAGTGAAATAGTAGGTGATGAAATGCCCAGTTTTCTAAAAAATAAATATATACTTGCTCTAATTTTAACTACATTAATCATTTTTATCTTTATGGGGATATCTGCTACCAACAGGCCTACTGTTACTCTTTTTGAGGATGTAGTAGGGGTAGTAGTATCCCCTATTCAAAAGATATTTTTTAGTATAGGTAAAAATGCTCAAAATTTTATACAATTTATTACCGAAATAAAAACACTAAAGCAGCAAAACGAAAGATATCTCAGAGAAATTGACGAACTGAAAGAAGAAAATAGAAAACTACAGGCTTTAAAAGATGAAAATGAACGACTTAGAGAGATGCTGGGGCTTAAAGACCGATTTGATAAATTTGAAATTATAGGAGCACAAATTATTGCTAAAGAACCGGGTAACTGGTTTAACGTTTTTACCATTGACAAAGGCACTGCTGATGGCCTGCAAAAAAATTCTGCCGTAATTACCAGTAAAGGATTGGTAGGACATATATATGAAATAGGCATCAACCGTGCTAAAGTTATATCAGTCATTGACAGCAATAGTGCAGTAAGTGGACTAATTGTCAGAACCAGAGATATAGCGGTAGTAAAGGGAGATTTGACGCTGCAAAAAGATGGGCTGTGCAAAATGAGTTATATTTCGAAGGATGCAGACATTATTCCGGGTGATTTGATTGAAACGTCAGGATTAGGCGGTATCTATCCAAAAGGATTGTTAATTGGAAAAATAAAAGCAACTAAGAAAGAACCCTATGAAATCTCAAAATATGCAATCGTTGAACCTGTAGTAGATTTTAAGCGTCTTGAAGAAGTGTTTGTTATAAAAAATACCGAGGCGGCATTACAGTAAATGATAGTTTGTAATTACAAAACTTCCCCCTTCTTTAAACCGGCAAAGGGTAATCCCTTCTGTACTCTTATAGGAAATCATATAAGCATAATTTCCTATACATTGTAAAATAAGTTTATTTATAACTATTAACTGCAAATTAAACTAAAAGGGGTATATACGTGAGAGCATTTATTATAGGTGTGATACTGGTTATTACCTATGTATTACAATCAACAGTATTACAGTATATTGAACTGTGGAATATAAAACCTAATCTAATAGTAATGCTGGTTATTTACTTTGCTTTGCTAAGAGGAAATGTTGAAGGTGGAATAGTTGGTTTATTTGGTGGAATGTTATTGGATATTCTTAGTGGGAAAGTATTTGGACTTTATGCGTTAATTGGCATGTATATTGGTGTTTTGGCAGGAAATTTCAATAAAAGATTTTTTAAAGAAAACTATCTTGTTGCTTTATTATTTACTTTTATTTTTACGATAATATATGAGTTTATTTTTTATTTTTTTAATTATTTTATATGGGGAGAAACAAGAATTATATATGTTTTTAAGAATATTATTATACCGGAAGTACTATACAATTGTTTTTTAGCGGTTCCAATATATAGCTTTGTCATAAAAATTAACAATTGGTTAGAAATAAAGGAAAAAAGATCCAGAAAATACTAAGACTAAAATATTCAGAAAAATTTAAGAGAATCTTTATGATGGTATGGTCTTAAGTAAAGGTGAGATGATCAATGGTTTTGGAAAAAGCGAAAAATAGATATTTTATCATCAGTATTTTTGTTGTAATAATAGGACTTATTTTTATTTATAGACTTTTACAACTTCAGATTGTTCATGGTCAAGAATACAAAGAGCAATCAGAACGAAGATTGTTAAAATCGGTGGCAATTAAACCACCACGCGGAGAAATATTTGACAGATATGGAAGACCATTGGCTACTAATCGCATGGGTTTTTCTGTCCAGATTCATAAAACTGACATTTCTCAGCAAAAATTCAACGATATTCTTTTGAATGTAATTAAAATAATAGAAACAAATGGAGATTCATATGTAGATACTTTACCCATATCATTATCTTCTCCTTTTGAGTTTAAATTTTCGGATGCGGATGAAGCAATTAGAAAACAAAAAGAACAAAAATGGAAAAAGAATAAAAAACTTGATGAAAACCTCACGGCGGCACAGGTAATTGAAAAATTAAGAGAGCGCTATAAAATTTCAAATGAATATAGTGAAGCTGAAATTAGAAAAGTAGTGGGTGTTCGTTATGAAATGTCAACAAGAGGATTTGGAGCCAACACGCCTTTTACCATTGCTACAGATGTTAGTCGTAACACTGTTATGCAGATAGAAGAACGTCATCTGGATTTGCCGGGTATAAATATTATTACCGAACCAATAAGATATTATGTAAACGGAGAATTGGCGGCACATATACTTGGACGTGTTGGTATTATTTATGAAGAAGAATATAAAGAGTTAAAAGATAAAGGGTATGGCATGAATGATATCCTCGGAAAAGAAGGTATGGAAAAGATATTAGAAAAGTATTTGAAAGGAAAAGATGGACGCAGAAGTATTGAACAAAATGTGGAAGGGAAGCTTACACAGGTATTAAGCAATACACCGCCTGTTCCCGGAAACAATGCCATGCTTACCATTGATGTTGAATTGCAAAAGGTAGCAGAGCAGTCGCTCCGCAACACCATAGAAATTATACGTGAAAATGCAAAAAAGGAAATACAAAAAGATCCTAGCAAGAGAAATATTGGAGAAGATGCAAACAGTGGTGCAGTGGTTGCAATGGATGTAAATACCGGTGCAATTTTAGCGCTGGCTTCCTACCCTACTTATGACCCTGCACGGTTTAATGAAAACTATAGGCAATTATCTACAGACCCATTGAAGCCTATGTTTAATAGAGCAATAAGCGGCGCTTATCCTCCTGCTTCCACTTTTAAAATGCTTACAGCTGTCGCGGCGTTAGAAGAGGGAATTATTACTCCCGAAACCAGAATAAAAGATGAGGGAGTATACACATATTATCAAAAAGATGGACCGATTTGCTGGCTTTATCAACGTAAATACGGATATAGAACGCATGGATATGAAAATGTGTCAGATGCACTGCGCGACTCCTGTAACTATTTCTTTTATGATGTAGGACGTAGATTGACCATAGAAAAGTTATATAAATATGGAAAAAAATTTGGATTGGGAGAATATACAGGTATTGAGCTGCAGGGGGAAAGTAAAGGAATATTTGCAGGACCGGAATATAAAAAATTAGTATCAAAGGAACAGTGGTGGCCGGGAGAGACACTTAGCGCATCAATAGGGCAGATGCATATATTTACACCAATCCAATTGGCGAGCTATGTAAGTACCTTAGCCAATGGCGGGAAAAGATATAAAGCACATCTAATAAAACGCGTCAAGACATATGATGAGGGAAGAGTAATTTTAGAGAAGGAACCGGAGATTATAAGTGAAGTAAAGATTAAACCCAGAAATCTTCAAGCAGTTTTAGAAGGCATGCGATCGGTAACCCAAGAAGATGGTACAGCAAGTCATGTTTTTAAAGATTTCCCGATTCAAGTTGCGGGAAAAACCGGAACAGCTGAATTGGGAGCAGGACAGGGTTCAAATAATGGGGTGTTTGTGGGTTTTGCACCTTATGACAATCCTAAAATTGCAGTAGTAGTACTCATTGAACATGGAAAGAGCGGAGGAAATACTGCGCCGGTTGCGAGAGATATTTTTGCAGCATATTTAGGCTTGAATAGGGAAATCGATAATGATTTTCCTACCAACCAATTAGTGCAATAGTTTAGCATTTTTTATGTTCACAGTTCATGTTTACAATGATTTGTCGAGAGCTATATACTGTGAACTATGAATGGCTTTTGTTCATTGATAGCATTATATATTTTACTAAATTAAGTATAGATCAATCAGGAGGTTGCTGTATGGGGAGAGAGTCAGTAATCTTAAAAGGAAGTAAAAGCGGCATTGTAGTTATTTTAGATAATCAAAAAGCATTTACAGATATTATTGATAATATAAAGCAAAAATTTATGGAATCAAGTAGATTTTTTTTAGGGACAAATTTAAAAATTGGTTTTACAGGAAGAAATTTAAATGAACCTGAAAAACAACAATTGGCTGATATCATCACTGGCATCATTGGAAATGATGTAAATATCAGTTTTGAAAGTGATGATAAAAGAGAAGTTCAAAGCGGAGAATCCTTCAATGATATTGAGGAAGGGATAGCAAAGTTTCATAAAGGTACGGTTAGATCGGGGCAGCGATTAATTGCTGAAGGTAATTTGGTTATTATAGGGGATGTCAATCCCGGTGCAGAAGTTATAGCTGGAGGAAATATAGTAGTTATGGGTTCTCTGCGCGGTATTGTACACGCAGGGTATAAGGGGAATACAAAGGCGATTGTAGCCGCACTTAATTTACATCCAACCCAATTAAGAATTGCAGGTATTATTACGCGTTCTCCCGACGATGAAATGTATAAACATGAAATTATTCCCGAAGTTGCATATATAAAAGAAAATTGCATTTATATTGATAGTTATTTACCAAAAAAACCATATAACGACAATTAGCATTTTATAATTTGGGATAATATTATTTCATATATAGATAAAAAGTTCTATAGACGTAGCATGTTTGTTATGTTATAGTATAATTGATGATTAATCTGTTAATTTAATAGCAAATGCATAAAATACACAGTAGTGCTAGTAATGAAGCCGATTAAAACGAATGTGTTTAATCTATATGTGAAAGTTACATAAACATAAAGAGGATATAGAATTACCAAGGATTTTTTAAGTATTAAAGTATCATTTTTTTGAAGAAATGGATATTTTTAATGCTTAATGCTTCATTCTTATTGATTAGGGGGAAGTTATAATGAGTGAGGTTATTGTAATTACGTCCGGTAAAGGCGGTGTAGGGAAAACTACCAGTACAGCGAATATCGGTACGGGTTTAGCGCTTATAGGCAAAAAAGTTGTTTTAATTGATGCGGATATAGGATTAAGAAACCTTGATGTAGTGATGGGATTAGAAAATAGAATTGTTTATGATTTGGTGGACGTGGTAGAAGGTGCTTGCAGACTAAAACAGGCTTTAATTAAAGATAAAAGATATGATGGCTTATATCTTTTACCAGCAGCACAAACGAAAGACAAAACAGCAGTAAATCCTGAACAAATGTTAAATCTATGTAATGATTTAAGAGAAGAATTTGATTATATTTTAATAGATTGTCCTGCTGGAATAGAACAAGGTTTTAAAAATGCTATAGCAGGAGCAGATAGAGCTATTGTTGTTACAACTCCTGAAGTTTCTGCTGTAAGAGATGCTGACAGAATTATAGGATTATTAGAAGCAAATGAATTGAGAAATCCTCTTTTACTTATTAACAGGGTTAAGATGGATATGGTAAAAAGAGGAGATATGATGACGATTGATGATATTATTGATATATTGGCCGTTGACCTCATAGGTGTTGTACCTGATGATGAAAATATTATTATTTCTACTAATAGAGGGGAACCTGTTGTTAGTGATATGAAATCCAGGGCAGGACAGGCTTATAGAAACATTACCCGAAGAGTGATGGGTGAACAAGTTCCTATAATAGACCTTGATATTGAAAAAGGGTTTATGGATAAACTTAGAAAACTTTTTGGAATAAAGGCCTAGACTAGAGTGGGGAAGGATGTGTTAGATTTGATGAAAATATTCAACCATGGTAACCGTTCAAAAGATATTGCAAGAGAAAGATTGAAATTGGTACTTGTACATGATAGGGCTAACGTTTCCCCGCAGTTTTTAGAAATGCTTAAAAGTGAAATTATTAAAGTTATATCAAACTATATTGAAATACAGGATGATGAATTGGATATTCAGGTAACGAGAACAAGAAGTGATGAAGGTGACCGCGTAGTTCCTGCATTAATAGCAAATATTCCAATTAGAAATATGAAAAATGCAGGGAAATAGGATGTTTTTACATTTAGAAAGTTTTTGGTGAAGCAATGTTTGATAAAAAATTACTTAGAAATTTTGATACAATTACTATCGTGATTATGGTCTCTTTAATAGCTATAGGTGTAGTGGCGATAAGCAGTGCTACACATGTGGCTGAAACAGGAGACTTTTGGGCAGTCAAAAAGCAGGTGGCCTGGTTTATATTAGGATTAATTGTTATGGGAGTAATTATCAGTATAGATTATAACACTTTTGGCCATCTCGCGACGTACATGTATGTAACTGGAATATTACTCTTAATTGCGGTATTGTTTGTGGGTACCGAGATAAATGGAGCAAAAAGCTGGTTTGTGATAAAAGGGTTAGGAAGTATACAACCTTCAGAATTTGTAAAAATTATTGTAATAATAAGTTTTGCAAAGCATATTGAGAAAATTAAAGAAAATAATGACACAGATATTAATGCATTGAAGAATTTATTTATCCTTATGCTACACATGATGTTACCGATTTTACTAATTATGAAGCAACCGGATTGGGGTACTGCTGGCGTTTTTATAGGAATCATGATTATATTGCTTTTTGTTGCGGGTATAAGTTATAAATATATTATAGCAGCTTTTACTGCATCAGCAGCCATAATACCTATTTTATTTTTCTTTGTGATGAAGGACTATCAGAGAGAAAGGATATTGGTTTTTTGGAATCCGAACCGCGACCCTTTGGGCAGAGGATACCATGTTATTCAGTCCAAGATAGCGATCGGTTCAGGACAGTTGTATGGAAAAGGGCTTTTTCATGGAACACAGACCCAATTAGGTTTTCTTCCTGAGCAACATACGGATTTTATTTTTTCGGTAATTGGTGAAGAACTAGGCTTTATCTGGTCCAGTGTCGTTGTTCTGTTGTTTGTTATACTTTTGTTGAGATTATTATATCTTGCAACTGTAGCAAAAGATAAATTTGGCACGTATATCATTATTGGCGTTACTGCAATGATATTTTTCCATTTTTTAATCAATGTCGGGATGACAATAGGTTTAGCGCCTGTTACGGGTATCCCGTTACCTTTTATAAGTTATGGAGGAAGTTCACTACTTACAAATATGATAGCAGTTGGTTTGGTATTAAATGTTGCTATGAGAAGACAAAAAATAAAGTTTTAGGAGGATGAGAATGAATATAGCTTTAATCGCGCATGACAAGAAAAAAGAATTGATGGTACAATTCTGTATTGCTTATAAAGGTATATTGGCTAAGCACAATTTATATGCAACCGGTACAACAGGAGGATTAATTATTGAGGCAACCGGACTGGATGTTCATCGCTTCCTTTCGGGACCTCAAGGTGGTGACCAACAAATTGGTGCAAGAATTGCTTATAACGAGATAGATTTAGTACTATTTTTTAGAGACCCGTTAACTGCGCAGCCTCATGAACCGGATGTAAGTGCTTTGCTTAGACTTTGTGATGTCCATAATATACCTCTTGCTACTAATGTAGCAACGGCTGAAGTTTTAGTGAGAGGTCTGGAACGAGGAGACCTTGACTGGAGAGACATAGTGAATCCAAAAAACAAAAAATAATTTGGCTTAAAAGCCAAATTATTTTTTTATGCTATCTTGCTCTTTTTTTTATTTCGTTTTCTATTTCAGCCGGAGTAAGTCCTGCAGCGTCTATAACGACTGCATCTGTTTTTGTATCTTCCATACCTAAAAAGTCATCATTCATACCTGTGACTACGATGGCATCAAATTGCTTGTAGTTTATCGAATCTTTTGTTATACCACCATCCAAGTTAACGACGTTATAACCTTTTTCACTTAAATATTCTTGCACAGGAGTTAATCCAGATTCAATTCCTATTTTTTTACCCAAAATAATTACCTCCCTGTATTTCAACTATCAATATTTAGTATTCAAAATTTTTTACTATATATACCTTCATTTAAAGTATAAAATGATACCAAAATAATACATCCAATAGTTTAGTGATACCTGGTTATTGAACTAAAGTAATAATTTTATTGTAAATTTAATATAATGTATAAAGATAGGAGTATAAATTTGCTTTAACCGTTAGTTTTTAAGCTGATTTATGGCGTAAAAACATTTAATTTTATGTCGTAAATCTATAGTTACTGGAGGTGGTAAAATATGGAAGGAACTTACAGAAAAAAGCGTTATGCAAACTACAAATCTCGCACAAAAAATAAAAGAAACAGAGAACAAGATAATTTCATACAAAATGTCATAAAACAAATTGCTGTGTGCAGTATAATTTTTTTACTTATTTTCGGTTTGAAAAATATTAATTCATCTATTACAAACTCCATTACTAATCAAATAAAATTGGTTCTATCATATACAGTAGATGTTAATAAAGTCTATAAAAGTGTAGAAACTTTTACAGAAAATATAGGGTTGATGAATCAGGAAGATAGCAAAGATAAATACAAAAATAAAGAAGTGAGTGATAAAAAAAAAATTGAGAATATAGATGTACAGCAAAATGACACGTCCGATATACAACAGCAAAAAAATCAGTTAGAAACGAATGACAATGATACAAATGCATTAGAAGGTGACCTCTCATTGGAATTTCAAGATGAAATTCCCGTTAGAGTAGAAAGAGAGAGTATAAAAATTAGTGATAAAATAAGCGTTCCTCTTGAAGGAGTAATTACTTCAAAATTTGGGATGAGAAAGCACCCTTTATATCAAAAAAATCTTTTTCATTATGGTGTTGATATAGATGGAGGGAAAAATGCTGACATTGTAGCTGTTATGGATGGAGAAGTAATAGAAGTCGGATATGATAATAATTACGGTAAATATATAAGATTAAAGCATAAAGATGATATCTCTACATTTTACGCCCATTTTAACGAAGTTACAGTTAAGAAAGGGCAGAAAGTCAAAAGAAATGATATGATAGGTAAAGTGGGAGACTCAGGAGCTGCACTGGGAGCCCATTTGCATTTTGAAATATGGAAAAAGGATAAGGTCTTAGATCCTATGAAATATATTGATTTGCCATTAGATTCGTCAATAGATGAGAGTTAAACATTAAGCCCTCAACTATTAGGGTGGAGGTGAATAGACACATTAGAACTGTAACAAAATACCTATCCATTCATCCTTTGGTTTTTGCCATTTTTATTGCAGCATTTTTAACACATCGTCTAAAGGAAATAAGTATTTTATATATCATTGTAATGATACATGAGCTTTTCCATTTGATAGCGGCTTATCAGCTAAAAATTCAAGTCGAAGGTATAAAAATTATGCCTTTTGGCATTACACTTAAGATACATAATAATTATATTCGTAAGCCGGAACATGAGATAATTATTGCAATTGTCGGGCCAATTTCAAATGCACTGATGATATTTTTGGGATATATTGTAAAAGCATATTGTTTGTACGATACAGATGATATGACTTTTTTTATTATTGCAAATCTGGTAATAGGAATAGGCAATATGATACCCACATTGCCTTTAGATGGAGGACGAATTTTAAAAGCGGCACTAACATTGCAATGGGGTTTTATAAAAGCATTTAATTTTACGCTAAAAAGCACGAAAATCATTTGCTTTCTTTTGTTTATAGCAGGAATGTATATATTATATATTACGAAATTTAACTTTTCATTATTGCTGATAGCTACTTTTTTAACTTTTAACTTAATAAATGAACGCAATAATAATAACTTGATTATAATGAAAGAAATTGTAGATTATAAAGAAAAATTCTTAAAAGAAGGAATCTTTAACGCTAAAAACATTGCAGTTTTAAATGATATTCCTGCACAGAAGATATTAAATAACTTCAGCTATAATCATTTCTATTTAGTAACAGTCATCGATAGCAAAATGAATATCATTGGCACATTAACAGAAACACAAATTATAGAAGGGCTGGTCCATTTTGGTTGTCAGGTCAAAATAGAAGAGATATTAAAAAAAAATACTCATCAGAAGAAAATCCACGATAGTACCATACAAATTTAGCTGTCGTAAGAAATGTATATTTGCTGATAGTCAGACCTTCTATTGCTAAAATGTTGCAATTTGGATAAGATATAGTTAGGAGTTCGGAGTTCGGAGCTGGGAGTTTATAGTAAAGTATAGCGTTAAACTTCTTCAAACTCCTAACTCTGAGGTCCGAACTAAAAACAAAGGAGGATTTTATAGTTCAATGACACAAAAGATAGACGATAGAATATTAAGTAGGGTACAAAAACCGACAAGGTATATAGGAAACGAATGGAATAGTATTCATAAAGATCCTGAAAAAGTAGATGTAAG
This sequence comes from Clostridiales bacterium, assembly GCA_030156665.1. Taxonomy (GTDB): domain Bacteria; phylum Bacillota; class Clostridia; order SK-Y3; family SK-Y3; genus JASGMB01. The sequence goes on from JASGMB010000014.1 coordinate 39,732, forward strand.
GTTTGCGTTTTGTTTTCCTGATATTTATGAAGTAGGAATGTCCCACTTAGGTATGAAAATATTATATCATATGCTTAATGATAGAGAGGATGTATATTGTGAAAGGGTTTTTGCGCCATGGGTAGACATGGAACAAAAAATGAGAGAGTATAATATTCCCTTATTTGCACTGGAAAGTGGAGACACAATAACCGATTTCGATTTTTTAGGTTTCACATTACAATATGAAATGAGTTACACGAATATTGTCAATATGCTGGACCTTGCAAAAATTCCGCTTCTTTCAACAGATAGGAAAGAAGGACAACCATTTATCTGTGCGGGTGGCCCATGCGCCTATAATCCGGAACCGCTTGCAGATATTATTGACTTTTTTATAATGGGTGAGGGAGAAGAAGTATTAAATGAAATAATGGATTTATATATTGATTGGAAAAAATCCAAAGAAAGCAGAATAGCATTTTTAGATAGCGTAAGTCAAATAGAAGGGGTATACGTTCCACGTTTTTATAATGTTAAATATAATCACGACGGTACAATACATAAAATAGCCGGAGTAGAAGAAAAATATCCTGCTAAAATCAAAAAAAGAATTATAAAAAAATTAGAGCATGCTTACTTTCCAGATAAAATAATTGTTCCCTTTATGGAAATTGTACATGATCGAATTATGCTTGAGGTATTTCGCGGATGCACAAGAGGATGTCGTTTTTGTCAGGCTGGAATGGTGTATCGGCCGGTAAGGGAAAGATCTCCGGAGAAACTTCTGGAAATAGCGCAAGCGTTGCAGAAAGCATCGGGTTATGAAGAAATTTCTCTTGCCTCGCTAAGTACCAGCGATTACAGTGCTTTAGAAAAGTTAACTCGAGAACTTATTGAGATGACAGAAAAAGAAAAGATAAATTTATCATTACCATCACTAAGAGTAGATTCGTTTTCTCTTGAGTTGATGGAAAAAGTTCAAAAAGTACGAAAAAGTGGTTTGACCTTTGCCCCGGAAGCCGGAACGCAAAAAATGAGAGATGTAATCAATAAGGGAGTTACTGAAGAAGACCTTATCAGGTCTGTTACGCTTGCTTTTGAGGGCGGCTGGGACAATGTTAAATTATATTTCATGATCGGACTTCCTACTGAAACATTAGAAGATGTCGCAGGAATTGCTGATTTGGCTTATAAAGTTGTAGATGCATATTTTTCTGTATCCAAAGAAAAGCGTAGTGGAAGACTAGCTGTTACAGTCAGTACTTCTTCCTTTGTACCAAAAGCTTTTACTCCCTTTCAATGGCATCCTCAGGATACGATTGAACAATTAAGAGAAAAGCAAAAATATCTTCAAAGCAAAATAAAAAACAAACATATAAAATACAACTGGCATGATCCTGAGTTGAGCTTTCTTGAAGCGGTATTTGCACGTGGAGACAGAAAACTATCAAAAGTCTTAATTGAGGCCCATAAAAGAGGATGTAAATTTGACGGATGGAGTGAACATTTTGACTTTGAGAAATGGATGCAAGCTTTTGAAGCATGTGGCATTGACCCGAAATTTTATACGTCCAGGAATAGAAAATATAATGAGGTGCTTCCCTGGGACCATATAGATGTCGGTGTGACAAAAAAATTTTTGATAAGAGAGGCCCAAAAAGCTTTTAGTGGTGAAACAACGCCCCACTGCAGACAAGAGTGTACTGGATGTGGTGCAACAATCTTTGGAGGGGGTGTATGTATTGAGTAAAATGAGATTAAAATACAGTAAAGAGGACCCGGTGAAATATATTTCACATTTAGACTTACTCAGAACATTTAACAGAGCTATTAAAAGAGCGGGTTTACCGATTGCTTATTCACAAGGGTTTAATCCTCATCCGCTCATTTCCTTTGGGCTTCCTTTGTCAGTAGGTGTTACCAGTGAAACTGAGTATATGGATATTGAATTGCAAACAGCTGTAGCCCCTCAAGTTGTTATAGAACAACTTAATAAGGTATTGCCGCAGGGGATTAAAATTTTAGCAGCAATGGAGCTAGGCAATAAAAAAGATAAACTTGGAAGTGCTATTGTTTGGGCAGACTACAGGGTCGAAGTAGATTTAAAAATAAGATTAGATATTAACCTTGCCGAGCATTTAGAAAATCTCTTAAAGTCTAATGAGCTTATCATTAACAAAGAAGGAAAAAAAGGAGTAAAGCAGGTAGATATTTTACCGCAAATACACTCTTTAAATATTGAGGAGCAAAAAGAAAAAACTGTAGTATTTACTATGAGATTAAGTGCCGGAAGTTTGTCTAATTTAAAACCGGAAATGGTATTACAAGCTATGGAAAAATATATAGAAGGTTTTGAAGTTGATTTCGCTAAAATTCATCGTGTCCGATTATTAAATAAAGACCATCGAAACATTGCAAAAATTTAGAAATTATAAAATGATAACGCTATATGATGATTCAATAAAGTAGATCAATGTAAAAGCTTATATGGATTGACTGTAAATAGGAGGGTGTTGTAGGAGGAAGAAAATGACAAATGAAATCATTGTGGACGTGAGTATGGATCAAACAAGAGTAGCCTTATTAGAAGATAGGGACCTGGTTGAATTGTATATTGAAAGTCCGGAACATCAGGGAATGGTAGGTAATATTTATAGAGGAAAAGTGATTAGTGTTCTTCCAGGTATGCAAGCAGCTTTTGTAGACATTGGATATGAAAAAAATGCTTTTTTATATGTTAAAGATATTATTGTATCTTATAATAATAGCATAAAAAATCAGTGCGAAATTTATGATGAAGGACAAGTTTGTATTTCAAAATTGGTTAATGTTGGGCAAAGTATCACTGTGCAGGTAGTGAAAGAACCGATAGGCACAAAAGGTCCGCGGGTTACTACCAATATTACTTTGCCAGGACGGTACTTAGTTCTTCTACCAAAGGCAAATTATATAGGTATATCAAAAAGAATTGAAAATGAAGATGAAAGACAGCGGTTAAAAGAAATTGCACAGCGCATTAAGCCGGATCATATGGGATTGATTATTCGTACAGAAGGAGAGGGAAAAAATTTATTGGATTTTACATATGACTTGAAATTTCTTACAAAATTATGGGGTGAAGTCCAAGCTGATGAAGAATCAGAACCAATCCCTAGGATGTTGCATAGAGATTTTAACTTACTTTTTCGTGCGGTGAGAGATTTATTTACATGTAATATCGATAAATTTATAATCAATGACCCGGTACAGTATACAAAAGTGCTTGAACTTGTAGATATGATTTCTCCCAATCTAAAGCGGCGGGTGGAATATTTTAGTAAAAAATATGATATTTTTGAATATTATCAAATAGAAAATAAAATCAATAAGGCTTTAGAAAAAAAAGTATGGTTACAATCGGGAGGATATATAGTTATTGATAAGACAGAAGCCCTGACAGCGATAGATGTTAACACAGGCAAATATGTAGGTGAAAGTGATTTGGAAGATACTATATTAAGCATAAATCTAGAAGCTGCCAAAGAGATTGCAAAGCAATTACGTTTAAGAAACATTGGTGGCATTATTGTAATTGATTTTATTGATATGCACAGTCAGGAACATAGGGAAAAGGTAATAGAAATGTTAAAATATCATCTGAAAAAAGATAGAACCAAAACCATTGTAGAAGGTATTACTCACCTTGGATTGGTAGAAATGACAAGAAAAAAAGTCAGGGAAGGTTTATCCACTTTATTAAAAGTAGATTGTCCGTATTGTGGAGGGATAGGTAAAATATTGTCCCCTGAACTTGTTGCCCGATTTGCAGAAAGGGAAATATACAAAGTATGTAGTCAATCAGTTGCTGCTGCAGTTGAGGTTCGGCTTCATCCTTCTGCGGGAAAATGTTTAATGGGGACTGATGAAAAAAACATTAAGCGACTTCAAGAAACTTTAAATAAAAAAATTTTGGTCAAATGTTGTGAAAATTTTGGACGTGATGATATAATTGTAAAAGACATTGACAATACTACTTACATATGCTAAAATGTAGCGGTAGCCGCATGGATAAGGTTTTAAAACGGATTTCCGTACCTATATCCGGCGAGACTGGATTGGGGAGGTGCAAAGAATGTACGCAATTGTTGAAACTGGTGGAAAGCAGTACAAAGTCCAAGAAGGAGATGTATTATTCATCGAAAAACTTACTGCTGAAGAGGGAAGTACAGTAAAATTTGACAAAGTATTAGCTGTTTCTAAAGATGGTGTTATGAATTTTGGAGCTCCGGTGGTAAATGGAGCAAGTGTTGATGCAAAAGTTTTATCTCATGGTAAGGATAAAAAGATCATTGTTTTCAAGTATAAGCCTAAGAAAGGCTATAGAAGAAAACAGGGTCATAGACAGCCATATACAAAAGTACAAATTGAAAAAATTAATGCTTAATATGGTTCAGAACAATGATTCATATTGAAGTTTACAAAGATCAACACAATAATATAGTAAAATTTAAAATATATGGACATTCGGGATATTCGAAAATTGGTAGTGATATTGTTTGTGCGGCTGTCTCCAGTGTAAGTCAAACAGCAGTATTAGGACTTACAGATGTTTTAAATATTCAGATAGGTTTGGAAATAGAAGATTCTAAAAAAGGTTCCTATCTGGAATGTATATTGCCGGAACATCTTGACAGCAATACTAGAGAAAAAGCCAATGTTATTCTTGAAACCATGTATTTGGGATTAAAAAACTTTAAAAATCAATATGGTCAATATATACGAATCCTTGAACAGGAGGTGTAGAGATGTTTAAAATTAATATTCAATTATTTGCACATAAAAAAGGTGTAGGTAGTACTAAAAACGGTCGTGATAGTGAAGCAAAAAGACTTGGTGTAAAAAGAGCAGACGGACAATTTGTTCTAGCTGGAAATATTTTAGTAAGACAAAGAGGTACAAAAATTCACCCAGGCACAAATGTTGCCAAAGGTAGTGATGATACCTTATTTGCTCTTGTAGACGGTAAAGTTAAATTTGAGAGAAAAGGTAAAGATAAGAAAAAAGTAAGTGTATATCCAGTAGAAGAAGCTGTTGCACAATAAATACTATCAAAAATCTCAGATTATTAATCTGGGATTTTATTTTATGTGCAGGAAAATATGGTGGGTTAATATTTCTTGCTAAGAAAAAGTTGATATAATAATTAATGTATTTGATTATAATAAAGGTATTGGAAGCAGAAAGCAAATTCGAGGTGACATATATGTTTGTAGATACTGCAAAAATATATATAAAAGCAGGTAAAGGCGGCAATGGTGCGGTTTCCTTCCATCGCGAAAAGTATGTTCCAGCTGGAGGCCCTGACGGTGGTGACGGTGGTAGAGGTGGAGATGTTATTTTTGAAGTAGATAGTGGCATGAGTACACTTATGGACTTCCGGTATAAAAAAATATATAAGGCTCAAAATGGAGAAGATGGTAAAGGTAGTAAAGCTTTTGGGAAAGACGGAGAGGATTTGATAATAAAAATCCCCCCGGGAACGGTTATTAAAGATGCCGCTACCAACCAAGTGCTTGCGGATATGGTCGAGCCTGGTCAGCAATTTGTCGCTGCAAGAGGAGGCAAAGGCGGCTGGGGAAATGTACATTTTACCACCCCTACAAGACAGGCACCCAAATTTGCCAAAAGTGGAGAGCCTGGAGAAGAGAGAGAAATAATTATTGAATTGAAATTGTTGGCTGATGTAGGTCTCGTAGGTTTTCCGAACGTAGGGAAATCTACAATACTATCTGTTGTTTCGGAAGCAAAGCCCAAAGTTGCAAACTATCATTTTACTACAATCAATCCGAATTTAGGGGTAGTCAATTTAGGTGAGGGGAATAGCTTTGTGCTTGCAGATATTCCTGGACTTATAGAAGGGGCTCATACCGGTATTGGATTGGGACATGAATTCTTAAAGCACGTAGAAAGAACACGCATACTCATTCATGTGGTTGATGTATCAGGAATAGAAGGAAGAGATCCTGTAGCGGATTTCGATACAATTAATAAGGAACTGAAAGAATATAATCCTGAATTGGCTGAAAAGCCTCAAATTGTAGCAGCAAATAAGATTGATTTATCTGGTGCAGAAGAGTTATTTAAAAATTTTAAAAAGGTTATTGAAGAACGAGGGTATAAAGTATTTGGGATTTCAGCCGCTACCAATAAAGGGATAAGAGATTTAATGTTATATACCTCCAGTAAATTGAAAGAATTGCCACCTCCGCCTATTTATGTGCCGCAGGAAGAGAAAGTAAAGATATATAAAGTAGAGGAAGAAGCACCTTTTACAATTAGAGTTGAAAACGATACATATATTATAGAAGGTAAATGGATACAAAAAGTTGTCGGTTCTACTAATTTTGAGGATATTGAATCTTTACAATATTTTCAAAGAGCGCTTAAACGAAAAGGTGTTATAAATGAACTGGAGAAAATGGGGATCCAGGAAGGGGATACTGTTAAAATATATGATCTGGAATTTGATTATGTGCGATAAAAGATAATATGAAATATATTCAGTGATGAAACAATAAATTTTAGAAATATATAGACAAAAAGCTGTACCCTGTAGTAAAATATGTTTGTAAAAATTTATTACTTTATATTGAACTGGAGGGGCAGTTTTAAAACTATGACATGTTTTAATTGTGGGAATTGCAAACTTGGAGATTCCGCGTATTTTTGTTTAATGAAAAACGACTTTGTAGTGAACGAAAATAAGGTTGCGGTAATAGAAAAAAATAGGAGTGGTTGGAAAAAAGGTGACCCAAATTACGAACTGCATAGAAGAAAATCCAGAAAAGAAGTTGAAGTTTAAATGACGTGTTATTAGATGACCCGGGATAGACTTTTGTCTATCTCTTTTATATTATATCCAACGCCCCGCTAATATTTTACGAAAGAAGGTCGATAGAATGTTATCTAGTAAACAACGGGCATATTTAAGAGGGCTTGCAAATAATATACCTGCTATTTTCCAAATTGGAAAAGGCGGTATAAATGATAATCTTGTGAAACAAGTAAATGACGCTCTTGAAGTGAGAGAGTTGATTAAAGTACATGTTTTGGAAAATTCTCTGATGGATATACGCAAAGCGTGTAATGAATTAGTTCGGCGTACCGATGCTGAACCAGTTCAAGTAATTGGCAGCAAATTTGTATTATATAAAGAGTCTAAAGAAAATAAAACCATTCAACTGCCTAAATAAGTCACTCAATAAGTATTGGCGGCCAAAAGGTTCATTCTATATGAACCTTTTTATTATTTTTTAATCTTTACCGTTGATAGAAATATGATATAATGTGTTTGAGTAAAATTTGACAGGGTGGTTAATCTAATAATGATAGAATCAATCGAAAACAAAAAATCATTATCCGAAAATTGTATGGTTCAAGTAGGAATAATGGGAGGTACCTTTGATCCCATACATTATGGACATTTAGTTACTGCAGAAGCGGTAAGAGCAAAATTTAGCTTA
>JASGMB010000015.1 GCA_030156665.1 Clostridiales bacterium
GCAAGGAGTTACCGAAATAGAAACCCCCACGCCTTCTCGTGTAAATTTTTCTGCTGCTTTCGCCGCTTCAGCCACGCCACCGATACAGGTATCGGCAATGACGCATTCTACCGGCATTCCATTGGAATGTCTTAAATTTTCCTCTAAAAACTGAGCCGTAGCTTTTGCCATATTCATCGTTTGTGATTCAAGGGATTCTCGTACACCTCCGCGTCGTCCGTCAATGATTGGACGAATACCGATTTTGGGAAGAGAACCATACAATCGGTTTTTTAATCCATTCACATTGCCTTCTTTCATGTTATCCATTTTACATCCTCCTTTATAATAATGCAATCGTTTACATAAAAGGTAATATGCTTCTTCTCCTTTTTGCAAATATCAAAATCTTCAATTTTATTCTTCGAGGCAACCCTCGAAGCTATTTAATAGGTAGATTTTGATGAAACTTTGTACGGCATTCATCTTACCCGCAAGCGGGCAAGTTTTCTGCCGCAGTCGTTATAACGATGCATGTATTGATATAACATCGTCCCCAAAACATCAACGCAGCCTGTAAAAATTCTCAGCATTTATGGATAATCAATTTTGTTTTTAACCTGATAATCTGAGGGAAAGGTATTTTTACCTTATTGATTCTATCCAGCAGTAATTGTAATGGATACGGGATATTTTAGTTTTTCTTTATTCTCTATAAGGTATTTTGTGGCCCCTATATGCATAAAATAGTTTGCAATAAATACATTTTGAGGTGGATCATCTATTTCCATTAATTCTTTCATCAATTCATATCCACTTTGAATGTGAAAATCACCGAATTTAATAATTTTTTCTTCCAGAGGAATACAGTAGTCCTTCAATGCCCTTTTATACCCCTCATATCTTTCACTGCCAGATGTGAGCCTCAAATCTCCACCTATAAAACCAATTCTTTTTTTACCGTGATTGATCAAATACTCTATGGCTGAATAACAGCCATTAATATTATCGATAAGTACTGCATCCGTAGTAAAGTTCTCCACCAATCGGTCTACTAGTACAACCGGTATATCCAATTCTTTTAACCGGTTAAAATGTTTCCCTTGATTAGATACAGGAATAACAATCATACCATCAACACATTTTTCGCATAAAAGTTTTATGCGTTCTTCTTCCCCTTTTATACTCTCATTGGAGTTACAAATAATAACATTATATCCGTGTTTTCGAAGCCAATCTTCTATTCCTTTTGCGATAGTCATAAAAAATTCATTGGGTATCTCCGGGCAAATAAAACCTATTGTATATGTCTTATTTGTTTTCAAACTCCGTGCAATATTATTAATCTTATAATTCAATTGCTCAATACATTCCATTACCCTTTTTTTTGTTTCTTCACTTATTCTGGGATCATCATTGATGACTCTTGATACTGTTGCAGCTGATACTCCAGCAAGCTTTGCAACATCTTTTACAGTAACTGCCATTTTTTTACTCCTTACATTCCATGTTATGCACACGATTACATTCTATTTATTATATATTCAATATTCATTTAAAAAATCCTTCTTTTTTTGTTAAAAATTTTTATTAAATATATGAAAAATTTTACTTCTAATAAGTCCTTATTTAATTTTTAACGTTTCCTTTGCTATAATACTAAATTATTTTATCTAATATCCTTTCACAGATATACGCCTGTTTCCATATAATAAAATTGAGAAAAGAGGTGTTAAGAATGAGAGTCATCCATCATCCAATACTAAATGAAAACCGACAAAATAAGAAAATCACTTTTTACCTAGATGGTGAAGCGATAGAAGCAATGGAAGGAGATACCATTGCTTCAGCACTTTTGGCAAACGGCAGAAAGGTATGCAGATATACACGAAAAAACAATGAACCCCGTGGTATTTTTTGCAGTATCGGAAGGTGTAATGACTGCTTGGTAACCGTCAACGGTATACCCAATGTTTGTTCATGTGTTACACCTGTAAAAGATGGAATGAATATCAAGATACAAAAAGGAAATGGGGAATGGGAGGCACTCACATGAGAAAGGTAAATTTAGTGGTAGTAGGTGCAGGACCGGCCGGCCTATCAGCTTCCATTGAAGCCGCAAAACATGGCGTTAAAGCACTTGTACTTGATGAAAATCATAAGCCCGGTGGGCAGCTATTTAAACAAATACATAAATTTTTCGGTTCTGAGCAGCAAATGGCAGGTACAAGAGGTTATGAGATAGGGACAAAACTATTAAATCTTGCAAAAGAATATGGTGTGGAAATCAAATTAAACAACCGTGTGATTGGAATAGATGATCATAATACATTAGCCATTATAGACAACCATAAATACTCCGAAATACGAGCGAAGAAAATTATCCTTTGCTGTGGTGCGACTGAAAAACCTTTAGCTTTCCCCGGATGGACCCTGCCCGGTGTAATGGGCGCCGGAGCAGCACAAACATTGGTAAACATCCATAGAGTGGTACCTGGTGAAAAAATCATCATGGTAGGTTCCGGTAACGTGGGATTAATTGTTACATATCACCTTCTTCAGGCTGGCGTAAAAGTAAAAGCTATTATTGATGCTTCACATAAAATAACCGGGTATGGCGTGCACGCAGCTAAAATAAAAAGAGCTGGTATCCCCATTATACTGAGATATACCGTTAATAGGGCAATGGGTACCAACCAGGTGGAAAAGGTTGAATTAATACAAGTAGACAAATCTTTTAACAAAATCCCCTGCACCCAGATATCTTTTGATGTTGATACCATATGCCTTGCAGTGGGGCTCTCTCCTTCCACTGAACTAGCCCGAATGATAGGGTGCAAATTATATTATCATCCAAAACTCGGGGGTTATATCCCCATGGTTAACCAATATATGCAAACCACCATTGAAGATATTTACGCTGCCGGTGATATGACTGGCATTGAAGAAGCTTCTATCGCTATGGAAGAAGGTCGTCTTGCGGGATTGGCTTGTGCCATTAGTCTCGGGTACATATCTGATAATGCACAATCTCAAAAAGCACTGGAAAATATACGGTCTAACTTATCTCAATTAAGAATGGGAAATGGCAAAGGAGGTATTATAAATGGATAAAGGCATAAAATATGATGGTTATCTTTCCGAAAAAGAATTGGCTGGTGCACCGGGTGTACCCTCTATTGACCAATTGAATGTAAAACCGCTTGCAGTAATTGAATGTATCGAACCTATCCCCTGCAACCCCTGTGAACGAGCTTGCCCCTTTTCCGCTATCACTATCGGAGATTCTATCTGGAACCTTCCTGTCCTAGATGCCAATAAATGCAAAGGTTGTGGGGCATGTATTCCGTCCTGTCCGGGGCTAGCAATATTTGTGGTGGATATGAATTATTCCTCTACCTCTGCCCTAGTGAAAATACCCTATGAATATTTTCCTCTACCTAAAGAAGGAATGGAAGTAGATTGTCTTAATAGAAAAGGCGAAGCTGTTACCAAAGGCAGGATACATTCGGTAAAAACAACAGCTACCTTTGATAAAACGTACATCATCGGTATTGAAGTGAATAAAAAATTTGCAATGGAAGTGCGTAATATAAGGATGTGACAAAATGAAAGAAGATTATGTAGTATGTAGATGTGAAGAAATCACACTGCAAGAAATAAAATCTGCTATCAAACAGGGTGCTATCACATTGGATGAAATTAAAAAATATACTCGGGCAGGTATGGGATTATGCCAGGGCCGCATCTGCAGTACGATAATTATTGAAATTCTAAAAGAACACGGTTATCTCCCTCAGTATTCTGCTCCTCCTCACAGCCGTATCCCTGTACGCCCTGTAAAAATCTGGGAATATATCGGAGAGGACCAAGATGTATAAACGATTTGCTGATGCTATAATTATCGGAGGAGGGGTAACCGGTACAGCAATTACCTATTACTTATCAAAAACTGGCATTCAGCCTATACTCATAGAAGAAAGCAATCTGAACGCAGGTGCATCCGGCGCCTGTGATGAAGGTATTGTGCTACAATCTAAGCATACGGGCATTATGCTGGATATGGTACTAAAAAGTGCTAAGCTTTATAAAACTCTTGAAGACGAACTAAACTATCCGATCGGCTATCGAAATGTTGGCGGAATGATTATCATCAATGAAGAAAAATACATCCCTGTCATAGAAACTTTTATAAAAAAACAGCAGCAACAAGGACTAAATATACATATGTTGCATCCATCCGATATCCATAAACAACAACCGGGATTAAGCAAAAAAGTAGTTGCCAGTGCCTTTAGCAAAGACGACTGCAATGTATATCCCTTCAAACTTACACTAGGATATGTAGAGGCAGCCAAAAGACTGGGTGCCAAAGTACTGCTCCATAATCGTGTTAACAATATTACGATAAATAAAAATACTTTAGGTGATAAAAGAAGGGAGTTACGTATTACTACTAATGAACACGAAATCCTTACGCCTATTGTGGTAGACGCCACCGGATGCGGCTCACGGCAAATTGGGAAAATGCTCGGACTGGAAATACCTGTTTTCCCATCCAGGGGGCAAATTGTAATAACAGAACAAATTCCGCCGTTAATCAAGCATCAAATAATGGATGCAAAGTTTATTGTAGCAAAACACAAACCTCAATTAGTAGAAAAAAATAATGCTCTTTCCAATTTAAATGTCGGCTTAACCATAGGTCAAGCCGAAACCGGAAATACACTTATCGGTGGATGTAGAGAACAAGTAGGTTATAATACCAGTACCTCCTTTTCAACAATAAGGGAAATTGTAAAAAATGCTGCTGATTTTTTCCCTTTTATGAAAGATGTCAGCATCATCAGATCTTTTGCAGGACTACGCCCCACTACACCCGATAACCTTCCTATACTGAGTCAGACACCGATACCGAGATTTTATATAGCCTCCGGACTGGGTGGAGACGGTTTAAGTCTTTCACCGATTGTAGGTAAAATTATGGCTGACCTTATCATGAAAGGTAATTGCAATATTGTAGATATAAGCCAACTAAGCTTAGATAGATTTTTTAATATCGGTTAACAGTTCACGGTTCACAGATTTTATTTGAGATGGGGACATGCGACAGGAGACAGTTCTTGCTTGTCGCAGTCTTTTGTCGCAACCAAGAACAATGAATCGTTAATAAGTAGGCGTATATTTTTTATTTGAAAAATATTATAGAAATAACGTTTCAAACATGTAATTTTGCATTCTGCATTCTCAATTCAAATGGCTGTATACTATTTTTATGTATTACACTGTCTATATTTGTAAATAATATGATTCGATGATATTAAATATTTAAAGGAGTTGAGTCAATGATTCATTTTATTATAAAACTCATTGTCTGTCCCACTGTCGTATATTTATCAGATCTACTATTTCGCAGTGTAGAATTCTCAACATCTGGACAAATCCTTCTGGTAGGATGGACGCTGTCTATCGCAGCATATATAGCGGATGTAGCTTTACTAGAGAGATATGGCAATATCCTGCAAACCATTATAGATTTTGTGGTAGCCATTTCAATTATTATGATTTATCAGTATTTTCTTCCTGCTGCAGTGGTTACCTTTAGCGGGGCTCTCATCACTGCATTATTATTAGCAGTCACAGAATATGCCGCCCATGTATGGCTACTGCAAAGAAAAAAGAATTATACCAAATCTTAATAATAAATGAAATAAATCATGGTATGCTAAAACCCTATGTAAATTTCTTTCTTTGCATAGGGTTTTTATTTTGAACAGTAAATATTTTAACGATATATTGTAATTTTTTTTAAAACAAACTATAATATACATATTACGTAAAAATTATCAGGCAAAACAATATGATTATTGATATAAAGTAGAGGAACTTCATGCAAGCACCAGTTTTGAAATATAAAAATGTTATTACCATTATTACAACAAATAAAAAATTATTAGGGAACACTTTAATATTTATATCTGCTATTTTAATGGCGTTGGTAGGTGTATTTGTAAAACACCTATCAGGACAAATCCCAGCTTCCTATATTACCTTTGGAAGATTTTTCGTAGGTTTTATGTATATATACATAGGCCGAAAATTTGGGAAGATTGATAAAACCGAAAATAACAGAAAAAATTTATTAATCTTTGCATTTTTTGGTGCAATAGCTGCCACTTCTTTCTTCCTGGCCATTTCTACTGATACGCTGGGTAGAGCTACACTGCTTAATAGTTTGCAGCCTATTTTCAGCGCTATCTTCGCTATGGTTTTATTTAAAGAAAAAACACCCAAGCTTGTATGGTTATTTACCGGTATATCCTTCATAGGAGTATACCTTGTAACCTCACCGGATTTTTCAAATATCAATATTGGCATGGTATATGGGTTGATTGCAGGTATAGTAGCAGGGTTGGCAATCATGTATATGAACATTGCCAGACAAACAGAATCTGCTTCCGCTACTTTTTATTATTTTTGTAAAATCGGTATGATTTTTACTTTTATATTGTGCTTAAAAACACCTATGCTTCCGCCGGCATCTGCATATTTATATTTATTCATTATGGGAATGATCGGTACCTTATCACAACTATTAATAACCTATGCCTATAAATATACCACACCGACCGAAGGTGGCATCGTATTTATGTCTCAAATATTCTTTGCCATGCTGTTAGGATATGCTATCTTCGGTGAAACGCTTTCATTTGAAGGGATCATCGGAGCAATTATGATATTATTATCAGGTGCGTTTGTCACATGGCTCAGAAGAAAACCATCAGTCTAAATATTTAGAAGTGCAATGTCGCAGAAATGACAAAAATAGCCCCTCATGCAGGTATACATGAGGGGAGAATGCCACAAGATGATTATTCTTTGACAGTAGGATAAACACCGCTTGCACTTTATTTTTTATTTATTAGCAGCCCCACCAGCCACCACAGAAGAATAACAAGAATATGAACAGTATAATGATAATCCAAATCCATATATCACTGCCATAGCAGCCTTGAACATTTGTATCAGCCATACTACAACCCCCCTTTAATATGAATTGCTTTTATACAATACTATACTATGCTTTGAATATATAAAAGGTTAATATTTTTACTCGTTTTTTATCCCAGATATTATTCTCTCTTGCTTATCCTTAAAATTCTAATCTACCTATTTAAAATCCTGTGAAACATATATTCATTTACTATCGCATATTTCACATATTTTTGCGCTACATGTAGTATGCCCTATAAAAGTTTGATAATTTACCTTCTATTTAATTAAAATCGGTCATAAAATAAGATTAAGATGGATGTTATTTGCTAACTTTTCTTATAGTGTTTATTTAAAACTTTATCTCTGGCACTATCTAAATATCAAAATCTTCAATTTTATTCTTCGAGGCAAGCCTCGAAGTTATTTAATTAGGTAGATTTTGATGAAACTTTGTGCGGCATCCATCTTACCCGCAAGCGGGCAAGTTTTCTGCCGCAGTCGTTATAACGAAATAAAATATACATTGATGAAAGAGGGATGAATATGTCGCTGCTGCCATTTTTGCTTTTTGCACTCGGTCTTATTTTTATTATAAAAGGTGGAGACTGGTTTATAGATTCAGCCTCATGGATAGCAAAAATTACAGGTATGCCGGAGGTGTTAATTGGCGCAACCATTGTCAGTTTAGGCACAACGTTTCCGGAATTAATTGTTTCAGCTACTTCTGCCATTCAGGGGCATACCGATATGTCTATTGGTAATGCAATAGGTTCTACAATATGCAATATCGGTTTAATTCTTGGTGTATGTAACCTTATTTCTCCTTCTAAAATCAATTCAAGAGTATTCAATATAAAAGCCTTAATAATGGTTTTTTACACAGTGATCTTTATGTTTATGTCTCGTGATGGGATGATTGGAAAAAGCGACTCGACGATATTAATTATATGTTTGCTGATTTACATTTTTATTAACTATTTGGAAGTAAACATCAAAACATCATCCAAAAAACTGTCCTCTAGACACGCTGACAAACATAAATTTATCACAGTTACCCGAAGTGATTTAGCTACAAATGTGCTCAAATTTGTACTAGGAAGTGGGCTTGTCGTTTTTGGTGCACGGCTGCTTGTAGATTACGGTGTTATCATTGCATCCATGTTAAAAGTTCCAGACATATTGATAAGCTTAACAGCAATTTCGCTTGGTACATCGCTGCCGGAACTGGTTACCTCCATTTCTGCACTTCTTAAAGGACATAGAAACTTATCTGTCGGCAATATACTGGGTGCAAATATACTTAATATTAGTATGGTATTGGGAGTATCTTCCGGATTCGTACCGCTCTATGTTCCAACTCAAACCATAAAACTGGATGTACCCTTTTCCCTTTTATTAATGCTAATATTAACAATACCTTCCATTTTTTCATGGAAAATTACTCGCGCTCACGCCGCTGTATTGCTAGCGCTATATGGACTATATCTGGCAATATTAGCGCATTGGTTTATTTAAGATAAATGCTATAAATAACCGGTTAATATGCACTTATTCTTCAGATTTATGCTGTTTTTTTTGAGATTGGACCGTTTTTGTGTATAAATCAATTACACCGTCTAACTGTTGTGATAATTGTTCAATTTCTTTTTTATTCGTATCAGTTTTTTTTAATTTATCTGCTATACTTTTTATACATTTTTTCAAATGGTCTATTATTTCATCCTCCATGGGAGTTCCACCTCCTTTTATGCATATTTTATACTAATTAATGCTATATTTCAATACATTTCAGTTTGCTTTTGCTATAATTAGTAGCAATAATTGTGTAATATTTCGAGTCGCCTTATAATTTGATTAGGTGGTGATATTTTGATAGGAGATATGATCGCAAAACTACGTAAAGAAAAAAATTTAACGCAACACGAACTAGCAAAAGCACTTAATCTTTCCAGAAGTACACTCTCACTATATGAGATTAACAAAAACACACCAGATATCGGAACATTGATAAAAATAGCTGATTTTTTCGAAGTTTCTTTAGACTACCTAACTGAAAGAACATCCATCAAATATTTGCCAAAAAAAGAGTGGCTAAATAATCATATTCCTAAAGGTGCCATTGAAGTACTTAACGACCCAAAGATTAGTGACGTTTTTAATGAGTTTAGCAGTTTATCCGAAAAAGACAAAGAGGCAATTGTCACTTATTTTTATGGGTTAAAATACAAAAAGGAAAAGAAGAAATAAAACTGTCAATCCCAAACTACTAAACAAGGAGTGTCTAGATGAAAGAATATATAGATATACTAAAGCAAGCGCATTATTCCCTTTGTAGCATTACAATCTATCGAAATATTTTACAAGACGAAGCGGTTAAAATATTTTCTCAGCTTATTGAGGAATTGAATTGCACCAATCCCATTTATGAGGATTTAATACAAAACTACCATCATCTTTCGTCACTTCTAATTGATTTATATGGTATGAATGATACAATGACAGGAGATCTATGGCAAAATCATATTATAAATCTTATAACAACTGATGAAAATATATTTAGCCTGACATGTGAAAGAGATGCGTTTCATAAAATTCCTGCGCCCTTATTGGGTACCATTGAACAGGATCTCAAATACATACAACGACTATTTAATATAAACGGTAAAATACTTCAAAATATTTTAAAAGAGAAAACATCGATAGATATATGGCCTTCTTGGGAACTGCAGCGTGAATATGTTCAACCATCTCATATAAAAAACATTCTTTTTCAATCGGACAATTGGGCAAGAGAAGTAAAACACCTTGCACGTCACTATGTTCAGAACGGCTGTGGTATCTTTAGTAAGTTTACTGCTTTTCGATGGATAAAAATTTCGTCTGCAGATAAATGCAACCTTTCTAATGCGCTTATGGGTGTTCATCATCCCGATCCAATTCAACTCAAAAATTTAATTGGATATGAGATGGAACGGTCAGAAATTATAGAAAATACGCTGCAGTTTATCCACAAGCTGCCCGCAAATAATATACTTCTCTACGGTGATAGAGGCACTGGTAAATCAGCTACCGTAAAAGCATTATTGAACGAATATGCTTCTAAAGGATTACGGCTTATAGAGGTTTCAAAATATCATCTTAATGATTTGCCTGAAATTCTGGAATTGCTTCAAAATCGCGGATTAAAATTTATTATTTTTGTGGACGACTTATCTTTTGAAAGCGATGAAATCCAATACAGAGAATTAAAATCCGTGCTGGAAGGCGGCATAGAGGTAAGGCCTCCAAATGTATTAGTATATGCCACCTCTAACCGTCGTCATTTAATAAAAGAATATTTTAGTGAACGCTCCACCGATGACGAAGTCGGCAGCCAAGACACATTACAGGAAAAACTATCTTTAGCTGATAGATTTGGCATTACAATCACATTTACTACACCGGATCAAGAAAAGTATTTAGAGATTGTAGAAGGTTTAGCAAAGCAACGTAATCTTGAAATTGACAAGGATGAATTGCGAAGCAGCGCCTTGAAATGGGAAATGTGGCATAATGGACGGTCTCCTAGAACAGCAAAACAATTTATTGACCATTTAGAAGGAAAACTAAAGCTAAAGAATAAGATTGGGATTTAGATTGAGGTATTTTTCAAGGTAGATTCTCTTGAAACTTTATGCGGCAGAAAATCTGACCCACAAGGGGCCAGGTTTTCTGCCGCAGTCATTTGGTTATCGATATAAAAGGAGGGTGTTCCCTAAATTTTCAATTTACCATTTTCCTTTTTTCATATGGCCTTCAATTTCTGCTTTAGACCTTTGCTTTATAACCCACGCCTCATCTTTTGCCTTTGTAAACGTCGCTACACAGGCAGGATCCAGATTTAACTTGATACCTTCCTCACATAATTGTGCAATCTTTCTGGCCAATAAAATGATTTCCATATGAATATCATTGGTTCGGTCCGAATTATAAACCTTATCGGCATCTTCCTTACTCAATTCGATAAATTTTTCTTTAGCCGCTGCACACTTTGGACAAATCTCTGGAGCATCTTCTCCTTCATGAATATATCCGCAAACAGTACATTTCCATAACTTCATATTCATCTTCCTTCCATCAGTTGATTTTTTACAGTTTACCCACTATCTTAATAATTTTCCGCTTTTACTTCAAAATATGCTTGAGGATGTGAACATACAGGACAAACTTTTGGAGCTGTTTCCGCTTCATGAATATATCCACATTTTCTACAAATCCATCTTACTTTTCCGTCTTTTTTGAATACCATTTCATTGTTAAGATTTTTTAGTAAAGCAGCATATCTTTCTTCATGCTCTTTCTCAATCTCAGCTACTTTTTCAAAAAGTATTGCAATATGATTGAAACCTTCTTCTTTTGCAACTTTCGCAAACTCCGGATACATAGATGTCCATTCGTAATTTTCTCCATCCATGCATGCCTTTAAATTTTCTTTCGTATCCTTAATACCTTCTAGTAATTTAAACCATATTTTAGCATGCTGTTTTTCATTTTCAGCAGTTTCTTCAAAAAATGCGGCTATTTGTTCATATCCTTCTTTTCTGGCAACATTTGCAAAATAAGTATATTTATTTCTAGCTTGAGATTCTCCAGCAAATGCAGCTAACAGATTTTTTTCAGTTTTACTTCCTTTTAATTCCATAGTTCAATTCCCCTTTCAGTTTTTCCTTTTAATTATCGATATTTATTTACCCACAGAAATTTTAGTCTAAACAAATTTTTTAAAATTAATTTGAGTAGGGAATAACATAGACTGAAATTACAGTGAACTTTTCACATTGCTTAACCTGTGCTGCATTGGCGGATAAACAATGACGCAGTCATTTTGTTACATGTGCTTTGACATCTTTCTGATTCTTAGCTTTAGCTTTTTTGATGCAGTTTTTGTAATCCACTGTGAATCTGGCTTATGGTGCTTTGGCCTTTTTTGATCCGCAGATTTAATAACTTTCTTTTTTGCATTTGATACAACTTTATTCATATTAAAAGATTGAAATACTTCTGCTTTTCTATCTAAATATTCTTCTACTTCATCCAGACTCTTTTTTAAATCTTTAAAATATTCTAAAAATTTCATACCCTCCGCCTCCAAAATAATTACTACTTTTAGTATATGTAGTGTCTCAACATAACGTACAAAATTATTGCAGCTAAATAGAAAAGTAATGTACAATAAATAGAAAAGACAAAAAAAGAAGCGGTAGAAACTTCTACCGCGAGATAAGTAAAGGGGGTCTCAATGTATTTTGTGAGGTCATTAATAATGATACCCATTTATGATTGTTATTATACATTGACTATAAAAATTTTATTGAAAAAATATATAGGATTTAGATACAGGTTGGAACAGAAACATAAATTGGTGAATGATGACAAAAGGATAAAGGTTTACCAATAAAATAAATAAAGTTTGGAAATAATCTTTATACGAAACTCTTAACGATTAGAAAAGGTGATGTAAAAAATGAACTATATAAAAAAATTAATTGCAATATGGGCTGCAAAATCAGCCATTGTGGTTAGCAAATTACTGGGCAAAAAAGGCTCTAGCGGCCCCGGTAGTATTGCTCTAAAAATATACCCTCATATTCTAAAAGATTTAGCTTCTAAAGTAAAAAAAGAAATATTGATTGTATGCGGTACCAATGGCAAAACCACAACCAATAATATGCTGTACAATTTACTGACTGCAAATGGTTATAATGTAGTATGCAATAAAGTTGGTGCAAATATGTTAGAAGGGATTACAACTGCTTTTATTCATTCTGCTACGCTATGGGGTAACCTAAATGCTGACTATGCAAGTATTGAAGTGGATGAAGCATCTGCAGTGAAAATTTTTGACCACCTATCCCCTTCAAAAATTCTCATTACCAATCTATTTAGAGACCAGCTTGATAGATATGGCGAAATAGATATTACCATAAAATTACTAAGTAAGGCGTTAGAAAAAGTTCCAGAAGCCAAACTGATTTTAAATGGAGATGACCCGCTTACTGCTCGTTTCGGATATAACACCGGTAGAAAATGTTACTATTTTGGAGTAGACCAAGACTTAAACATCAGCCTAAACGAAACAAAAGAAGGTCGTTTCTGTACTATATGTGGTGCACAGCTGCAATATCATTATTACCATTACAGTCAATTAGGAAATTATTATTGTTCTTCCTGCAATTTCAAGCGTCCTTCCCTTGACTTTAAAGCATTTGACGTGCGCCTTCAGGACGGACTACTGTTCAGTGTATCTTATGATGATACAACAGTTGCTTTTAATGTAAACTATAAAGGCTTTTATAATATATACAATATCCTTGCTTCCATGTCAGTAGCTGTTTTAGTGGGCATTGATATCCATGGTATGAACCATGTATTCAGTCAATACAAGCCTCAGATCGGTCGTATGGAAACATTTCAGCTGGGTAAGCCGGTTATATTTAATCTGTCTAAAAATCCGGCTGGTTTCAATCAAGCTATTTCCACCGTCCTTCAGGACCATCGAACGAAAGATATTATGGTGGTTATTAATGATAATGCACAAGATGGTAGAGATATTTCGTGGATATGGGATGTTGATTTTGAAAGACTTGTAGATCCAACCATTACAAGTTATATGGCATCGGGGATTAGAAAAGAAGATGTTGCAGTGCGATTCAAATATGCCGGCATTGATCAACAAAATATAACTGTGGAAGGAAATATAAAATCCGCTATTATAGACTTAGTCAGCCGCTCCGGTGAAGTATGCTATATTTTAGTGAACTATACCGCATTATTTCATACACAAAATATATTAAAAAGTCTAGAAAAAAGTGGGAATTGGAAAGGTACAGATACAGATTTAAATTAAAAAATAATGTACACTATTGAATGCTATATAATGGAGATGATTACATGAGTAATTTGAAATTAACCATAGGACATTTATATCCTGATTTGCTTAACCTTTACGGAGACCGCGGGAACATTATTACCCTAAAAAAAAGGTGTGAATGGCGAGGGATTGATATAGAGGTAAAAGAATTTCACCTAAATGATAATATTGATTTTAATTCGCTTCATATCGTATTTTTAGGTGGTGGTTCAGATAGAGAACAACTGCTGGTGTGCAATCGCTTAAAAGAAATTAAATCAGAGATCAACAGCTATGTAAATGACAATGGCGTAGTAATTGCTATTTGTGGTGGCTACCAGTTATTAGGACATTATTATAAATTAAAAGATGAGACCATTGAAGGATTATCAGTTCTTGACATATACACTGAAATGGGTGATACAAGACTAATTGGCAATGTGGTGATTGAATCGAATTGCCTTTATCCCTCCAATGATACCGTTAAAATTGTCGGATTCGAAAATCATGGCGGCAGAACCTTTATTAATGGCCATCAGCCGCTTGGTATTGTTAAATATGGATATGGTAATAATGGCACCGACGGATACGAAGGAGTCATATATAAAAATGTAATTGGTACCTATCTCCATGGACCTTTGTTTCCTAAAAATCCTGCATTGGCAGATTTCATTTTATCAAAGGCATTGCAGCGTGCCTATCCTAATACTTTTCGTACATTACAGCCTTTAGACGATTCCATGGAAATAAAAGCACGAGATTACATTGTAAATAGATTCTTAACTTAACGCGTTGTTCTAGTTCAATTTGGAGTTTGGAGCTTGGAATTCAAAAATATTGTTGAAAAGCCTTAGAAATTCTTAGCGTCACTTCTCCTCCTATTTAATGAATATTCATAGAAATATTTCAAACACTATTCATATATAGGAGGGATGTATATGGAACAAAAATCCAAAATCATCAAAGTGAAAAAGAATCTGGATGGCGATATTACTGACGTAATGCTTAAAAACGGAAATGTATATTCCATTAATGAAGCAATTATGATGGCAAAAGATCATCGCATTGAGGGTGTAAATGTGGGACAGGCAAAAAACGGTAGAGAATTCTTACGAAGTAACCCGAACAGCAATGAAAGCGATAATTTAGACAATTTACCTACTTTCTAACAAAAATTTTTGTCTTTTGATATAACTTTGTGCGGCAGAAAACTTACCCGCAAGCGGGCAAGTTTTCTGCCGCAGTCGTTATAACAGATTCAGTTCATGATTTTTTATAGGCGCATATGCGCCTTACTTTTTTCTTTATATTATTGACAAATACTGATATAATAATTGTAAATAATAAAATCAATCCTATAATTAATCAACTTTAAAACTAAATATTATGATTTAAAGTTGGTTAATTTCATCGATAACTACATTAATTTATTTTAAATTTAGATATTAGTTATCGATATAAATATCTAAATCAATTGGACCGGGTGGGTGTACACATGAATCTTTCAGAGCGACAGAAAAAAATTATTGAAATAGTACAAAAGTGCCAACCTATTACAGGAAATGATATTGCAGATAAATTGGGATATACCAAACCCACACTCAGACCTGACCTAAGTTTTTTGACACGATCGGGAATTTTGAGTGCTAAACCTAATGTAGGCTACATACTAAATCAAGTATCCACAGAATCCGAATATTCTGCTAGCATATTTCATAAAAAAGTAAAAGATGTAAAGTCATCAGCAGTATATATTGAAGAAGAATGCTCTATACATAATGCAATTGTAAAAATCTTTTTAAAAGATGCCGGAACCATTTTTGTGGTAGATAAAAACGGGTATTTAAGTGGCGTTGTATCTCGAAAAGATTTCTTAAAAAGTATAATGGGAAAAATGGATATTCATAATGTACCTGTGGGCGTCATCATGACCAGAATGCCCAATATCATTACCACTAATGATGACGAAACCATATTACAAGCTGCAATCAAAATCATGGATCATAAAATTGATAGTATGCCAGTTGTTGAATATGCGGGTAATAATTTATATAAAATTACCGGAAAAATATCTAAAACAAACATTTCTCAGGTGTTTGTAGAAATGGGCAAAAACAGTGGAAAATAATCACCATCAATCATGGGTCTAATCTTAATGATACTCATATTACATATGGATATGTTATATTTTAAAAAAAAAGCACACAAAAGTGTGTTTTTTTATTGACATTTTTAGGATTGCGATGTATTATTTTATCGTAATTATTAATTGTGATGTATTAATAAAGGAGGAATTATGATGTATCAACTGTTCGGTAACTGTCTAATTGGCCAATCGGGAGGTCCGACTTCAGCTATTAATGCCAGTTTATGCGGTGTAGTAGAACAAGCGCTGAAAAGTAAGTGCATCCAAAATGCATATGGTGCCATTAATGGTATAGAAGGAATTCTCAAAAGACAAATATTCGATATTGGATCACAACTTAAATCTAAAGACGATTTGGAACTTTTAAAAACTACTCCCGCCGCATACCTTGGCTCTTGTCGTTACAAACTTCCAGCTATTCATCAGGATACTGAAACCTATAAAAAAATTTTTGATATTTTTTCTCAATACGATATCCGCTATTTTTTCTATATTGGTGGCAATGACTCTATGGATACCGTCGCAAAGCTTTCACAATACGCCAAAAAAATTGCCTATCCGATTTATATCATCGGTATCCCTAAAACTATTGATAATGATCTGGTTGGTACAGACCACACCCCTGGATTTGGGTCTGCAGCAAAATTTGTTGCCACTACTACGCTTGAAATTACGCGAGACAGCTGTGTCTATGACGTTGATTCTGTAACTATTATAGAAATTATGGGAAGAAACTCAGGATGGCTGACTGCCGCCACTGCCCTTGCCAGAAATGAATACAATTCAAGCCCGGATCTTATCTATTTACCCGAAGTACCTTTTTCAATTGATAAGTTTATTGAAGATATTAAACTTGTAAAGAAACACAAAAAAAATGTTGTTGTCGCCATTTCGGAAGGTATTAAAAACGTATTCGGTGAATATATCTGTGAAACTGTTAATCAAGGGTTTACCGATGCTTTTGGCCATAAATACCTGGGAGGCACGGCAAAAATTTTAGAAAATGCCGTAAGAAATAGACTGAGGTGTAAAGTCCGTTCTATCGAATTAAATATACTTCAAAGATGTGCCATACATATGGCATCTAAAACAGATTTAGAAGAAGCTTATAAAATAGGTCAGCAAGCGGTAAAATCGGCCGAAAATGGATATACGGGCAAAATGATGATACTCAAGAGAGAGCCCGGGCCAGAATACAAAGTATCTATTGATAGCATAGATATTCATAAAATAGCAAATGTAGAGAAAAAAGTTCCTGTAGAGTGGATTAACGAACAGGGAAATGATATTACCTCTGAATTGATCGATTATATCAAACCGCTAATTATCGGAAATGTAGAATTAAAACTACGCGATGGATTGCCAGTGTACTTGGTTTTGGATACCACACCTTTTGCACCTAAGAAACAAGAAAAAGTGGTATAAAAAGAAGAGCCGAAAATTTTCGGCTCTTTTTTTGGTACATTATAGCTCAAAAGGAGATACTTCAGATTTTTGGTATTTAGCTTTTGCATCTTTCAATCTCTGAATTTGTGCTTTTAATTGTGCAGTGAATGCTACCGGCATTTCAATTTTTGAGAATATCTTTTCCATTCTGCTCATCTTTTCAAGATATTTATCTATACGGATAGAGAACTGTTCAACATACTCTTCTTTGGAATAATCCTTATTAAGTGCACTCTTAAATAGTGCTACCAAGTCTTCGTATTTTGGTATTTTACCTACCGGTGTTTCAATTGCATCATAGTCACCATTTACTCTACCATCTGCCCAAAGTACCCATACTTTTTTGTCTAACTTTCCATTTGTAAATTGACCTTCTTTATTTCTTAAGAAATAGTTAGTTGCAAATACAGTTGGGACTTTCTTAAGTCCTTTTGCGAATTTCAAGTGACTGTCAATATACTTTCCAAGTGGTACAGAGATAAAGTCAAGGTTTGCCATTGGATTGTGCTTTCTTACACCTTCTGCACCCAAAGTAGCAGCTGTCGTTTCAGATTCAATGGTAGCACCCAAAAATACACCATGTTCCCAATCAATTGCTTCTACAACCGGAACAGTTGTGTCGGAGTCTCTACCACCGTATAAAATACCGTCAACGACAACACCTTCAGGATCATTCAGCATAGGATCTGCATTCTTTAATGCATCGATGGTAATGGTATACCTTGCATTTTTATGTGCATAAGGGATTTCGTTACCTTTATCATCTTTCTTACCTTTATACCATTCTCCAGTAAAGTTGATACCTTTATCAGGAACATCCTGCTTGGATCCTAACCAATAAGGTTTGCCATCATTTATTAACACGTTAGAGAAAATAACTTCCCCCGGAGTAGTTAATGCATCATAAATAACCGGGTCATCATCTGGATTTACGTCTTGAATAATTCCAAAGATACCCCTTTCAACATTAACGGCCTTCATAACGCCATCTACATTTTTAAGGTACGCAATATCGTCTCCAACAATTGTTTGTCCAGGAATCATTGCCGTACTTGTTTTACCACATGCACTTGGGAATGCTCCCGTAAAGTATGTAACACGGCCTGGTTTACCATGTACACCCATTACAAACATATGTTCAGCTAACCAGTCTTCATTTTGAGCTTTTTTAATCGCCAGTCTGAATGCTAACTTTTTCAAACCGACACTGTTACCCGCATATTGGTTGTTAACAGTGTATACACGATTTTCTTCAATATCAATATAAATTCGACGTTTATCGATTTCAGCCGAAACACCATTTTCCAGTTTACCAGCCGAATGTAAGAATACGAAAAAGTCATCAGAACCATTTAATTTTTTAAATTCTTCAAAACCTGCTCTATATAAGATATCTTCACTATGTACAACGTAGGAAGAATCTGTAATCTGAAGTGCAGGAAGTGAGAATTTAGAATTTGTAGGTCCAAGACAATAACATCTTACAAGCATTTCTTTACCTTCCATAGCACCATCAAGGAAAGAAAGTACTTCTTCCAACCCTTTGTCTTTTTGTACATAGTTGATATCAAGGCCCCAATCAACTTCTTTTGATAACAAATATTTTGTATTATCCTTGTCCCTTGCTTGGTCTCTAGGACCGTCGAAATGGATGGTATGACCTTCCATCGCTAATGGTTTTTCTTCACCATTTTTAATTGCTAATTGCTTTACATATTCTGCATCTTCTGGAGCATCTGTAAGAACAGTTACCTTTGCAGGCTTACAAAGCTTGATGGCTTCTTCAACATACTTAATAACATGCGGATTGTTTAATTCATTTAACTTTTCCAAGTAGGTTTTGTCCATTTTAATACCTCCCAGTTTTGAATTTTATTCTTGATAGACCTTATACAATTGAAGATTTTGATATATTAACAGCTTCAGCATTTTATTGCTGGCAAACTAACACTAAGACAAATACTTTTCCCTTACTAATTATGCTCCAATAATGATAAATTGTTTCATGGTCAATGTATTATAATTTCATAATACTAGATGTTTGCACAAAACAAAAAATTACTGAAACTGGTCCGCCTACTACATCCCATATCGATTTGTTATTTATTTAACATTTATATATGAATTTATATATGAAAAAATTTCATATTTCAGATAAAGTTGGAGGATATGAAAAACCAACTTCTACCCCATATTCTATATTTATTCTACATTATACTTTAAAATCCTTCTTTTTTAAAGAGATTTTTTGAAAAAATTTTTTATAACGCATAGGAAAGTATATTTTCCCTTTAGGTTTACACTTTCCGTTAAATGCGTTTCAAAAAAGTCAACCTTGAAAATTTTTATAAAAAGACTTTTTTATTTTTCTACGAAATTGCATTTGCCAGTTCTGCAAATTGCATAATTGATAACGTTTCACCTCTTTGCGTTTCCTGAATATTCAATTTTTTTAATATTTGCTTTATTTCATCTTTTGACATTTTGAATGATGTAGAGTTGGATAATGCATTAACCAATGTTTTTCTCCTTTGCCCAAAAGCAGCTTTTACAACTTTAAAAAATTGTTCTTCACTTGCTACTGCAACCGCCGGCTGCTTACGTACATTAAGTTTTATTACGGTTGAATCCACTTTAGGCTGAGGCATAAAACAATGAGGTGGAACCGTTGTAATCAGTTGTGGTCTTGTGAAATATTGTACTACTACACTTAGCGCGCCATACTCCTTTTCCCCTGGCTCTGCTACCATTCTTTCCGCTACTTCTTTTTGTATCATTACAACAATACTGTCTATATTGAGTCTTTTTTCTAACAATTCCATAATAATCGGCGTGGTAATATAATACGGTAGGTTAGCTGCTATTTTTACATTCATATTAGGAAACTCACTATTTATTATTTGTTTTAGATTTATCTTCAATGCATCATCATGAATAATTTTTATATTTCCATATTCTCCAACAGTTTCCTTTAAAATAGGGATTAAGTGAGCATCTACTTCTATTGCGATCACTTTACCTGCTTTCTCTGCAAGAGCCTGCGTTAAAACACCTATTCCGGGACCTATTTCTATTACCCCTGTCCCTTCATTGATTTCTGCAGCATCTATAATTTTCTCAAGTACATTTGAATCTATAAGAAAATTTTGCCCCAAGTTTTTATTAAATCGAAAACCATATTTGTGAATTATTTCTTTTATAACTTTTGGCGATGTTAGCTTGTCCATATCATATGTCTCCTTTATCTAGATAAGTTCTCCATTCATGGTTAACAGTTCACAGCAATAAATTAAATACTTATATCGATAACCAATATCTAAATTTAAAATAAATTAATGTAGTTATCGATGAAATTAACCAACTTTAAATCATATTATTTAGTTTTAAAGTTGGTTAATTATAGCAAAATCAAATTTGTTCTTCATGCTAGAAAAAAACCGGGCAAAGCCCGGTATGCGATTATTCTAATATATAAACCTTTACCTTTTTCACACCAAATGTTTTTACAAAAGTAGGGTCATCATAAAATAGGTCAATGATGTTACCTTTCACCGCCCCGCCTATATCACCTGCAACCGCATATCCATAAGTCCATGACCCGTCAGCTGCTTCAATATATAATCTCGAATAAAGTGGAATGGTTTTTGGATCAACTGCAACAACACCCCGTCGTGCTTTCATTCCCGTATATGTGATCCCATAGCCAGGGTCACCGGGATTTTTCCCACAGCTTTCATATGTCAAATCATATGCAGTCGCTCTCATGTTTAATACTTTTTTGTATCTAAAAGTTTCACCACGAGAAGTTTTATGAACTGCTACAGTACCATATTCTTTAATTTGGTCTACCGGCGGTGATATTACTTTATCACTGATTAGTTCTCGTGAAACTTCCTTACCATCATTCATCACTACAGCAAATTTCTTTTCTCTAACCCCTTCAATGCCTTCTTGTACAATTTTGTTTTTACCTTTGTCCATCCTTTCGTTTGCACGGCTTACAACTTTAAAGGGAATTTTTTCTGTTACCGTTTCAATTTGTTCTGTAACTCTTACGATATTTATTTTCATTTCATTCACAATTTGGTCTGCCAGATTATAATTTATTTTATCTTTTTCATTTAACTGGATATTTGCTTGCTCTAAAACATCTTTTACCGTATCTTTATAGGTTCTTATGTGGATTTCGTTTCCATCCACCAATACGGTTACCGGAACGGCTCTTTCAATAATAATTTTTTGATGTTTGCCCAATTCCGTATCTAGAGAAGGCTGTATATCATCTCCATCATATAGTTCTACGCCCTGTTCTTTTAAAAATTCACCAACAGTAGATTTTAGTGTTTTTGCATATGTAACTACATCCTCATCTATTAAAGATATTTCCTTCGTATTTGCAATGACTGTATTGAATGTTGAAGCAATGAGTGATACAACAATTGTTAGTATAAGAAAAAGCGTACGAACTGATAGGTTGGTCTTGCCCATCATGTTACGTAAGTGCATTTCTCTACCTCCTAAAATATTTTTAATCTCAAATATTTTATTTGATTTTTTTATTTCTGTCAAACATAAAAATATAGATAATAATATAAAAATCATCAATATTATTATCCAATGCCGCTAATTTTATCCATCTCATTTGAATCGGTTATTTACAAAACTCACTCTATATACATATGTTTATGCAAACAATATCATACATATATTTTGTAAATTTAAATCCTATGTCCCCATAGTAAAAGTTCATTCAGTAAAATATTATTCTAGTCGCTAAGCTCAAATACAAGAAATTCTAAACTCGCTTCGGAAGGAATGAGGTATTTAGCAGTGAAATGTTCATAGAAGCCTTTGGCAAAGAAAACTTGGTTGATAGAATGCAGAAAAAGCAAACGGTATTTATCTTATATTCAAAAAGACAAATACCGCTTTCCAGTTTCATCAATATAATTTTTAATTTTAGCTGTTGTGCTAGACAAAAATATATTTTAGTCGCTAAGCTCAAAGCGGAGAAATTCTAAGCTCGCTTTCTGTAATTATGAGGATATGGTATGTAAAATCTGTTGCATTTTTACTCCAAACCTCTAACCTTAAACGCTTACTTTTTTAAATTAATCTTTTTCCGGTATTCCCATCCCAGGATATCCCATACCTGGCATTCCAGGGGTTGGATAATAACCACTTCCCATACCGGGCATATACATTCCTCCTGGCATTTGTGGATATCCATACATTCCACCCGGCATTTGATGATATCCGTACGTTCCACCATACATAGGATTGTACATTTCACCGTAATCATACATCATTGGATCACCACATCCCATATCACCACCCATAGGCATTTGCGGTGGCATCATGGGTATCTGAGGTGGCATCATAGGACATCCATAGTACATACCTGGCATTTGTGGTTGCATCATAGGACACCATGGCATTGGTTGTGGCATCATAGGCATGTGGGGGGGCATAGGTGGTGTATATTCCTTTTCAGGTTTTTCCGGCATATATTTCTTTTTATCTTCCATATAAAAATCCTCCTCCATATATAATTAGTTTTCACTCAATATCAGTATATGAGAGGAGGAAATTTTGGTGATTAAAAGTTAGGAAGTCACAACTGATTTTAACCGCTATAATGCCGCACCCTAAACGTTACTCCTATTTCCCTGGCAATATTTTCGCACTTTTTTATATCCTCTTGGGGCATTACATCCACTACTGTTAAAATAACTTCCGGTATATATTTTTTGCATTTGGCTGCAAAATCCAACATTCCATAATATGCATCTTCTCCATAATCTGATTGACATATTTTTTGATATTCAACAGCATTTTTTGCATTTAGACTAATAGAAATGCTATCTATCAGTCCCTTTAATAAAGGCGTAATATCCTTACCATAAATTAAATTTGCATGTCCATTTGTATTAATACGAATACGTATATCATACTTGGCTTTTAACCTTCTACTAATTTCAACAATATCATAGGTTCGTGTCATGGGTTCACCATAACCGCAAAATACCACTTCCCTATATTTTGATAAGTCATAACGTTCAATATCTTCAAGAACTTCTTGAACAGCGGGCTCTCTTTCCAGCCATAAATCTATTCCCTCACCCAATCCATGTTCGGTACTTCTGATACAAAAACTGCATCGATTGGTACATCGGTTGGTAATGTTTAAATATAGCGAGCTGCCAAGTGCATAAGTAATTGTCATTACCATCATCCCTTATAAAAGAATCTTCAATTTTAGACCTCGGGCATAAAGCCCGAGGTATTTTTCAAGGTAGATTCTCTTGAAACTTTGTGCGGCATTCATCCTGACCCACACAAGGGGCCAGATTTTCTGCCGCAGTCGTTATAAAGATTTAGATAAGAAAAACTAAAAATCAATCAGCAATTTTAAACAGTCTCTTTGCGTTCTCCATAGTCTTCTGAGCTACTTCCTTAACAGTCAACCCTTTTATTTCCGCTATCTTTTCTGCAACGTACTTAATATAACTTGAATCATTCCGTTTTCCCCTGTACGGTACCGGTGTTAAATATGGTGAATCGGTTTCAATCAGTATTTTATCCATCGGAAGATTTTTTACCACCTCCACCGATTTTACAGCATTTTTAAAAGTAATAGGGCCGGCTATCGATATATAGATTCCCATTGCAATAAGTTTTTTGGCCATTTCCCAACTTCCTGAAAAACAGTGAATTACACCCCCAATGGTAGAAATATCTTCTGCTTGTATAATCTCCATGGAATCTGCATGGGCATCACGGTTATGAATGATAACAGGCAGGTTCAACTGTTTGGCCAATTGAATCTGTCGTCGAAACCAATATTTTTGCTCTTCTCTAGGGGAATGATCATAATAATAATCTAATCCTATTTCACCAATTGCAACTACTTTGGAATGCTTGCTTAAATGCATAAGTAATTGCATATCATTTTCGGTAATTCCTGCTACATTATGTGGATGCACACCTACTGATGCATAGATAAAATCGTATTTTTCGGTTAATTCAACACATTTTTGTGATGTATCAATATCAGACGCAGCATTTAAGATATAACGAACACCTTTTTGCTGCATATTCTGTAATAACGTTTCTCTATCTCTATTAAAGCGTTCATCATCAAAATGTGCATGAGAATCAAAAAACATCTTTCTACCTTCTTTCTAAAAGTATGACAAAATAAGTTCACTGTTTACGGTTTACCGTTCACAGTATTTTGAAAATATACCCTATTCTGTGAACCGTGAACTGTTAACTGTGAACTTATTTTATGTGCTACTTTCATTACATAGCGATTGTATTTGTCAGTCAAACAACAAAACCAAATCTCTAACTGATTTTTATTCCAGATTGCATCTCACTATCCAGAGTTACTAAAGATAACTTATCCCCTGCTGAAGCTGCAAGGATCATTCCTTGAGACTCCACACCACGCAATTTTACAGGCTTAAGATTTGCAATTAATATAACATTTTTACCTATTAGCTCTTCGGCTGTATAATATTTTGCAATGCCTGAAACTACTTGACGGATTTCGCTGCCTACTTCCAACTGAAGTTTCAATAGTTTATCTGCACCTTTTACTTTTTCTGCCGAAATAACTTTCGCTACTCTTAAATCCAACTTAGCAAAATCATCTATTGTAATAAATTCCTGCTGTTCTTCCTTTTGCGCTGCAGGCTTTTCCTCCGCTTTAGAATTCGTTTTATCTTCTTTATTTGCAGCTTGCTGCATTGCTTCCAATGCTTCAAGTTCTTTCTCCACATCAATTCTTGGGAACAGCACTTTTCCTTTATTCACTTTAAATGTTTGACACAATTTACCCCATATTTTCGAGCTATCCCATTCCGTTTCGATACCTTCTTGAACTCCTAACTGCTTCCATATTTCAGGCGAAGTATTTGGCATGAATGGATAAATCAATATGGATACTATTCTTATGCTTTCCGCTAAATTGTATAAAACCGCTGCCAATCTTGGCTTTTGTGCTTCATCTTTCGCTAACACCCATGGCATGGTTTCATCAATATATTTGTTGGTTCGGGATACCAATTTCCATATTTTAGTAAGTGCACTGCTGAACTGTAACTTATCCATTAAATCTTCTACTTTTACTGTCGTGGACATCGCAAGATTTTTAAGGTCTTCATCATAATCTCCTGCTTCTTTTTTCTCGGGAAGCTGTCCACCAAAATATTTATCAATCATGGCAACTGTTCTGCTTACCAGATTCCCTAAATCATTGGCAAGATCTGCATTGATTCTATTAATGAGTGCTTCATTTGAAAATATACCGTCAGCACCAAAAGGAACTTCTCTTAGCAAGAAATATCTAATGGCATCTACTCCATATTTATTCACAAGAATGGTTGGATCTACAACATTGCCTTTGGATTTGGACATCTTCCCGCCTTCAAGCAGCAACCAGCCATGTCCAAATACCTGTTTCGGTAACGGTTCACCCAATGCCATCAGCATTGCTGGCCATATAATAGTATGGAACCGTACAATTTCCTTACCTACAAGATGTACATTGGCAGGCCAATATTTTTTATAATCCGAATCGTTTTCTGTCAAATATCCTAATGCAGTGATATAGTTAGATAATGCATCTACCCATACATATACTACATGTTTGTCATCAAAGCTGACAGGGATTCCCCAATCAAAAGTTGTTCTGGATACACACAGGTCTTCTAACCCCGGTCTCAAGAAATTGTTCAACATTTCATTTTGTCGGGACACAGGCTGAATAAATTCGGGATTATCTTCAATAAGCTTTATTAATCTATCCTGATATTTCGATAAACGGAAAAAATAACTTTCTTCTTTCGTTAATTCAACTTCACGCCCACAATCAGGACATTTACCCTCTACCAACTGGTGTTCCGTCCAAAAGGATTCACAGGGTGTACAATACCAGCCTTCATACTCACTCTTGTAAATGTCACCTTGGTCATATAGTTTTTTGAATATTTTTTGTACGACTTCTTCATGCTGTTTATCGGTTGTTCTTATAAATCTATCATTAGAAATATCTAATGTTTTCCACAATTCCTTTATCCCTGCAACAATTTCATCTACATAGGCCTTAGGTGTTATTCCTTTAGCTTCAGCTTTTCTTTGAATTTTTTGTCCATGCTCATCCGTACCAGTTAAAAACATGACATCATAACCTCTTAACCTCTTATACCGTGCCATAGCGTCTGCCGCTACAGTAGTATAGGAATGACCGATATGTAATTTATCACTAGGATAATATATGGGTGTAGTTATATAGAAAGTTTTTTTGCTCATCAGTTATCCTCCCTTTTTGTTAATTAATAATGAATCATTAAGAATGAAGAATAAAAAGTTTTTATATTAAATTTTAGTATCATCATTATTTTAAAGATAAGGATTATAGATTCTATTTCTTCATTTCTTAATATATTATCCTATATAACCTGAAAATATATTATATATTATAATATCATTAATCTGAGTTTTTTCAAGGTTTTTTCACTATGCTCTTGTCACAATATTTTTGAACTCCGAACTTCAAACTCCTAGCTCCAAACTCCAAATTGAACTAGCACAACGCATTAAATTCACATATGTAAACCGTGAACTGTTAACAAGTTTTTTCATCAGCAACTTGATTTTTCATTAATTATGAATTGCTCATCAACGTATACGGGTACAATCGGATAAATATCCTGCTGCATACAAAAAGCCACATCCTCGTCAAAACCCAGAGAAACTAATCTGCTATAGTGGAAAGTATGGCTTAATATATTATGCAATTGCTCTTTGTTATTTGCATATAAATCTTTTGCTGCGATTCCTAAATCGTTTAGGTAAACGTCATTTCTGATATTGATCAGCTCATCAATCACTTTGCCTGCACATAACACATCTTCCAATGAAAAGTTTCCTTCTGTACCGGCACAAATCATTACGACCTGGTCACAAAAGTGCCTGCCTATGTACTTTGCAACGGCTTGTCCATTTAAAAAACTTGCTATAGTGATATCAGTTGCTGTTTTCGCATGATGGATTGCTTTTGTTCCGTTGGTGGTAGTCAAAATGACGTATTTATTTCGTACACTTTCAGCAGTATATTCTAAGGGAGAATTCCCATGATGAAATCCTTCAATCATTATACCCTTTCTTTCTCCACCCAATAGACACTGCAAAGGTTCCAGTTCGCAAGCTTTACTTCTCGCCCGTTCAATATCATATACGGGAATGACTCCTTTACACCCATTATATAATGCCGTAACAATGGTACTTGTCGCTCTCAAAACGTCAATAACAACTGCAAGTTTCCCTTTTACCTTTTGCTCTTCTGCCTCATCAGCAGTAGCAATAACATCAATACGCATACTGTTTTATCCTTT
Source organism: Clostridiales bacterium (assembly GCA_030156665.1). Lineage (GTDB taxonomy): Bacteria > Bacillota > Clostridia > SK-Y3 > SK-Y3 > JASGMB01. The sequence continues at coordinate 27,860 of JASGMB010000015.1, forward strand.
CATATTTTTTAGTTGACTGCCAACAGGACTACAATCATTATATTGTAATATCTTATGTTTTTTCAATCTATATGTTTATCTTTGGGCGCATATTTTTTATTTAAAGAATATTATGGAAAGAACGTATCCTAATTCTTTTCACTGTCAGCCGTATACAGATATTAATTCCATCCAAACACCATTCCGCATACCCATATACTTGCTATTATTCCCGTCAAATCAGCCAATAATGCAGCTGCAATCGTGTGTCTTACATTCTTTATACCTACCGAACCAAAATAGACTGCAATTGTATAAAAGGTTGTTTCTGTAGACCCCATCATTGTAGATGTTACTCTCCCAATAAACGAATCAGGTCCATGTGTCTTAACCAAATCTGCAACAATTGCTAGTGATGCACTACCCGAGATAGGCCTCATCAAAGCAAGAGGTAACACCTCCGGAGGCATTCTTAAAACTGATATAATAGGCTTTAGACCATATGTAATTAATTCTAGTGCACCTGAAGCTCGAAATACACCTACTGCAACTAAAAGTCCCACAAGAGGAGGCAATATTCTAACAATTGTATCAATTCCATCCTTTGCCCCTTCTATAAAACAATCATATACCTTTACATCTTTCGCCAATCCATAAGATAGTATTAAAAAAAACATTGCGGGAATTGCAAGACTTGATATTAATTTTATAAAATCCATCATAAGACCACCCTTTTATAATAGTGTACAATATACAGTTAATAGAGGACAGTTTTTAAGTAGAGAGATATAGGCAGAGATTCAGACTTTAAACTAGATAACAATTCCGTATGCCAACAATTGTTCACTGTACGCCAATTTAAACTTTCAATTCTGCATTCTCAATTCTCAATTACTTTCACCCTGCCTTTCTATATTTTGCATATCGTCTCATTGAATACTGCCTTAAATTTCTTTCTTTTCCTTGTAAAATCTTTGCAGCCGTAACACCTACCAAAATTGCACATATACTGGTTATCCATACAGTAGCTATAATTTCGAAAGGATTATTAGACCCTGCGGAAGAACGAACTGCAATGACTGTGGCAGGTATAAATTGTATGGATGCCGTATTGATCACTACAAACATACACATCGCATTAGATGCGGTATCTTTTTCCTGATTTAATTTTTGTAATTCTTTTATTGCTTTTAATCCCAACGGTGTAGCTGCATTAGATAATCCCATCATATTGGCTACCATATTCAATACAATTGCTCCCATGGCCGAAGAAGACGGATGAATTTGCGGAAACAACAGTTTGGTAACAGGTTTTAAAAATCGGGCAATTACTTTTATTAAACCCGATTGATCAGCGATATTCATCAGTCCCGTCCACAGACACATTACTCCCAATAAGCCAATAGCCATTTGTACAGCAGTACCTGCCGAGTCAATCGCTGCCTGTGTTGTTTGTTCCAACTTCCCGGAAAATGCTGCAATAATAAAAGCAACTAATATCATACCAGACCAAATATAATTTAACATAATATCCCCTTCTATCATCGTTAAAGTATCAAAATTGCGATAATACCATTATGTTAGCCCCAATTAAATCTAACCCAAATCTTTATCTCAATCTTATTTATATGCCCAAATGAGATTACTCATTACATTTGATTTATCCCTATGTCTCTATAGATTGGTACCCATAAACATCAACCTAATCCAGCCTTTAGAAAAATGATTATATTTAACGGCGAAACTCGACAAAGGTTTGCTGGTTTTGTCGAATTTTGTCTGATTCGTTGTTAAGTAAAATTTCCAGTTATATTTTACCAATAATACTGTATGCACTAGCGCTTTATGCTATTTATGCATTTATTTTTAATTATTTTACATATATTACATTTATTGTTGCAAAAATATTTCTCATTAAATGGTAAAATAGTATTTATTTATACATTTAATTCCATTTGTTGAAAAAAATTTTTTAAATTTGTAAATTGTATATTGACGTATATTTACATTTATGGTATTATAATTTTCGTAATGTTTGTCGAATATTGGTCAATTTTTGTCGAATATTGTAATACAATTATTTTATAGGAGGCTTTTATTATGAAATCAACAGGTATTGTAAGAAAAGTAGACGAGTTAGGAAGAGTTGTATTACCAATTGAATTGAGAAGAACACTTGATATAGCTGAGAAAGATGCACTAGAAATATATGTAGATGGAAATACCATTATACTTAAAAAATATGAACCAGCATGTATTTTCTGTGGAAATGCAAAAGATGTTCATGTTTACAAAGGCAAAAATATTTGCCCTGAATGTTTAAATGAATTAAAAAAATAATATCGCATATATGCAGTAAAAAAAGAAGAATTCTCTTAAAAGTATGTAAGTAACATAATCTACCAAATATTAAAGTCTATGTCTTATTTTACTTAGTAATTTAAGATATAGGCTAATTTTATTTGTTGTATTTTTGATAACCTTTTAAATCAACATTCAATGAAAAAGCTATATGCTTATCTAACTTATTAAAAAACATATTAAATTCTTTCTTTTTGTACATTTTCTCATGATATTCATCTTAATCTTTCTTCAGTTGCTGCGCATATATCTCTCTTTTACTTACACCTCTATCCTTTGCTACCCTCTTAAGTGCTTCCTTATGGTCTATACCCTGCGAGATATACATATCAATATGCTGTTGTATCGAAATTTCTTGCCATTGCCTTTGCTGTTGTTCTTCTAATTTTTTTGGATTAACGCCTTCAACAATCAGCACAAATTCACCTTTAGGGCTATCTTGCTCAAACTTTTCTATTGCTTCCTCAATGGTACATCGAATAACTTCCTCAAATTTCTTGGTTAATTCCCGTGCAACAGCTATATTACGATTTCCCAACACCTGTAATAAATCTTTTAACGTATTTATAAGTTTATGTGGCGCTTCATAAAATATGAGTGTACGTGTGTCATTTTTAATTTGCTCAAGATGTTCTTGTCTATTGCGCTTATTCACAGTGAGAAAACCTTCAAAAACAAATCGATTGGTGGATAAACCGGATAAAATAAGTCCTGTGATGGCCGCTACCGGTCCCGGCAAAGATGACACTTTAATATTGTTTTCAATGCAACGTTTCACTAAATCTTCTCCCGGGTCTGATATGCCCGGTGTTCCTGCATCCGACACAAGGGCAATATTTTTTCCATCCAGCAACTGTCTGACGATATACTCGCCTTTTTCCTTTTGATTATGTTCGTAATAACTGGTAAGCGGTTTATTGATTTCAAAATGATTTAATAGCTTAATGGTGCGACGTGTATCTTCTGCTGCAATTAAATCAACTTCTTTCAATATTCTTAGTGTTCTTAAAGTTATATCCTCAAGATTTCCAATTGGCGTAGCACACAAATATAATGTCCCTTTACTGCTCATTCACTTCTACCTCCGTATTGCTAATGCAGAATTGAGAATGCAAAATCATTTTATTTGCAGCCCGCATTCTGCATTCTTTTCGTCTCTTCCATAAATCTTATTGATCTCATCGGTATATTTTCCGTTATCACCATATACATACAGTGGCTTCATCATTTTTAACTGGGGTTTTCCGTTTTTTAACCCCTCAATTAAAATTAAGTTTGCCCTTTTCCCTATAGAAGGATGTACAAATCTCAACCGTTTTGGCTCTAAACGATAATTTCTCATCAGCCATATAATATCAACCAATCGCTCCGGACGATGTACCATATTAAACTTTCCACCATTTTTCAAAAGTTTGCTGCCAACTGATACTACGTCTTCAAGCGTACATTGAATTTCATGACGTGATATAGCCTTCGCATCATAGGGATTTATCAAACCTCCACCTTGATTCATGTATGGGGGATTACTTACTACTATATCACATATACCTGCTCCAAATACATCTACACAGTTACGCAAATCCCCTTCTACTATCTGAACACGTTTTTCTAAATTATTTAAAACTATACTTCTCTGCGCCATCTCGGCCATGTCTGTTTGGATCTCTATGCCTATAATCTGACTTGCATCCGTTTTTCCTGCAATCAATATAGGTATCACCCCGGTACCGGTTCCTAAATCTATCACCTTATTTCCCTTTTTTATATCGGCGAAGTTTACTAACAATACCGCATCTATTCCAAAACAGAAACCGCGAGTATCCTGAATAATGCGCAGCCCTTTATACTGTAAGTCATCAATTCTTTCCCATTCTTTTAAAAGTATATCTTTTTCACTCATTCTATTCCTCCATACCCTATTTGAAAGTGGGGCGTTAAATTAAATGATATAAAAAAATCGTCTTCGACGAATTTATCTCACTTCGTTCGAATATGATTTAGGTAGATTTTCTTGAAGCCAGAAAGTATATCTTGCAGATATACTT
>JASGMB010000134.1 GCA_030156665.1 Clostridiales bacterium
TCAACAATATAGTTATAAGACAAAATAAGCTCAAAGGCAATGGTTTCATGCCGTTTTGTGCCTTGAGCAAAGCGAAAGGAATGGTTATAAATATGAGAACATACGAAGGAAAATTAATTGCAAAGGGTTTAAAATTTGGTATTATCATAGGAAGATTTAATGAATTTATAAGCAGCAAACTTTTATCCGGTGCTATCGATGCTTTGAAGCGTCACGGAGCAGAAGAGGATGAAATTGAACTAGTATGGACCCCTGGAGCTTTTGAAATTCCGTTATTGGCAAAAAAAATGGCAAAATCTCAAAAATATGATGCTGTCATCTGCTTGGGCGCTGTTATAAGAGGGTCAACGCCGCATTTTGACTACGTTGCAAATGAAGTTTCGAAAGGAATAGCCAATGTAGCTTTAGAAACTGAACTGCCGGTCATATTTGGAGTGCTGACAACCGATACGATAGAGCAAGCCATTGAAAGAGCTGGAACAAAAGCAGGTAATAAAGGATATGAGGCAGCTGTAACGGCTATCGAGATGGCAAATTTATTAAAACAAATATAAAGTAAAAAAGTCTTTGATAACTACATTAATTTATTTTAAATTCAGATATTGGTTATCAATATAATTTCCTATGTGTTATTATAAAAGAATCTTCGATTCTAAACCCCGGGCATAAAGCCCGAGGTATTTTGTAAGGTAGATTCTTTTGAAACTTTATGCGGCATTCATCCTGACCTATGCTGTAAAGGTGCGATAGATTTTTTCATCACTGCAATTTTCGCCCATATGGCCAATTCGCCATACTTTACCGGCCAATATTCCCCAGCTTCCGGCAATCATAACACCGTACTTTTCCCACAGATGCTTTCTAAATGGTTCATCTTCTATTTTGTCAGGAATCATAAAGGTGGTAACAGTATTGGACGCTCCTTCGCTAACAGGGTAAATTTCAAAACCTGCAATTTTAAGCGTTTTCCTTGCTTTATCGGCAAGTGCTTGATGGCGAGCAGCAAAGGAGGGACCTTCTTCCAGTATGATGTCTACTGCAGCTTCCAGCCCATACAAATCACTTACCGGCTGGGTATAAGGGAAGTACTTCTTAGTATACCAATGCTTCCACAGCGTTAGGTTGGTGTAATATCCGATGATAGGCGTTTTACGGTTATCCATGATATTCCAAGCATCATTGCTAATGCTCATAAATGTAAGACCGGGAGGAGCAGATAAACATTTTTGAGAACCCCCTAGCAGAATATCAATGTCCCATAAGTCGGTTTCAATATTGTACCCACCGATGGAAGATACAGCATCTACTACCGTGAGAATGCCGTATTTCTTTAAAACAGGACATATTTTTTCAATGGGATTGATTAGGCCAGAAGGGGTCTCGCAGTGAACGAGAGTGGCAAGTTTAAAATTACTGTCTTTTTTCAGGAAAGCTTCTAGCGCTTCGGGGGAAAAGGGCTTATTAAAATCTTCGCGGAAGAATATAACGTCTCCGCCATACATTTTTACAAAATCGCCAAAGCCTTCTCCGAAAATACCGTTGTTTAGGCAGAGAACCCGATCACCTTTTTCGATTAAGGAAGCACAGGCAGCCTCTAATCCTAAAATGCCTTCACCGTTTAATATCAGTACTTGTTTTTTAGTATGAAGAAGCTTCTGTATTTTTTGGGTTAAAGCTTTATAAAAAGCAAAAAAGTCGTCATCCAAATCGGGATTAAGGATAGGTTGAGAGAGTGCATGCCGTACTTTCTCATTCACTTCTGTCGGTCCGGGTGTCATAATTAGTTTTTCCAAAAGTATCACCTCGAATATTATTATAATTAACCAACTTTAAAACTAAATATTTAGTTTTTAAAGTTGGTTGATTTCATCGATAACTACATTAATTTATTTTAAATTTAGACATTGGTTAGTACAATAGTAAAATTGGTAAAAAAAGAGATTGTAATTAAAATAGGATTGTGTTATACTCATTTTAAGATTAGAAGAGTTTAGATTAGATTGAGTTTAGGCGAGATGAGATGAGTTGAGTTGAGCGTTTGAATTGCATTAGGAATGCTTAGGCATTGTTAATGCTGTATATTGTTACGTCAATTTAACCGGAGTGTCTCACTCTGGTTTTTCTATTTTTATCATCTCATACGCCCCAAAATGTGAGGGGAGGCGTCAAATGTTTTATCCGTCATTTCATGAATACAAAGAATGGAGTATGCATTCTAAAATTGTTCCTATTTGTTTCCAAACCGATGCAGATATGGAAACGCCTATCTCTATTTTCAAAAAGTTTGCTGTCGGTGAATACTGTTATCTTTTTGAGAGTGTAGAAGGCGGAGAAAAGTGGGGGAGATATTCATTTATGGGTAGGAGACCATTAGCCTTGTTTAAAGTGGTCAACGGGCATACCTTCCTTAAGATAAAAGATAAGGAAGAACACTTTGAAAACAACCCTGTAGAGGTCTTAAATGCATTATTGTCGCAGTTTAAAAGTCAGACTTTTTCCCACTTGCCGAGATTTTATGGAGGAGTGGTAGGATATTTTAGTTATGACTTTGTAAAGTACTATGAAAAAATAAAAAGTGAGAACTGCGATGAGATAGGCTTACCCGACTGCCATTTAATCATACCTGAAGAAGTAATAGCTTTTGATCACTTAAGACAAACGATATGTATTATTGTCAACACAATAGCAGACAGTCAGGAGGGAACTTATCATCACTCGGTAGAAAAAATACAGCGGATCTTAAAAGAAATTTCCGGCGAGAAAAAAATAAACCGAACAGTCCGCGATACAGCAGATGTTCAAACATCTGAATTTTCATGCAGTGTGTCAAAAGAAGAGTTTTGCAGTAATGTAAATAGAGCAAAAGAATATATCAAAAACGGAGATGTTTTTCAGGTTGTTTTGTCTCAAAGGTTGAAAACAAAATTTGAAGGGGACCCCTTTGAGGTCTATCGCAAGTTAAGGACATTAAATCCTTCACCCTACATGTATTTTTTAAAATTTGACGATTACGCCATCGCCGGAGCATCTCCCGAAATGCTGGTGCGGGCTGAAAAAGGATTGGTTGAAACCTGTCCCATTGCCGGCACAAGGCCAAGGGGGGAAACGCCCGAAGAGGATCAGAAACTGGCAGATGAACTGCTGCAGGATGAAAAAGAAATTGCCGAACACATTATGTTAGTGGACCTGGGGCGCAATGACATAGGAAAAGTATGTAAATTTGGAAGCGTTGAAACTCAAAATCTTATGCATATAGAAAAATATTCCCATGTGATGCATATGGTCACTAATGTTACAGGTACTCAAAAGGATGACAAAACGGCGGTAGATATACTTACCGGCGTGCTTCCTGCTGGCACGGTTTCGGGGGCGCCTAAAGTGAGAGCCATGGAGATCATTGAAGAAATTGAAAACCTGAAGCGGGGGATTTACGCGGGAGCAATAGGCTATATAGGGTTTGACGGCACACTGGACACATGTATTGCAATTCGAACGGCAGTATTTAAAAATCATTGTGTTTATGTGCAGGCAGGAGCGGGCATTGTGGCCGATTCGGTACCCGAAAAGGAATATGAGGAAACACTAAATAAAGCAAAGGCTTTATTAAGGGCAATTCAAAAGGCAGGTGAAATATGATGGTGCTTATTATTGATAATTACGACTCCTTCACCTATAACCTCTACCAATATATTGGAAGTATTTGCAGCATTGTTAAGGTGGTAAGAAATGATCAAATGACCATTGATCAAATTTTACAGATGCAGCCGTCACACATTGTGATTTCTCCCGGTCCCGGATTTCCAACGGCAGCGGGAATCTCCATTGATGTCATTAAAACTTTTTATACTTCTATCCCTATCTTAGGCGTATGCTTGGGACATCAAGCTATCGGAGAGGCCTTTGGCGGGAGAATTGTCCATGCAAAAGAACTGTTTCATGGCAAGGCATCGACGATACGGTTGAAAAAATGCGAGCTGTTCAGAGAAATACCGGAACAAATCAGGGGGGCAAGGTATCATTCTTTGATCATAGAAAAAGAAACGCTGCCCCGTGAATTGGAAATCACTGCAGTTGCTGAAGATAATGAAATCATGGGAATATGTCATAGGGATTATCCGGTTTTTGGAATTCAGTTTCATCCCGAATCCATTATTACTGAACATGGAATGGATATGATAAGAAATTTTTTAGAGATTGGAAGAGATGAGAAGAGGAGGAAATCATGATGTTAAAACATGCTATTGATACGCTTATAAAGGGGAAAGACCTTACTGAAGAGGAAATTACTGCTGTCATGGAAGTGATTATGAACGGAGAGGCAACATCGGCTCAAATTGCGAGTTTTATTACTGCTTTAAGAATAAAGGGTGAAACGATAGAAGAAATTACAGGATGCGCGAAAGTGATGAGAAAAAAGGCTGAAAATATTTTCCCAAGTTTGGACTACTATATAGATACTTGTGGAACAGGGGGCGATGGCGCTCATACCTTTAATATTTCAACTGCAGCTGCCTTTGTAGCTGCGGCAGGAGGGGTACCCGTTGCCAAGCACGGTAATCGCTCGGTATCCAGCAGAAGCGGAAGCGCAGATGTATTGGAAGCATTAGGTATCCATATAGAGCTGTCACCCAGTCAGGTAAAAGAATGTATTGAATATGTTGGCATAGGGTTTATGTTTGCACCTGTATTTCATAAATCTATGAAATATGCTGCGGCTCCCCGCAAAGAATTGGGTATCAGAACTATATTCAATATACTGGGGCCTTTAACCAATCCTGCTTGTGCAAAAGGACAGATTCTTGGAGTGTTTGATCCCCAATTAGTACGCCCGCTTGCCTCGGTTCTTCAAAATTTAGGTACCGAAAGGGCAATGGTGGTACATGGGGAGGACGGATTGGATGAGATTACGCTTACTGGAAACACGGTAGTGTGTGAATTAAAAAATAATGAAATAAAAGAATACATTATTGATCCTAGGGCATATGGTTTTGAACTATGCTCAATTCAACATCTTCAAGGCGAAAATGCCGGAGATAATGCTCGAATCATATTAGATATATTTCATAATAAGCAGGGGTATCAGCGGGATGTTGTTATTTTAAATAGTGCAGCAGCACTCTATGTCGGTAAAAAAGCAGAAAGTTTTGAAGAAGGTATCATAAAATCCAGAGAAATCATTGAAAGCGGGAAAGCAATGCAAAAACTGCAAGAATTTATTACGTTTACAAATAGATTCAGAATACCAAAAAGCAGCTGATAAAAACCAATGGAGAATTGAGAATGGAGAATGCAGCATTAAAAAATATAAAGTTTTCCATTCTCAATTTATCCGATGGCTAACCGCTGCTAAGACTCGCGCTTCTTTAAGCGGTCAGATAAGCGGCGTTAAGCCCCTGGATAACGATTTCTAAGCTTCAGTGGGAGTAAACTTTCCCTAAAGCCAAGAACTCTGTTTATAATTCTTAATCATTAGATAGGGGGGTCAATATGATTTTAGATAAAATTGTTGCACATAAGAGAAATCAGATTGAAAGACAGAAAAAAGCTGTTTCAATTGATGAATTGAAAGAAAAGCTAAAAAGTTCTAATATTCCGAAAACAAGAGATTTTTATAGTGCATTAAATAAACCGGATGCTCTTTCCATTATTGCGGAAGTAAAAAAAGCTTCACCTTCCAAAGGGATTATATGTCATAATTTTGAACCGATAAAAATTGCCCACACTTATTTCCAAAATAATGTTGAAGCGATTTCAGTGTTGACGGAGCAGGAATTTTTTATGGGCAGTGATGATTATTTGTATCAGATAAGACAAAATGTTCCCACTCCACTTTTGAGAAAAGATTTTATTGTTGATTGTTGGCAGATCTATCAGTCCAGGTTGTTGGGAGCGGATGCAATTCTTCTAATTGTTTCTATATTAACCGACGAGCAGTTAAAAAAGTTTCAAATCATTGCAAATATTCTTGGTATGCAGTGTCTTGTAGAAGTACACGATGAAAAGGAATTGGAAAGAGCACTTTTAACAAATGCCAGAATCATAGGGATTAATAACAGGAATCTTAAGACTTTTGAGACATCGCTGGCCACAACAGGTACTGATAGGAGAAACATTGGTGAAGGCAGAATGTATTGATGATAAACTTGCGGAATTGAGGTATGGAAGGGGGGCTTGAAGGATATGGTCAAGATAAAAATATGCGGTTTAACGAGAATGGAGGATATACATCTGGTAAATCGGTATCGGCCGGATTATGTAGGTTTTGTTTTTGCCGACAGTAAAAGAAAGGTTACGCCAAACATTGCAAAAGAGATGATTGGTTTATTATCCCCTTCTATAAAAAAGGTGGGTGTGTTTGTGAATGAACACATTGAAAGGGTCAAAGAAATTATTGATATGTGTCAATTAGATATTGTGCAACTGCATGGGGACGAGACGCCATATTATTGCACCTTGATGGGTCAACCGGTGTGGAAGGCAATCAGAGTACAAAACTTAAAAAGTTTGGAAATGATGAAGGAATATCCTGTGGAGGCAATACTGTTGGATACCTATTCCAAAGGGCAGTATGGAGGGGTAGGAAAAACCTTTGATTGGAACTTGGTGAAGCAAGCAGGTAAAAAACAAAAGCTTGTGCTAGCCGGAGGTTTGAATGCACAAAACGTAGCTACTGCAATACAAACTGTTCAACCGTATTGTGTGGATGTCAGCAGCGGTGTGGAAACAGATGGAATAAAAGATAAAGAAAAAATTGAAGAGTTCATGCACAGGGTAAGATTGGGGGTTAAAATGTATGCATAATCAAAAAGGCAGATTTGGAAGGTTTGGAGGAGGATTTTAAAGAGGAATTTTACTATTATTTAAAAGAATATTCCGGCAGAGAAACTCCGTTATACTATGCTCAAAGGCTTACCGAATATCTAGGTGGAGGTAAGATATACCTAAAGCGGGAGGACTTAAACCATACCGGCGCTCATAAAATTAATAATGTTTTAGGTCAGGTTCTCCTGGCAAAGAAAATGGGAAAGAAAAGGATTATTGCTGAAACTGGAGCCGGACAGCACGGTGTTGCAACCGCAACGGTAGCAGCTATGTTCGGTTTGGAATGTGAAATATATATGGGTGCCGAGGATGTGGAAAGACAGGCACTTAATGTATTTAGAATGGAGCTGCTTGGGGCAAAGGTGAATGCAGTTCATTCCGGGACTTGTACTTTAAAAGATGCAACCAATGAAGCAATGAGAGATTGGGTTACCAATGTGGAAAATACATTTTATGTAATAGGTTCTGTTGTGGGGCCTCATCCGTATCCTACAATTGTTAGAGATTTTCAGCGGGTGATTGGTGATGAGGTAAAAAAACAAATACTCCAAAAAGAACAACGTCTTCCGGATTATATTATTGCCTGCGTTGGTGGCGGCAGCAACGCAATGGGTATTTTTTATCCTTTCTTACACGATAGGAATGTTAGACTAATCGGGACGGAGGCGGCAGGGTTAGGTGTGGAAACCGGTCAGCATGCGGCAACTTTAGCAAAAGGAAAAATAGGTGTACTTCACGGCATGATGTCATACTTTTTACAGGACGAAGACGGACAGATAGATCCGGTGTACTCCATTTCTGCAGGACTGGATTATCCCGGTATAGGTCCTGAACATGCATTTTTGCGAGATAGTAAAAGAGCACAATATGTAAGCATTACAGACCGGGAAGCACTTGAAGCTTTTCATTTGCTGTCCAAGTTAGAGGGCATTATTCCGGCGTTAGAAAGTTCCCATGCCATTGCATATGCGATAAAACTTTGCCCGAATACCAAGAAGGATGATATTATTGTTGTGAATCTATCGGGCAGAGGAGATAAAGACGTTTACACAGTTTCCAAACTAATGGGAGGGAAATAAAAGTGACCAGGATTGAGAAAAAATTTAGATATTTAAGAGAAAATAATCAAAAAGCACTCATAACTTATATTACGGCAGGGGACCCTGATCTAGGGGTTACGAAACAATTGGTGCTGGAGATGGAGAAACAGGGTGCAGATATTGTTGAGATAGGCATTCCCTATTCCGACCCTGTTGCAGACGGACCGGTTATCCAAAGGGCAGCACAAAGAGCATTATCCAAAAAAATTAAGATCAAAGATATTATGAATGTTGTTCGGGAATTAAGAGAACAAACTCAGGTTCCCCTTTTGTATTTGGTTTATTTTAATTGTATATTCCAATACGGTGTTGAAAAATTTATTTCGGATTGTGCGAAAGTGGGGATTGACGGACTTATTATTCCTGACCTGCCCTATGAAGAAAGTATGGACGTAAGAGAGATTGGAATGCAATATGATGTGAATATCATTCCGTTGATTGCACCTACATCTTCCGGCAGGATAAAAAAGATTGTACAGAATGCTAAGGGATTTATTTACTGTATTTCATCAACAGGGGTGACCGGAGTCAGGAGTGATTTCAGAACAGATTTGCTGGCGTTTATGAATGAAATAGACAAATATACTGATATACCTAAAGCAATTGGATTTGGAATATCTTCGCCGGAGCATATTAGAGAGCTAAAACATTTTTGTGACGG
>JASGMB010000135.1 GCA_030156665.1 Clostridiales bacterium
TGTATACCTATATTTTACGTCAAATAGAGGGGGAAAACAATTAAAATATAATGCTAGAATGCGGGAATATCAACTGTTCCAGCATTCTGCAAATGACTAGCAATAAAGTTTTATAAGGGGGAAAAGCTATGAAAATGAATCGTATTAATTGTAAAAAATTACCATATCGTCCATTATCATATTTTAATAATAAATCAGCCCAAAAAAAGGAAGATAATTTAGTACAAAAAAATAATGAAAAACAAACTGAAAAATCAAATTCAAACAATGTAGAAAAATATACTATTCAAGAAAAAAATTCTCAGCCCAATTTAGAGCATTTACATTCGAATAAAATAAAAACAAATTATATAAATTGCAGAAATATGCCATATCAACCATTACCATACTCTAATGGTCAGAAAACACTCAGAAATAAACCTGATAATTTAATGCAAGAAAATAACAATCAACAATTCAAAGAGGATAAATTGGATGAAGTTGAAAGTCAAAAAAAGTGATAAATCTATCTCAGAAATTGATTCAGAGCCTAGATTAGAACCTAGTTTAGAATCTGCTTCAGAAGCTGATTTAGAACTTACTGCTTCAGAATTTACCTCACAACCTGATGTAGAACCTACTTTAGAACTTGGTTCAGAACAGTTAATATATAATGAGAGAAAAGAAAAAGATGAAGTAATAGCGAGCACATCCTGTGATGATTTGAATGAAGCAGATAGCAATGATATTATTGTTGAACAAACAACTGACTTTAAACAGAATGTATCTGATGAACATAATAGGAAACAGGAAAAATATCAACCTAACCTAGAGAATAATCAAAATAGTAATGCAGATAATAAAATATCTATACCTAAATGGCTACGTCCATTTATTATCCAAGATAATAATATTGATACCAACTATCAAGATGATATAGATATAATGATGAACGGAAATGCAGAAGAGGTAAATGAAATGTCATTAAATGCTGATATGGATACAACTTTAGATAATGAAAAAGTTGAAAACGCAAATGATTTTAGTTTAAATAATGTTGAAGAAGATAAGATTCTAGAAGAAGCTGATCAATCTAGTTTAGGCGATATACAGAGTGATGATACATTAAATAAAAAATCTTTTCAAAATCAACAAAATACGAATCACAATATGAATAAGCATACGAATCATATAGACCCTAAGCTAAATTTTAAATAGGTATTTTTAAAATATGCATAGATAAGTTTAGATTTACTCATCTTTATTTTTTATAACTGATTTATGAATTAAGTCCTCAAAACTTACTTTATTATTATTACGTTTTAAAATAGTAATTTCTTTATTAATTTGTTCTATATGTGAGTGAATAAGATTATTTTGAGTTTTTTCAATTTGCGTAATTCGATCCAGAAGCTGTTGAAATTGCATTTTTAACGTTTGAATCTCTGTTCCATATTGTTTATCTATTTCAAGCTTTAAATCCTCATCAATCTTAGAAATTTGAGTAAATTCTAATAATTTTTTCTTAATTTGAGAAAGCTCTTCCTGAACCATATTCAGCATAATCTTTAGTTTGATTGATTCAATATTTTCAGAGTTATTACTTAGCTTATTATCGGAGGATGAAGAAAAAGATGGTGTGTTTTTAGACGCAGCTGGTTTAAAAGCATTCATGTTCTTTTGTGCAAAGTCCTCTACCTCATAACCTTCTATTTTGTATTCAGGCTCGAATTTAGAAATAGGCAACTGTTCAATATAATTAGATAGTATATACAAATTTACATCGTCATGATTCGTATAGCCATAGCATTGGTCACAGATAACACTGTCTTTATTTACAGCTATTGGCGTCCGGCACCCAAATAGTGAAATATTGCCGTATCTGCCTGCCATAAACTGTGAAGGCCCTTTCCATGTAATACCGTCATCATCGGATGAGCTGCTTAATACCTTGATATCTTGCTGCCATAATATCCATAGTTTTTTATCGGCTTTAATAATGACGGGTAGTACGTCCTCGTTACAGCGATTATAAACTGTAACTTCTTTATCCCAAAGGGCTTTATCAAAACTATTAAAAGGTTTTCTTTTGTAAATGATACTATAATTTTTTATGTCTTTCTTTAAGTATATTAAGTGAATATTATCATCCTGGTCAATGATAAAGTAGGGCAAGGTTACATCTTCAGCATATTGATGGATAGAAATAAAATCGCTCCAAGTTTTTTTTGACCATATATACCATTTGTATCCGATTTTATCAGAGACCGTTTTGCTTTGATAATACACGTGAATGTTATTGGAATTATCTGTCGATACACAGAATGGCCTGGCAGATTTGACAATATAATCAACTACAATTGGTGGTACATTACTATTGTCAAGCACATGATGTACTAACAAATTTTTGTCCTTATAATCAATAATGTAAAAAAGGTTTATCCAATTATTTACTAATAACATTTTAAAATATTTGGGATAGGTTCTGTTGGATTTGCTTTGTAAAATAACATATTTATGCCATTGCTGACCGTTATACATAAGATATATGATACTTCCCAATTTATCTTGACAGATTAAGTGAATGTTATCTCTTGGGTCTGTAATCACGTCAAAGTCTCCCTGCCCATCTTTAAATAGAATTTCATACTCACTCCACTGATTTTCTAACTTTCTTTTAAAACAAATACCGGTATTGGATTGATAAAAAAAGTGCCACTGCTGTTTGGACGATTGTGTTAGTAGATATTGGTTAGATATCATATTAGCCAAAAAATCACCCCTATTTTTAAATTGAGAATACAGAATTTAACTACTGAAATTCTCCATTCTCAATTCATATATATGCTTTATTCTTAAACACTTGATAATTTTTTTTAAATTAATCACATATGAATTGCATCAACATATTATGTTATTGAAGGATTACATCCTTTATATGCATAGTTTAAATTATTAAAATGGGAGGATTATTTATGGGTGAAAGAATGAAACCAGGTCCAATTCATGGGGCACCTGGGTTTAAAGAAGCTGTATGTATACAGACAGATAAGATTTATGATTCTTGTAGAGAAAAAGATTGTTTAGAGGACTTAAGAGTATTTTTAACCAGAGGCGGCCAAGAAGTTGTTGATAGAGCAATCAATGTTAAGTGTAGAGATGCTGAAATTATTTGGGTATTTCCTGATGTAGAACCTGTTGCTTTTAACAGAGGATTTTACACTGTAGATGTAAAATTCTTCTTTAAAATTACGCTGGACGTATTTACCGGTGTTGGCAGGCCTACAGAAGTTGAAGGATTAGCTACTTTCGATAAAAAAGTTATACTCTTTGGCTCTGAAGGAAATGCAAAAATATTCCAATCTAAATTTAAAGAAGATGCTTTCGATCCTCAACTCTGGAAGAAAACGAATATGCCAAAAGCCAAGGTTGAAGTCGTTGACCCAATATGCTTAGCAGCTAAGTTGGTCGACATTACTGACAGGTTCTATGTGGATAATATAGACTTAGCAGGGGTACCTGATAGTGTATGTAACTGCTTTGATGACGATTTGGTGGCTGGTGCCGAAAGAAAGAGAGTGTTTGTTACACTTGGATTGTTTACAATCATTAAGCTTGAACGAAACGTTCAATTACTTATTCCAGCTTTTGATTTCTGCGTACCGGAAAAAGAATGTATTGCAGCGACTCCGGAAAACCCATGTGACTTATTTGACAGAATTGAATTCCCAGTTGATGAATTTTTCCCGCCTCAAAAATTCGAATTTGAAGGTGCAGAAGATTTTTTTGATGAAGACAGACCGGTAAAAAAGCATTCTGAAGAGCAATAAGTAAAGTACAGACTTCACACTGTGTGAAGTCTTTTTTTATGTCCGCTTTTGAGATAAAAATTTAATTTTTGGCAATTTCAAAAAACGCTTGTTTGGAAAAGAAAAATGCAATATGATAGTGCTAGGGCTAGAAAAATGGAATTATTTTAAAAGGCATCAGACATATTTTAATGTATGACGTACAATAATACAAAGACAGTCGGAGACAGTCGGAAGGAATGAGCGACATTGGAACGTAGTGACTATGAAATCATTCAGTTGTGTTTAAAAGGCAATCAGGACGCTTTTGCCGAACTGGTCAACCGCTATAAAAAATTGGTGTATACAATTGTATATAGAATGATTAATGACAAGGAAGAAGCCAGTGATATTGCTCAAGAAGTATTTATAAAACTGTACCGTTCGCTGGATAGATATAACCCAGAGTATAAATTTTCTACCTGGGCAGTGAAGATTGCCACTAATTTATGCCTGGATGTTTTACGTAAAAAAAGAATTGAAACGATATCGGTAGATGAAATGATTTATCAACCGGGTCATGATGAAAATCCGGAGGCTGTTTATCTGAAGATTGAACGTAAAGAACAAATTTCACAGGCAATCAATGCTCTTCCAGAAAAATATAAACTGCCAATTGTTTTATTTCACCAATACGGGTTATCTTATGAGGAGATTTGTAAAACATTGAATGAACCTATGAGTATCGTTAAAAATCGATTACATAGAGCAAGACACATGCTGCGAGATAAGTTGGTGGGGACCAGGAAGGAGGAAGTTTTATGAAGTGTAGTGAAATGAATGAGTTAATGATGCAGTATTTCGATGGAGAAATAAACGATATTGACCTTTACTATTTTAAGCAACATCTAAAGGGGTGTATGCATTGCTCAGAGCAGTATGCCGTTATGACAGAAGTGGTGGAGCATGTAGAAAAACAAGCCTTTCTGGACCCACCGAAAGATTTTGAAGAATGTGTAATGACATCCATTAAAAATATGTCTGTTAGTAAAAAGCATTTTATTCAATCACCATGAATATCATTTATGTTTTATTTGCAACTGTATTTTTAATGATAACGACTTTAGCCGGAATATTTTTAAATAGTATAACTATATTTGATTTGGTAGATATTGTTCTCAATAACGGTTTTACGGTAGATATGTTTAATAGTATTTTGATAACAGCCCAAAATTCTTATAAAATGGTAGTTGTTTTAGGAAATTCAATGTTTGATATATACTATGTTTTGTTAAAAAACTATTATGATGTTGTACTTTCGTTAGCAGCGATTATAGTGATTGTTTATACAATGAGTTCAAAAATGCTAAAGCAGCAGTAATAAGAAAATAAGTTCACGGTTCACAGTTCACAGTCACTAGGAACTATGAACCGTGAACTATGAACCGTGAACCGTGAACTGATATTAGGAGGTTTATATGAAGAAGATTGTCATGACACTCTTTTTATGTATTTTTTTGGTTTTCATTGGAAGCCAAGCATTTGCTGCAATT
>JASGMB010000016.1 GCA_030156665.1 Clostridiales bacterium
CTGAATTTCCAATTTAGTAGGGGTAATAAAAATTTAAAATAAAAGTCAATAAAATCAAAGGGTACAGGTCAAAAGTTGATAAAATTTTTGACACTACCATAGATTAAATGGGGGTTGTTTAATGAGAAGGGAAAACAATTTTTGTTAGAAAATTTAGAGAAGATTAGATAATATTATATATAAATTTAAAAATTTATAAATAAAAAGAAGGAATTTTTAATTTAATGTAGAATAGTATTAATTATAAAATAACTTGTAGAACAACACACAAATTTAAGATAGAAGTATAGAAAGGAATAAAATGGCAGTAATAAAATCGATAAAAAAAATCAATATTGTTGATGAAGTATATGTTCAACTGAAGGAATTTATTATTAACGGAGAGTGGGAACCGGGGAGTAAGATACCTTCTGAAAATGAATTGTCCACATTATTTAATGTTAGTCGCAATACTGTGAGAAGTGCTATTCAAAAATTAAAAGCTGTAGGGGTTTTAGATACCAGACAAGGGCAAGGAACATTTGTATGTGAATCTGTTATAAAAAACATTGTAGATAGTATTATGCCAATAGGATTTCTTAGTGAAGAAGAAATTATAGAAATAATGGAATTTAGAAAGCCTTTAGAAGTTGAAGCTGCAGGTTTAGCTGCTATCCGTCGTGATGAACAAGATGTTATTAGTATGCAAAAGGCGTTAGATGCAATGGTTGAAAATTTGGGAGATTACAAAAGACATGCAAGTGCTGATTATCAATTTCATTTATCTATGGCAAAAGCATCTAAAAATAGGATGATCTATAGAGCTTTGGTAAAATTAAAAGATGTTATATATGCACATTTTGAAAAAATGAGCAAAGACTTAGGAACTCAAATGAGTATTGAAAACCATAAAAGAATTTTTCAAGCAGTAAAAGCTAAAGACCCTGAATTAGCAAGATATATTGTTAAGGAGACTATAGAAGTAAGCATTAACATATTAAAATCAAAATGAATTTATATTTTATAACACAATATGACAAATATGAATGAGGAGAGATGATAATGAAAATTAAAAATATTGAATTATTTAAGGTGCCACCACGTTGGCTTTTTCTTAAGATAACCACGGAATCTGGTATCGTTGGATGGGGAGAACCCGTAATAGAGGGAAAAGCCGATACAGTTGCAGCAGCTTTTTGATGAGTGCCATTTCAGGTATTGAACAAGCCCTATGGGATATTAAGGGTAAATATCTCAATGTGCCGGTATATGAATTGTTAGGTGGAGCCGTTCGAAATAAACTTAGAGTTTACTGCTGGATTGGTGGTGACAGACCTGCAAATATTGCTGAAGCAGTTAAAGAAAAGATGGAACAGGGGTATACAGCCATCAAAATGAATGCTACACCTGAAATTGCTTGGATTGATTCCTATAAAGTTGTGCAGGATGTGCTTGAAAGAGTGCAGGCAGTACGTGATGTAGCAGGTTATGACATGGATGTTGCATTAGATTTTCACGGCCGTGTACATAAAGCAATGGCAAAAGTATTAATGAAAGAATTAGAACCATATAAGCTTATGTTTATAGAAGAACCAGTATTGACTGAAAATGAAGAAGCTTTTGTTGAACTCAAGAGAAGTACTTCTATTCCTATTGCATCAGGAGAAAGAAATTATACTCGTTGGGGATTTAAAAAAATGCTACATGACGGCGGTGTAGATATAATTCAACCAGATTTAAGTCATGCAGGAGGTATTTTAGAAGTTAAAAAAATAGCCGCTATGGCAGAGGCATATGATATTGCTGTTGCGCCACATTGTCCTTTAGGACCTATTGCGTTGGCTTCATGTTTGCAATTGGATTTTTGCACTCCTAATGCATTTATACAGGAGCAGAGTTTAGGAATTCATTATAATCAAGGTTCTGATCTTTTGGACTATGTTAAAGATTCTAGTGTGTTTGAGTATGAAAAAGGCTATGTAAATATTTTAAAGGGTCCAGGCCTTGGTATAGAAGTTAATGAAGAAAAAGTACGCGAGATGGCAAAGATAGGACACCAGTGGAAAAATCCGATTTGGAGAACAGAAGATGGTTGCATAGCAGAGTGGTAAGATAAAACGCAAGTATATAGCATTTATACAAATGCCATATACTTATAACTTTTAACTAGACTTTAAAAGGGAGGGAGACTTATGTCCACAAACGGAATGTTCAAACAAAAATTAATTGATCATAAGATTATTGCCATTATTCGTGGCGTTGACTCTGAAAGGATTGTAAATACTGTTGGAGCCCTATTAAAAGGTGGTATCAAAGCGGTTGAAGTAACATTTAACCAACAAGATGCAATGAAGATGTTAGATACGCTAAAATGTCTAAAACTCATTAAAGAAGCTTATGGAGATCAAGTGTATTTAGGTGCAGGAACTGTTTTAACAACAGACCAAGTAATCAGTGCAGTAGATGCAGGTGCTGAATATATTATATCCCCAAATGTAGATGTACAAGTTATTCAAAAAACCAAAGAACTAGGTAAATTATCACTTCCTGGAGCGTTCACTCCCTCTGAAATAGTTACTGCATATCATGCGGGTGCGGATATTATTAAGCTTTTTCCAGCTGGTAATTTGGGAATAAGTTACATCAAAGCACTTCTTGCACCGTTAAGTCATATACCTATATTTGCGGTTGGTGGTGTCAATGTAGAAAATGCGAATGAATTTATTAAGGCAGGAGCTCAGGGAGTTGGCGTTGGCGGCAGTTTAGTAGACAATAAAGCAATATATTCAGGGGAATATAGTAAGATTACACATATGGCGCAGGCCTATGTCCAAAAATTACAAGGATAATTATTGACTTTACCACTGAATGTGAGGTGAGTTAGGTGTATATCATTACTATTGATACGGGTACAACAAACACTAGAATAAAAGTGTGGAAAGAAAATCAAGTTATTGCCTCATCTTCTATCCAAGTAGGTGTGAGAGACACTGCTATTACTGGTAGTAAACAAACACTACAACAGGGTGTAAAAACTGCTATTCAACAAGCGCTAGAAAATGCAAATATTACTTATAATGACATTAAGCTAGTACTGGCATCAGGAATGATTACGTCAAATGTAGGGTTGTATGAGGTGCCTCATATTACGGCACCAGCAGGAATAGAAGAATTAGCACAGGGAATGGTTAAAGTAGATATACCTGAAGTAATTGAGCAGCCTATATGGTTTGTACCAGGAATAAAGAATAATATAAAAGATATCAATATAGAAAATTGTGAATCAATGGATATCATGAGAGGAGAAGAGGTAGAGGCCTTTGGTATTATAGAAAAGTTAGGTGTCAAAAGACCAGCCCTTGTTATACTACCAGGATCACACTCGAAATTTATTCGTGTAGATGAACAGAATAAGATTACAAGTTGTGTGACATCCCTTGCAGGAGAATTATTATCTGTTATTACAAAAAATACAATTCTCTCTAATGCTTTAGAAGGCTCATTTGTAAATCAAATCGACGCTCACTTCATACTAAAAGGTGCTCAACACGCTCGAAAAGTAGGACTTAATAGGAGCTGCTTTACAGTACGAATATTAGATCAGTTTACTTCTTATAGCACACAAGAAAAAGCAAATTTTTTAGCAGGAATTATTTTTGGAACAGATTTATTAGCAATAAAAAATAGCAGTGCTTTACAAATGAATTCTGAGCTTCCTGTAATTATAGGAGGTAGCCGATCTTTAAAAAGAATTTTTGAAGTATTAATAAAAAGTGATCATTACTTTAAAGGTGAAGTAAAAGTTATAGATGATGAATTAATGAAAGATATAGCAGGCTTTGGTGCAGTTACGATTGCGCGAAAGAGAGGGTTGCTCTAGAAATTTAAGTAAACAAACAGGATTGTTGGATTCAGGTGAAGTTTTAACTCCATTTCAATCTTAGAATCCGTTATCCATGGATGCAGTGCAGCTAATTTTCCACTTGGAAAAGATGAAGATTCTAATGACGATTGAATTTTAATTAATAATGTTAGAGGTGATATTCAAAAAAATGAAAGATAAACATAAATTATCATCACTTGAAAGAGTTAGAAAAGCTATGCAACTACAAAAGCCTGATGTTATACCTGTTGGCACTTTTATGGGTAATCATGCGGCTAAAATAGCAGGAGTACCACTTATACAGTATTACAATGATAGTAAAAAGATGCTAGAGGCACAAATTTTTGCATTAGATAAATACAATCAAGATATTGTAATTATGCAGTCAGATAACTACTATATCGCTGAGGGATTCGGAACAAAAACCACACATTATCAAAACGCCACTCCCACTTTTAAAGAACCTGCTATTAAAAGTTTAAAAGAAATTTCAAAGCTAAAAATTCCAGATCCTTGGAAAGATGGAAGAATGCATGTTTATTTAGAAGCTATTCAGATGGCTTCAGAAGAATTTGGTGATGAAATAGCTATTAGAGGATGTGGAACAGGACCGTTTTCACTGGCATCTCACTTGATTGGAACTCAAGAGTTTATTATGGAGATTGCAAAGGCTGAGTATGATTTGCCTGATGGAGATGAATCTGCAATTTTTCATTTAATGGAAATAACTACTAAGGCACTTGAAAGGTTTTTAATCGCTGAGTTAGAAGCTGGAGCTCATATTATACAGTGTGGGGATTCGCTTGCATCCCTTGATGTAATATCTCCAGAAACTTATAAAAAATATGTATATCCATATGAAAAGAAGCTTTTTAATAATCTGAAAGAGCACACTAAAAAACATAATGCTTTTTCTTTACTTCATATATGTGGAGATAATACAAAGGTCATTAATTTATATGCGGAAACAGGAGCTGACTGTTATGAAGTGGACTATAAAGTAGACTTGAGATTATGCAAACAAAACATTGGTGGTAAAATGTGTCTTATGGGAAACTTAAATCCTACAAAAGTTTTATTACAAGGAACTGTTGAAGAAGTAGAAAGAGCTGCTGAAGAATGTATAGCGGCAGCAGCAGAGAATGGAGGCTTTATTCTAGGATCTGGATGCGAAGTTCCTATGGACACGCCAGAAGAAAATATGAAAGCTTTAGTAAAAGTTGCTAGGCAATATCAGTATTAAGCTGTCTAGATCGAAATTAAAATCATAACTAACATGTAGATCAGGTAAATCTTTTGAGTTTTATAATTAGTAAAATATATTATCGGAGAGTATTAGGAGTTTCTTGTGACGAATATCGACAGAATGAGGCATTTGCTGAGTATATTGCAGTACCGCAGCATATATGGGCGAATTATTAATATTGGGTCAGTTACCAGTGTGGCTGGTTATGCTGGAATTACACCATATTGCGCCATATTTATTTTAAAATTTTTATGAATTATTATGACAAAATATTCAACAATAGTAAAAATTATAAAATTTAGTAAAAAGAAGAAGGAGTTTTTAAAAATACGTTGAATACTAATAATATATAATAGTAGTTAGTAGTCGGCAACCTGTATTACAACATGTAAATCATTATAATAAAGAGAATCAAAATATCACATCAATATTTTCAATTGTCAAATTTAAAATTATCACAAACTAATTAGAATAAAAAATACATATAAAAATTGCACAAAAAAAAATAAAAAAATTAAAAAAATATATTGATAACTTATAAAAAATATTATATTATATTGTTGACAGATGATAACCTGTATTACAGCTAACAAGTAATTAGTATAAGGGAGGGATTGAAACAAGACATTAATAGCTTAAACAAAATTTTAAAAGGAGGAAGAGTATGGGGTCAAATGCATTAAACACTGCTTATAATGCTTTGCTTAAGGTAATCAAATTTCTATTAGCAGTTTTTTCAGCAGTATTAGTTGTGGTTGTTTTTACAAATGTGGTTAGTCGTTATTTTCTAGATTTTGCATTAGCATGGGCAGAAGAAACTGCGAGATTTCTATTTATTTGGGTAACTTTTCTAGGAGCAATCTTAGTTCATGACAGTAATGAACATATGGGTCTCGAATTTGTAGTTCAAGCATTACCTGGAAAAATAAGAACAGTGGTTCTTATGATTGCGGACATTATCATTATTGCAATTTTAGCTTTTATTGTTAAAGGAGGAATTACAATTACTATAGATAATCTTGCGTGGAAGAGTGCTGCATTAGAAATTCCATATGGATTAGTCTATAGTATCGTTCCGGTGAGTGCCTTCATTTTAACAATACAAACAGTAGCAAAATTATTTATACTTGGGAAAGAATTACTCGAGTCTGAATCTAATGTATCACATAATTTATAAAGGAGGGATTGGAATAAATGCTTGCAATCTTTTTAATTAGTTTATTTGGACTTATTTTGATAAATGTACCCATTGCTTTAAGTCTTATAGGAACAGCCATTTTATTGGCACTATTCCAAGGTACTTTATCATCCCAAATTATTACTCAGAGTTTAGTAAGAGGAGTTGATAGTTTCCCATTATTAGCGATTCCCTTCTTTATGATAGCAGGAGAGCTCATGAATCAAGGAGGAATATCATCCCGAATTGTAAAATTTGCACATTCTTTAGTAGGACATATTAGAGGTGGTATAGGATACGTAGCCGTAGTCGCAAGTATGATTTTTGCTGGTGTGTCTGGCTCTGCAGTAGCTGATACAACTGCTGTCGGATCTGTTTTACTGCCAATTATGAAAGAGAATGGATATGATGTTCCCAAAAGTACAGCACTGGTTTCTACTGCAGGTTGTATTGGACCAATCATTCCGCCTAGTATTCCGTTAATTCTTTATGGGGTAATAGGAGAAGTTTCAATCGTAAAACTGTTTTTAGGTGGTATTGTACCGGGGTTTTTAGTTGGTGTATCTCTTATGATCGCATGGTACTTTCACTCTAAGAAGGCAAATTATAAGGCTGCTAAAAGAGCAACATTTAAGCAAATACTCATTAGTGCTAAAGAAGCTATATGGGCAATCTTTCTACCAGTTATCATTCTGGTTGGTATTGTAATAGGTATTGTCACACCTACAGAGGCAGCTGTTGTAGCTGTAGTATATGCATTTGTAGTATCAAAGTTTATTTATAAAGAACTGAAATTATCACAAATACCAGAAATATTAATTAATGGTGCCAAAAGTACTGCGATGATTATGTTTGTTGTAGGAGGAGCAATGACTGCAGCATACCTCATTACAACTGCACATATACCAGAACTTTTAACCAACACACTACTTTCACTTACAGATAATGTGTTAGTTATTATGTTCTTGATTAATATTATGCTTCTATTAGTAGGTTGCGTAATGGATATGGGACCTGCAATCTTGATCCTTGCTCCAATTTTACTCCCACTTATAGAAAGCTTTGGCTTAGATCCAATATACTTTGGAGTTATTATGACTGTTAACTTATGTATAGGATTAGCTACACCACCTGTAGGAAATGTATTATACGCAGGTTGTGGACTTGCGAAGATTCCAATTTCTCAATTATCACGAGCGATTATACCTTTCATTGCTGTGATGGTCTTAACACTCTTTATTATTACTTATTTCCCTGGATTAGTTATGTTTATTCCAACAATGATAGGCAACTAGGAAGATTTTTTATTTAGCATTTTAGAAAATAAAAGTTAATTTAAGAGGGGTTACATAAAGTAAATTCCTCTTTTAATATTACCCAATCAAACAAAACTAAAAACAAAAAATAAGGAGGAGTTAATTATGGGTAAAAAAATAATTGCAATACTTACTGCAGTGTTTATGATGGCAACACTATTTACAGGATGTTTATCAGCGAAGAAACAACCAGAACCAAAAGATACTCAGCCTCAAGCGCAAAAAGAAACAAAAAAAGAGGAGAATAATGCTTCAAAAGATGTACGTGTTTTAAAAATAAGTAATGGTATTACTGATAAGCATCCTGCATATAAAGCACAGGTTGAAGTATTTAAAAAGATAGTTGAAGAAAAAACCAACGGAAGATATAAAATTGAAGCTTATCACAGTAATCAGTTAGGCGATGACACAAAAGCTACAGAAGCTTTACGAGCAGGTACATTAGAAATGTGTGTAACTTCTACTGCGCCATTAGTTGGTCTTGTACCTGATTTAGCAATTTTCGATTTACCATTTTTATTTCCCGATGAAAAAGCAGCAGATACAATCTTAGATGGCCCTGTAGGTCAAATGCTTTCTGATGAAATGCCAAAAGTAGGAGTATACAATCTTGCATGGTGGGAAAATGGTTTTAGACACCTAACAAATAGTGTTAGAGATGTAAAAAGTATAGAAGATTTAAAAGGATTAAAAATTAGAACGATGGAAAATAAAGTCCACTTGGCTGCATGGAGAGCTTTAGGAGCAAATCCTACACCAATGTCATGGTCAGAAGTATTTACAGCACTTAAACAGGGAGCAATAGATGGTCAGGAAAATCCAATTCCAAATATTTATTCTTCTAAGATTCAGGAAGTAAATAAACACATTACATTAACTGGACACGTTTATTCACCATTTATGTTCCTTTTCAGTAAGAAAATATTTGATACACTTCCAGCAGAAGATCAAAAGATTATTAGAGAAGCCGCAATTGCTGCAGGAAAAGAAGACCGAAGACTTAACAGAGAAGCAACTATAAAGAATATGGAAGATCTTAAAAAAGAAGGCGTAACAATTATTGAATTATCGCCAGAACAGAAAAAAGCTTTTAAAGATGCAACTGCTAAGGTTTGGGACGAATTTGGAAGCAAGATTAATCCTGAAATTATGAATAGAGTAAAAGAGGAGCTTGCAAAATTAAGTAAATAAGAATAGTTTTGAGAAGTTAAATCTAAAGTACAAATTACCCTTTTGAATTCAAAAGGGTAATTTGTACAAATTCAAATATGGCATTTTAAAATAGAATATGTACTATACTTTGAAAGAATTGATTATATTTAGTATCGATAACCAATATCTAAATTTAAAATAAATGAATGTAGTTATCGATGAAACTAACCAACTTTAAATCATAATATTTAGCTTTAAAGTTGGTTAATTATAACCAATCTGAAATATATGGTATATTCATTCGCAATAACAAATATAATATTTAATAATAAAATTTTAAGCAGGCATGGGGGTCTAACAAAGATGAAAGCATTAGTTTATCATGGTCCAGAAGACCTAAAGTGGGAAGATATTGAAGATGTAAGCCCTGGTAAAGATGAAGTCTTAATAAAAGTAAAGGCAGTAGGGATATGTGGCTCAGATGTACATGGATATCTGGGGATTACAGGTAGAAGAATTCCACCTATGGTTATGGGGCATGAATTTTCAGGTATAATTGAAGAAGTAGGTGAAGGGGTTACTACATTAAAGCCAGGAGACAGGGTTGCACCATATCCAGTTGTTTTTTGCGGAGAATGTGACTTCTGTAAGCAAGGTAAACCACATATGTGCCGCTATAAAAAAGCGCTTGGAGTGCTTGAATGTAATGGGGCTATGGCAGAATATGTATGTATTCCTGCTAAAGTAGTGTTCAAACTTGCTGATAATGTATCTTATAATGTAGGTTCTATGATTGAACCAATGGCAGTTGCTTATAGAGGAGTAAATACTGCTGGAGATATTAGCGGTAAAAATGTTATGATTGTAGGTGCTGGAACAATAGGTTTATTGGTATTAGCAGTTGTTAAGATGCGAAATCCTGCAAAAGTTTTTGTCTCTGATTTAAGTGATAACAGATTAAGTGTAGCAAAAGAAATGGGAGCCGATTTTGTAATTAACCCATCTAAAGAAAATATCAACGATATCATAAAAAATGAAACCAACGGCGCTGGTATAGATATTGCTTTAGAAGCAGTGGGAGCAACACCAACTGTGCAGCAAGCTATGGCTAGTTTGAAAATTGGTGGAACAGCTGTTTGGATAGGGAATTCTGCAAAAATGATTAATATTAATATGCAAGAAATTGTAACTAGAGAACTAAAAGTATTTGGAAGCTTTCTATATACCTTTCAAGAATTTGGAGAAATTGTAGATTTGTTGAGTAGTGGTAAGCTTAATGTAGAACCTATGATAAGTCTTACAGCTCCTATGGAACAAGGCGTAGAATTATTTAAAAGGTTAGCAAAAGATCCTGGTCCATTAATAAAAGTTATTTTAACTGATTAAATGATAGATTAGAAAAAATCATATGTCACTTCCTGATTCCATAATAGATATTATAAATGCAAAAGTAATGGATAGTGATAGATTAGAAGCTGTAATGAAAATAAAATAAAATAAAATACTGTTTCATAGTTGAATAGCCTTATGCTTTATGCTAAACTACTTGTATGACAAGATATAGTTAATAGTTTAACAGTATGATTATGGAGGCTGGATGTGATATATGGCAATAAAACCGATTAAAAAAACAAGTATTAGTGATAAAGTTTTTCAACAATTAAGAGATCAGATTTTAAAAAGAGAATGGAAACCAGGAGATAAGATCCCTTCCGAGAATGATCTTGCACAACAATTAAATGTAAGTCGTATTACTGTAAGACAGTCACTGCAAAAGCTAACAACACTTGGTTTGTTGGAGACACGTTCTGGAGAAGGCTCCTTTGTAAAGGAATTATCACCGGGTATTTATTTAAATTCACTAATTCCTACAGCTGCCCTTGGCAATACTGCTACTGTAGAAGTGTTGGAATTTCGACAAGCAATTGAATGTGAAACTGCTGGGTTAGCAGCTGTGAAAGCGACAGAAGAAGATATTAAGAAGCTTGAAGAAATTTTAGACAGAATGCATATCTATAAAGAAGATAAAAAAAGGTTTGCAGCTGAAGACTTGAATTTTCACATGACATTGGCTGAAGCCACCAAAAATTCATTGATTATTCAATTGAATTATATTATTAAAGATATTTTAAGTGTTTCAATGGAAGATATCGTTGAAACGTTAGGATATGATATTGGTTTATATTATCATCAGAAGATTATTGAAGCGTTAAAACTAAAAGATAGGCAAAAAGCTAAAGAAGTTATGGAAGAGCATATTGCCAAAACTATGGAGAATGTAATACAAAAAAAAAAGCTGTAATTTAAGATGTGAAAATTAGAAACTTATGTATTTAGCATTCAAATATTATTTTAAAATAAAAAATAATATTATAAGTTTTATATAATCAGTTAATATAATAAATTGATTATGAACGATGCTTAATATACGATTTATTATCTTAGTATGTAGTTATACTGTATAGTACATTCGCACTAATAAGATTTCTTTTTATTAATTAAAAGTTATCTTATTATAATTATACCTGTGATACAGCTATCAGCTAACAGGTGAAACTGTATTTTGTCTTTAAATCATAATATTTAGTTTTAAAGTTGCTTAATTATATCGATAACGAACTTTAAAATTAAAATAAAATTTTGGTGACGGTTCTACCCACCAAGCAATAGAAGACATGGCAATCATGAGAGCAATTCCTAACATGACAGTATTAGTACCAGTAGATGCAGTAGAAACAAGAAAAATGGTAAAAGCAATGGCAAAAAATCCAGGACCTATGTACATAAGAATCAATAGAAATGACCTACCAATACTGACAGACGAAGATGAACCTTTTGAAATAGGAAAGCTTTACACCAAAAAAGAAGGAAAAGATGTTGCTATATTTGCAAATGGTGTTATGGTATCAAAGGCACTAGAAGCAGCTGAAAGTTTAGAAAAAGAAGGCATCTCAGCAAAAGTAGTCAATGTAAGTACCATAAAGCCATTAGACCAACAAGGCGTTATAGACATGGTAAAGGGATGCAGGGCAGTGGTAACTGCAGAAGAACACAGCATCATAGGAGGCTTAGGCGGTGCAATCGCAGAAGCTCTAAGAGGTGAAACAAACCTTCCAATAGAATTTGTAGGGGTAAAAGATACCTTTGGAACCTCAGCATATGGTTACGATGAATTATTAGAATATTACGGCTTAACTTCACAGGCAATTGTAGACGCTGTAAAAGAAGTGAGAAAACAGAAGTAAATAGATAGACTTTTAAATAAAGGCTATGTAGTTAAGTAAAGCTGTTCCATTAAGTTAAGGAGCAGCTTTTTTAATTTGTTGATACTATCATTTTATGATAAAATTACATTAACAAAAAGTAATAAAGTTGTAAAAGAGAAATAGACGCGGAACTCATAACTATAATAAAAAGGGTTGATATGTACGATGAAGAGGTTATTGTTGATATTACTATTGATTGCAGCTTTGGTTGGGACAAGTATCAGTTATTTTTTATTGCCGTTGCCTAATAATCGCATAGTTTCCCTATATGATAAAAATAAAGTTTATCTTGTTGTGGAAGGAAATATAATCCAAGATCAAAAAGCGCCGGTGATTGAACAAGGCCAGATTTTACTGCCGCTACCTGTAGTGAAAGAATATATTGATCCTAAAGTATATTGGGATAAAGATAGCAGCAAGGTAATATTTACCACAGGGGATAAAGTGATTAGGATGAAAACCGATCATCTTACGGCAATGGTAAACTCCCGACCAATAGACCTCAATATTCCTGCAAGGCTAATTGATGATATACCATATATTCCGATAGAATTCCTAAGCGAAATATTCGGGATTGAATTAAAATGGATAGAAGATAATAATGTGGTAACGATGGATTATAAATCCAGTTTTAAACGCGAAGCCGAAGTAATTATAGAAGAGGCTGAAATTCGAAAAGATCCGTCTATAACCTCCCCAATACTGATTAATAATTTAAAAATCGGTCAAAGAATGAGGGCTTTTGATGAATACGAGAAATGGTATAAAGTCAGAACAGATGATGGCATAGTAGGATATATCGAAAAAAAATTTGTAAAAGTGATGCATGTAAATGTGAAGGGTAGAAGTACCGAGGAAGTGCCGCAGTTGTCCTGGAAACCTAGCAAGGGAAAAATTAACCTCGTATGGGAATATGTACACAAAAAAACACCGGACATGTCTGGTGTTAATAAGATTGAGGGATTAGATGTTGTGTCTCCCACCTGGTTTGCAATTGTAGATAAAAAGGGGACAATAGCAAACAAAGGGGATATCAAATATGTAGATTGGGCGCACCAAAATGGTTACAAGGTGTGGGGATTGATTAGTAACAGCTTTAATCCCGATATTACCCATGCAGTACTTAATGATACTGAAATAAGAGAAAAAATGATTCAACAGTTATTGGTATATGCAGAGCTTTATCAATTGGATGGTATTAATATAGATTTTGAAAATGTGTATTTAAAAGACAAAGACATGCTTACACAATTTGTGCGAGAGTTGGTTCCGATATTAAAGGAACAGGGATTGGTTGTCTCTATGGATGTTACGGTAAAATCGGCTAGTGAAAATTGGTCTATGTTCTATGACAGAAAAGCATTGGCAGAAGTGGTAGACTATATCGCAGTGATGACTTATGATCAGCACTGGGCGTCCAGTCCTAAGGCAGGATCGGTTGCACAGCTGAATTGGGTGGAATACGGATTAAAGGGTGTTTTGCAGGAAGTACCGGCACATAAGCTCTTGTTGGGCCTACCGTTCTATACCCGGGAATGGAAAGAAGAAATGGTAAATGGAAAGAAAAAAGTGACTTCCAGGGCAATATCTATGGAAGCAGCACAAAAAATTATAAAAGATAAAAAAGCTGATGTTGTCTGGGACGAGGAAAGTGGACAGCATTATGCGCAGTATAAGGAAGGACAAGCAACCTATAAGATATGGCTGGAAGATGCAAAATCCATTAATTTAAAATCTTCGTTGGTGCATAAGTATGATCTGGCCGGTGTTGCATCCTGGAGACGGGGTTTTGAAAGTGATGATATATGGGAAATATTAGCAACTAATTTAAAGGAAAAAGAAAATTATACGCAGTGGGCAAGGGCCAATGGATTTGATGATAAAGTATTTGATTAGTACCAATAGTAGGTAGAAACATATTTAAACGGTTAAACAGGGGGTTAATCAATGTGAAAAAACATTTAATTGATAACCTAATTCTTCAGCTTAACTGCATTTCTCTAGTTGCTGCAAAGGAAGATGCACTTCAAACGCAAAAACTTATTAAACAGCTAATAGATACCATCAGGTATAAGAACGGACGAAAAGATCAAATCCTGAAAATAAAAGAAGAATTGAGTATAGTAGAGAATTTTTTGCAAATATTCAAAACGCGATTGGGTGATGTATTGGTATATGACATAGAAATAGATGAGCCGTGTCTTGATTTTTACATTCCACATTATACAATTATGGCTTTTGCAGAAAATTGCCTGTACCATGCTTTTGAAAATAAAGAAGGACGATGGGAAATAAGCATTACCGGTAAAAAATCAAATAACCATTTAGAGATGGTTATTAAAGATAACGGCAAAGGCTTTGATACAAGCAAGTATATGTCCGCAAGTCTTTTTTCGACGGATTATGGAACCATCGGGTCCACTATTTCACGATTAGAAAGATATTATAAAGCGGAAGCGGTTACACATATCGAGAGCCGGCAAGAGCTTGGCACATCGGTATTCATTCGTATACCAATATGAAGGGGGGAAACCTGTGATTATCAAAACTATAAAAAATCAATGGTATCGTTCTTCTATTAAAAATAAACTCTTATTCTTTTTTATTACTATTATTTTTTTTGTAAGCGTAATAAGTTTTTATTCTCATTATAATGCGTATAGATTCATGGAGCATTTTAATCATAATCTTACTAGTTATTTTAGAATTAATAAACTTCTCATACAAATTCGTGATCATAAAAAAATAATTAGGACTTATCTGAAAGATTTACAAATAGAGGATTTTGAAGCCTATCAAAAAAGTGTTGATTCCATTAACACAACTTTAAGTGAGGTTGAAAGAGAGTCAAATAGCTTAGACACATACCTATTAATACGTGCCATTAAAAACTCTCTTACCTCCTACTATCGCGAGTGTGACCTTGCGATTAGAACAAGAAAGGCTGAAAAAGAAGGTGAAAATTATTATATATACTTTTATAGGGCAAGTCGAATTAGCGATTATATAGAAAATTATATACAGCAGCTTTTATATGTGACTTTAAGTGAAGACAGTTGGTTTTATGGCCAGCTGGTGGAAAAGGCAAGAATTATGAAAACTGTAACTTTTATTAGTATTCTAAGCATATGTTTATTCGGCCTCGGGTTTGGTTTAGTATTTTCAAACTATTTAACAGGACCCATTAGAAAACTGGCGCAGACATCACTTCAAATGTCAGAGGGAGACCTTAATGTAAAAAAAATTGAAGTAAAATCAATGGATGAAGTAGGTATACTGGCACATTCCTTTAATAAAATGAGTTCCAGTATCAGACAATTAGTAAATGACTTAACTGAAAAATCCCGTCTGGAAAAGAAATTACACGAAGAAGAATTAAAAAATATAAGAATGCAGCAGTTGCTTAAGGATGCGCAATTTATTGGACTTCAATCCCAAATTAACCCTCACTTTCTCTTTAACACTTTAAATGCTATTGCACGAACTTCTATGTTTGAGCAGGCAGACAGAACTACCAAATTGATCCAATCTCTTTCTAATTTATTTAGATATAATCTTGCTAACGATTCGAAAGACGTTACACTCGCAAAAGAACTAAAAATTGTTCAGGAATATTTATATATACAGCAATATCGTTTTGGGGACAGAATAAAATTTGATTTGCGATGTCATGCAGACACAGAGAAAATTTTTATACCCGCTTTTACCTTGCAGCCCCTTGTAGAAAATGCAATTATACATGGTATTGAGCCTAAAGAAGAAGGTGGAATGCTGCGTATAAGTATATTTGAAAAGAATAAAAAAATAATCATTAAAATCGTGGATAATGGTGTAGGCATTTCAAAAGAGAGGTTAGCAGCATTGTTAAGTCATGAAGATTACAAACACATAGGTCATATGACAGGTATCGGTATTGAAAATGTATCCAGCAGATTAAAACTGTATTATAACACCGATGACTGCTTCAGAATAAAAAGTAAGGTAGGCTGGGGCACACTTATTATCATATTAATTCCTATGAGGGAGGAAGTAAAAGAGAATGTATAAATTATTAATTGTTGATGACGAATTCATAGAACGGGATGCACTCAAATTTATTATCAATAAACACTGTCCCCAAATAGATGATATTGAACAAGCTTCCAATGGAAAAGAAGCAATCATAAAAAGTTCGACTTTTTTACCCGACATTATTTTTATGGATATTAAAATGCCCGGAATCAACGGTATAGAAGCTGCTAAAAACATAAAACAATTTCATCCGGGATGTAAAATTGTATTTTTAACAGCTTTTGATTATTTTGATTATGCCCAGGAGGCAGTTAAGATAGGTGTAGAAGATTTCATTATTAAACCTGCTACCAATGAACAGGTTGTAGAAATGGTAAATAAACTTACAACTGCTTTAGATGCTGAACGAATCAGGCAGACAAAGCGACAGGAAGTGGAAAATAAATTAGAAAAGATTACACAATATTTGAAGAATGAATTGGTATCTTCACTTGTATCAGGAGAAATTGAAGATAGTCAGATCTTAGAATACTTTTCGGTGTTGGATGTCCGTTTTAATGAGGGATTTAGTGCAGTAGTAAATATTAACTATAGTTTTACTTTTTCACAAAATAATCATTCCGAAAAAGATATATCTTCTTTAAGAAAAAATATGATTAAAAAAAGATGTATGGAAAAATTGCAGTTTGAACTGCAGCGGCATAATTTATATAGTCTGATAAGTTGTATGGGCAATCATATCTTTTTATTATTAATATGTCATAAGGATTACAAAATACCAAATATGAAAGAGTGGTCAGTGAAAATATTTGAAAAGATATGGAAGGTTATATATGAACAATTGGGGATTTTTATCAATATTGGAATTGGACATCAATTTGATAATGTACATGATATTACTCTTTCCTTCTCACAGGCAAAAATTGCTTGTAAACACGGAATAAATGCGTATCAAGAAATAATACATTTTGATGATATAGAACAAGATAGGATTTTACTTGCATATCCGGCTGAAAAAGAGAAACAACTTTGTGAAAAAATAATCAGGTGTGATGAAAACGGAGCACTAGTGCTTGTAGATGAGATTTTAGATTGGATGATACAGTCTTTTCATTCAATCAAAGATATACGTAGAAAAATTTATGAATTAATAGTGATTTTAACTAGGACAGTGTCCCGGGAGGTAAATTTAAAAGAAAATACTTCTGCTAATTATTTGGAGGAACTGCAAGCGGTTCATACCATTGGAGAAATACGAACTTATGTAAAACACCAATTAGAAAAAATCATAAGAGAGGTTAATGCAGTAAAATTAGATAGGACCGGTTCTCTGATTGAGAAAGTATGTGAATATATTAAACAAAACTACATGAAAGAAATTACTTTAGATGAAATGGCGGCTATGACAGGTTTCAGCAGCTACTATTTCAGTAAGATATTTAAACAATATCAAAATATCAATTTTATAGATTATTTAACTTCAGTGCGGATTGAGAAGGCGAAAGAATTCTTAAAAGATCCAACAGCTAATATTAAAGAAATTAGCAATATGGTTGGATATAGTGATCCAAATTATTTTACTAGAGTTTTTAAGCGGACGGAAGGGATAACGCCAACAGAATATAGGGACAAAAAAGTGCTATCAGAACAATAAAGTGCTAGGACGATTTTGGTTTTTTTGAAGGTTTTGGTGTGTAGAGCAAAATATGAAGGTAAAAAACAAGATAGTATAGTGAGGAAGATATAATAATCCGATACAATGAATATTGTAGATGAAACAAAATGAATTGAAGGAGGCACACTAAAATGTTAAAAAGAGTATTGGCATTATCTATTGCTGTAGTTTTTATGTTTGCAGTATTTGCCGCTTGCGGACAAACAGCTCAAAAGCAGGAGCCGGCGCCACAGCCAAAAGCTGATGAAAACAAAACTGAAGATAAGAAAGCTGAAGCACCTGCTCCAAAACCTTCAGGAGAGCAAATCGTTTTGAGATTAGGGGAAACTCATCCTGCTGACTATCCCACAACATTAGGAGATAAAGAATTTGCGAGGTTAGTGGAAGAAAGAACAAACGGACGTATTAAAATTGAAGTTTACCATGGTGCACAACTAGGAGAAGAAAAAGCTGTAATAGAGCAAGTTCAGTTTGGTGCAATCGATTTTACAAGAGTTAGCTTATCACCTCTAGCTGAATTTTCAAAAAAAATGAATGTGTTACAGCTTCCGTATTTGTATAGAAATGCAGATCATATGTGGAAGGTTCTTAACGGACCAATCGGGGATGAATTCTTAAAAAGTATAGAAGATGCGAATTTTGTAGGATTAACCTGGTATGACGGTGGAGCTAGAAATTTCTACAATTCAAAGCGACCAATCAAATCTGTGGCAGATATGAAAGGTTTAAAAATTAGGGTGCAGGAAAGCAAGCTGATGATGGAATTGGTAAAAGCACTGGGTGCATCTCCTACACCAATGCCTTACGGTGAAGTTTACAGCGGATTACAGACCGGCGTTATAGACGGTGCAGAAAACAACTGGCCAAGTTACGACACTTCAAGCCATTATGAAGTTGCCAAATACTATACTTTAGATGAACATACCAGAGTTCCTGAAATATTAATTGCTAGTAAAATGTCAATGGATAAGCTTTCGAAAGAAGATCAGGAAATCATTAAGCAAGCTGCTAGAGATTCACAAAAATTACAAAGAGAAGAATGGGCTAAAAAAGAGAAAGAATCAGAAAAGAAAGTTCGAGATGCCGGATGTGAAATTATTGAGTTAGAAAGTAATGAAGAATTCCAGAAAGCAGTTGCTCCTTTATATGATGAATTTGCCGGAGATTATAAAGATCTAATTCAAAAAATAAAAGACACAAAATAAAAGTTTGACACAAAGTAAGTATGCATTATATAGCCGGATTACCATCCGGCTATATGTGTAATACAAGGGAGGAGGCGTTGCAGTAATGAAACTTCTAACAAAAGTATTTGATTCCATCCATAGATTATTAGTTGTTTTTGCAAAGTTATTAATGGTCCTTATGACTGTTCTCATCAGTGCACAGGTGTTTTCTAGGTATGTACTAGATGTTAGCATTATGTGGTCTGAAGAAGTAGCACTGGTCATGATGGTTTGGTTCGGCTTTATCAGCTTGGCAGTCGGAGTCAAGAAAAAACTTCATATCAGTATTCAGATCTTCACTGATTTTTTACCGGATAAATTAAAAAGAGTAATATTAAAATTTAATGCATTGGTAGTTCTTATTTTTGGTATAGTCATGATGATATATGGTGTACGACTGGTAAACTATACAATGACATCAACTCTACCGGCTACTGGATTTCCTTCTGCTGTTTTATATACAATTGTTCCTATAACCGGAATTCTGGTTACTTATGATGCGTTTATGGATTTGTTTGGGTTTAAAAATACAGATGATATTGAGATAAAAACAATGTAAGGGGGTGTAAGGATGCCTGATTTAAATGTTGCAATTTTTCTATTGTTAGGTTCTTTTGTGCTTTTATTGATATTAAGAACGCCTATTACATTTTCATTGGGTGTGTCTGCTATTATTACTGCTTTTTATTTAAAAATACCTTTAATGGCTTTGGTGCAGCAAATGGTAAAAGGAATTCAATCCTTTTCATTAATGGCCATTCCGTTTTTTATCCTGGCAGGAGAAATTATGGGTGAAGGCGGAATATCCAGAAGGCTTATTGAATTTTCAAATGTATTAATAGGTAGAGTCAGAGGAGGATTAGCGCAGGTAAATATTCTTGCCAGCATGTTCTTTGGGGGAATTTCCGGGTCTGCTGTTGCAGATACGTCTTCTATTGGTGCGATCCTTATTCCGATGATGAAAAAGAATGGTTATGACACCGACTATTCGGTAGGTGTTACAGTGACCAGTGCATGTCAGGGCGTTATTATTCCTCCCAGCCATAATATGATCATATATTCTTTGGCTGCAGGCGGTGTATCGGTAGGAAAGTTGTTTCTAGGTGGATTTGTACCAGGTGTAATACTGGGAGTAGCATTAATGATTATAAGTTATATTATTGCTGTAAAAAGAAATTACAGCCGAGGGGAAAAAATACCTTTTAAGCAGGCGTTAAAAATTTCCAAGGATGCTATCTTGGGGATAATGACTGCAGTCATCATTATTGGTGGAGTCCTTTCAGGAATATTTACAGCTACTGAATCAGCAGCTATTGCTTGTGTATATGCATTTATTATTACATTTTTCGTTTATCGTGAAATTCCGCTAAGTAGAATGAATACAATACTGTACAATTCATTAAAAACATTAGCACTTGTTTTAAGTTTGATTGCAACTGCCAATGCTTTTGGATGGCTGCTGGCCTATCTTAAAGTGCCTACACTTGCAACCAATGCACTCTTGTCATTGTCACAAAATAAATATTTACTCCTTTTAATGATTAATGTAATGTTACTGCTGCTTGGATGTATTATGGATATGGCGCCATTGATTCTGATTACAACGCCTATTTTGCTGCCTGTGGTAACAGCATTAGGGATGCATCCGGTTCATTTCGGCGTAATGTTAATTCTTAATCTTGCTATCGGATTATGTACGCCACCTGTCGGTTCGGCATTATTTGTCGGGTGCGCAATTGGAGATATATCCATTGAGAAGATTACAAAATCAATGCTACCATTTTATTTAACGATGGTTGCAGTATTGTTATTGGTAACATTTGTTCCCGATGTTGTGATGTTTGTTCCTACTCTGTTAATGGGCAAATAAAACATTTAAAAAGTATGTGGTAGGTGGGAAGTTTATGAATATAAATATAAAAAATATTACTGCAGCATCCTTTAAGAAATATGGATATGTGATAGCGTATGACAGTAGAAAGTCGGAGAATTTTCAAATCGTACTAAAGGAAAGCGATGCAGTAGGATGGAGAATAGCAGTTTCTAAAATAGAAAATAAACGTATTTATAAAGTTGCCAGACATCCGAATTCTATGGAATCTTTTGAGCCAATGGAAGGAACAGCCTTAATTTGTGTTGCTCCTGCCGAATCACCGAAAGATTT
This sequence comes from Clostridiales bacterium, assembly GCA_030156665.1. Classification (GTDB taxonomy): domain Bacteria; phylum Bacillota; class Clostridia; order SK-Y3; family SK-Y3; genus JASGMB01. The sequence continues at coordinate 21,096 of JASGMB010000016.1, forward strand.
TGAAATATTCTTATTAGATAAGCCGGTTTGTCTGTTTAGAAATATATGGCATGCTACACTTACATTGTCAGAACATTCTCTGATAAAGATTTGTGAAAATGCCAATGTCGATTCGGAAGAATATCATTTTGAAAATGCAATCGAAATAAGTGGTTAAAACATTTCTATGAAGGGAGATTAACTAATATGAAAATTCATAACACTTATGAATTAAAAAAAGCAGTAGATAATGCTGTTGACAGTGTTAAAATTACAGATGTGCATACACATCTTTTTACCACAGATTTTGGCGACTTACTGCTGTGGGGTGTGGATGAACTTGTAACGTATCATTATCTTATAGCAGAAACAATGCGCTGCATAGATATGCCATATAAAGCATACTGGAACCTGTCTAAAAAAGAACAGGCAGATTTAATCTGGAATACTTTATTTATAGAACGTATACCTTATAGTGAAGCCTGCAGAGGGGTGCTTACCGTACTTGCAAAGCTAGGTTTGGATGTAGGTAGTCGTGATTTAAACGCATATAGGGAATATTTTAGAAATATGACGGTTGAACAATATATTGACAAAGTTTTCGAAATATCCGGTGTGAAAACAATTGTAATGACCAATGACCCATTCCAGGATGACGAAAGAGCGGTATGGCTAGGGAATTATAAAGGAGATGAAAGATTTAAAGCTGCTTTGAGAATAGATCCGTTATTAAATGATTGGCATAATCATTATAAGAGATTACAGGAATGGGGATACAGCGTAGAAGAAGCATTGACAGAAGAAACATTGAAAGAAATCAGAAGATTTTTAACTGATTGGATAGATAAAATGAATGCACTTTACATGGCAGCATCGTTACCTCCTAATTTTACAGTGCCTGAGGATTCTGTGAGATCTAAGCTGGTAGAAGAGTGTATTGTTCCTGTATCAAGAGAAAAAAATGTTCCTTTTGCCATGATGATAGGAGTTAAGAAGCTGACCAATCCTGAGTTGCGTGTAGCAGGGGATAGTGTAGGTAAAGGCAGCATTGAGACTGTGGAATATCTTTGTGCAAAATATCCGCAGAATAAGTTTATGGTCACCATGTTGGCAAGAGAGAATCAGCATGAACTAAGTGTAGCTGCAAGAAAATTTAGAAATCTATTAATATTTGGTTGCTGGTGGTTTTTAAACAATCCAAGCTTAGTAGAAGAAATGACCAAGATGAGATTTGAGCTATTAGGATCCAGTGTGATCCCTCAGCACTCCGATGCCAGGGTATTGGATCAATTAATATACAAATGGTCTCATTCAAGAAAGATTATTGCAGATGTGTTATTTGACAAATACAGCGATGTTTTAGCTACTGGTTGGACAATTGAAGATGATGAAATTAAAAAAGATGTAGAAAACATTTTTGGTGGTTATTTCTGGAATTTCTTAGAAAGAAAATTTTAGTAATAATATATGTTCAAAAATATTTTTACAACAATAAATCTTAATGAAAAACTAATTGTTTGTGAAAAAACTTGTTAATCGTTCACGGTTCAAAGCTTACACTTTTATTCTTTTTTATTTGTACTGTTAACTGTGAACCATAAACATTTTATTAAGAATAAATACTACTGTACAAGGAGGTATATTATGAAGAAAGAATACTTACAACTAAGAGAAAAACTGCTCTTTAAAACTCCGGCACAGGAATTTAAAGCGGCAATGGAAAATTACCGAACAGAACTGGGAAAAGAGTTTAATGAAGCTCCTGTTAAGAGAAAAGAAGAACTAGCAAATATTCTATCAGAAATAACAATAGACTTGCAATCTTATCTTACCAGATGGCATCTGCAAAAGCCGGGAGATGAGAAAGCACTCACTACTGAAGAAATAGATGCAGAAGCTGATAAAAATTATGCTTTGCTTACATCCCTTGGATACAGAGAAAAAGTAGAAAAAGCGAGAACAGAAGTAGAGAGCATTCGAAACAGCAATTTGGTAAAGTTGTCACAAAAGGCAGACCGGGGTATCCTCAATAATCGATGGGGAAATGACTATGCTTCAGGACTTACGGCATCACTAAGAAAAGGAGGAATCATGGTAACCACCAATCCTCAGCTTGTCAATGTAGCAAGAAAAGATAATCCTAAGCATTGGGACAAAGTAAGAGATGAATTAAAAGCAAAGTATCCGGACAAATCTCCGGAAGAATTGGCTACTTTAATGACGATGGAAGTAGTATTGGAAA
>JASGMB010000136.1 GCA_030156665.1 Clostridiales bacterium
TACTAATACTAAAACACTAATGATTGCAGTTGCACAACCGGCAGTTATTCCTATAAGAATAGGCACGGCATTTTCTTTTAACAGTTGAAATTGCTTATAAAGTGGAACGGCTAAAATTACAGTTGCAGGCCCTAAGAAAAAAGAAATTAAGTCACCGCCTTTATTATACGTTTCTAAACTGATATCAAATTTTAAAAGAAATACGACAATTAAGAGTATGCTGACCAATAAAGGATTTAGCAAGGAAAGTTTTGTTTTCCTATTTACATAAAGCCCGATTTCAAAGGCTATGATAGAGATAATAACGCCAAATAATGGTGTATCTAAAAGTTCGCTCATGGTTTTAGCCCCCTTTTCACCAATTGGATGGTCAAACCTGTAACAACCATCACTAAAGTAGTAGAAATTAAACAAATTAGAAAAATAGCACCCCATTTACCTCTAAGCAACTGTAAATTGGAAATTAAGCCCACCCCGGCGGGGATGAAAAAGAAAGCCAGATGGTCTAACAGAAACTTAGTGATTTCATCAATGGTCTCTAATTTTACAGTTCCTAAAAAAAGTAAACTTAACAAGATAAGCATACCGATAACATTTCCCGGTATTGGAATATTTAACAGTTTGCTGACCAACTCTCCAATAAGGCTAATACTTAATATAATACCAAATTGTCTTAGCAGTTTCAAAATAACACCTCTTTTATTTATAAAATGAAAGTTTAAGGAATTTTTGTATAAATAGTATATGAAATCAATTCTTATAAAGTTTGACTACAATAGATTATAGCATTTAACATAATACAACATAACCCCTTTTGCGAAGTTTATGAGAAATATTAAAATACTTATAATAAATTGCTTTAAGTATGTTGCACAAATGCTAATGAAATTAGTGTGTTGCGGTTATTATTCAGATGAAACGGTATAGAAAGTTTTAGATGACAAAAAGAATACTACATAACATTAATAGTGGATGTGAGAAATATTGGTTATTTTTTTGCGTGAGTAACGAGTGAGAAGAAAAAAGAATATAAATAAGTATAGTAAAAAAATTCAAGTAAAAATTAACCCATATAGTCTTTATTTGACTTTGACTTTCTTTGACCTTTATTCTATAATGAAATCAGAAATAAACAATATATTAAAGAAGGAGGTTTTAAGGTATGTTTGATTTAGTACCATTTAGAAAAAGACATGGTGATCTGATGAATAGTTTATTTGGCAAAAACTTTATTGAAGACTTTTTTAACAACGATTTTTTCCTTTCTTCAACCTCTGGCATTAGAGCAGATATTAAAGAAAATGAAAAAGAATACATTGTAGAAGCCGAAGTACCAGGTGTAGAGAAGGAAGCGATTGAAGTAGAACTAAGAGATAATTATTTAACCATATCTGCAAATCACAATGAAGAAATTAATGAAGAAAGGGAAAATTATATTAGAAAAGAGAGAAGAAGCGGAAGAATCAGCAGAAGTTTCTATGTAGAAAATGTAAAAAATGAAGATGTGAAAGCGTCCTATAAAAATGGAATTTTGACAGTTGTTCTTCCAAAATCCAAAGAAGGCAAGAGCAGAGGTTACAAAATTAATATTAACTGAGCATTAGGGTTAAGGGCTATATAGGTTATTACCTATATAGCCTTTGTTTTTGTGGGTATAAATTTTTGCAAAATATACTTTCTGTTTGAAATTAGATGTTTTGATTAGTAGGTAGTATTGTATGACAAGTAGATATATGGTATAAAGTTAAACAAGAATAAAAATGTATTGGTAATGAGAAACTTAAAAATATTGTAAATGATACTGTTTTTAATAATTTTTGGAGGATGAATGCTATGAACAAACAAAATATTGCAAAGCTCAAAATGTTTTTAATGGGATTGGAACAGCGTATCAAAGATAATGCACTATACTTTCAAAAGATAGTAATAAAATATAAATCAGGTACAAAAGTGTTCCCGGCGGCTGTTACAATGGATGCAACAAGCAATCTGAGTATGAATTATAACGGAAAGATAGAAGAGTTTTTACCGGAGCAATTATCACAGATGATATCTGCTGAAGCAGAAAAATACGACGAAATACATATCTGGTATCAAGAAAGAGGTACTAAGATTATAGTTGATGCAGATGCTAAAGGAGTTAAAATCAAGTATGAGGATGATATCAAAGATGAGTCTAAAGCACATAATGTAACGTCACATATTGGCAATAGAGAGTATCTTATTAAGGTGGGGCAGGCTGATGACTTATTAAAAGAGATAGGGATACTTACAAAAGAGGGTAAGGTAAAGAATGATATGATACGAAAGTATAATCAAATCGACCATTTTGTAGAGCTAATGCAAGGAATCATAGATGAGCTGTCTGACTATGATACCATTACAGTATTAGATTGTGGTTGTGGGAAATCCTATCTTACTTTCGTGTTAAACTTTTACCTGAAAAATATTTTGAAGAAATCATGTCATTTCATCGGTTTGGATTATTCTGAAACAGTAATAAACGCCTCTAAAAAAATGGCTAAAAATTTAGGATATGCAAATATGGAGTTTCATCAAACGGATATTCAACATTATGTTCCGGACAAGCCAATCGATATTGTAATTAGTTTACATGCTTGCGATACAGCGACAGATATGGCATTGGCTTTAGGTATTCGAGTAAACGCCAAAGCGATTATTGCTGTTCCCTGCTGTCATCGAGAGCTGCTCAGCCAATATGATTATGAGCCTTTTAAACCTATTATCAAGCATGGAGTATTAAAAGCAAGAATGGCAGATATTCTAACTGATGGTTTAAGAGCACTGAAGCTAGAATCTTTAGGTTATAAAGTTTCTATGGTAGAATATATATCTCCTGTAGAGACTCCTAAAAATCTTATGATCAGGGCTGTAAAGACTCAAACTGAAAATAAAAGGGCAGCAGAAGAATACAAACAGTTAGTTAAAATGTTAAATGTCAATCCTGCTTTGGAGAGAGAGTATCTGGGTTCATAAAAAATTTATTATATAAATATTATATATAAAAGTTTAAATCCACTATATTGATATATAATATAAATATATCAAAAAATGATTGGGAGAAGAAATATGGGACAATATTCAAATGAACTTTTGGAAATTGTAAAAAGGTTGCCGCGTTATAGTAAATTACTATATAAACTGTATAGAAGCAGCGGATTGAAAAAATCGCATCGAATGATGTTATATGGCGCCATAGGGTATATTGTTTCACCCATCGACCTTATACCGGGTGTAATACCGGTTCTTGGACAACTAGATGATATTTTGGTGGTATTAACTGTTCTATATAAAGTCATAACATCTTACAAAGAAGATAGATTTAAAGAAATGTTAGAAGAGTGTAACTTGACAATAAATATAGTGCAGGAGGATATCAAAACCATTAAAAATTATGCTAAACTGGTGGGAATTTCAACAGCAAAAATTCTAGCTCATGGTGCTGCTGCTATAGGGTCCAAAGGACTGAAAACACTAAAAAAATATTCACCATTAGGTGTCAGGTATTAAAAAAGTTTTTTGTTTTTAAAATTGCGTTTCTAATGATGAAAAATAAGGTAGGTGGTATATAGTGGATACTTATGGAAGGCATGCGATCATGGAATTGTGGGAATGCAATAAGGAATTTATTGACAATAGAGAGTTAATAGAAAAAGTAATGGTAAAGGCCACATTAGAGGCAGGGGCAGAGATTAGAGAAGTTACATTTCATGCGTTTACGCCACAGGGAATATCAGGAACTATTATTATATCTGAATCACATTTAGCTATTCATACATTTCCAGAACATGGATATGCCAGCTTGGATGTATTTACGTGTGGTGACAGAATTGACCCCCAGGTGGTAGCAGAAATTATTGCCCAAAAGTTAGGTTCTAAGAAAGTTTATACATTAAATATGGAACGAGGATTGGGAGAAATTTTATTGACTGGAGAATATCAGTCGAAGGAAAGACTTGCATAATGAAAGTTAGGAGTTCGGAGTTGAATTTTTCCGAACTCCTAGCTCTAAATGTTAAATTGTGCGTCTAAGTCTATTATTTTTAATTTCAGTTATTGCACTTTGTTTTAAGACACATGCAATACCAAGTCCAATTTTTGCAAATTCTACTAGTAAATCTATACTTTCCAATTCTATTTCAGGTGCAACAGATACGCCATGTTGTTCTAAAAAATAATCTATATTTTGTCTTGTCCTACTGTCTTTTTCTAACATGAGCAAGGGATATTTATTTAATTCGTGCAATGGTACTTTCCTGTTCTTTAACGATATAAATTTATCACAGGCAACAAAAATATCGTCGACTGTAATAAATTCTTTTACTTGAATATTTTTATCTTTCACAGGAAGTGTTGTAATACCAAAGTCTACAAGCCCTTTTTTTAAAAGTTCAAGAATTTGAGAGGATGTTCTGTTAATGACCTGGATTTTTATATGGGGATGTCTAGTATTAAATTGTTCAAGATAGGGAATAAGATAGTATTTACAAATGGTGTCGCTTACCCCTATCCTGATTTCTCCTGTGTCTAAATTTTTCATTTCAAAAAACTTGTTTTCCGCACTTTTTATAAAATTATATGCTTGTTCAATATGTTTAAAGAGTAATTCGCCTTCCCATGTCAATTTGACTTTTCGGTTTTTTCTAAAAAATAATTGTACGTCAAGTTTTTTTTCCAGGTTTTTTATAGCTTGGCTGACAGCTGACTGCGTGATATATAACGTTTTAGCCGCTTCCGAAAAACTTCCTGATTGGGCAGCGTGATAAAAAATTTTGTACAATTCAAAATTAATATCCATAAGCACCTCTAATATTATATATTAATAATATTAATTTTACTTATTTATAATAACATATTACAATAAAGATGTATAGTGTTTGAGATTAAGAATAAAAAGATAAAAAATTATATAAAACAAGGGGAGATTGTCGTGCGTCAAGGGGTTAGAAGGGTTTTTGTGGAAAAGAAAAAGGGCTTTGATATCGAAGCACAGAACTTATATCGCGATCTGAGGGATCATCTTGGGATTAAAGAATTGGAGTCTGTACGCATCATTATTAGATATGATGTGGAAGGTATTTCAGAAGAAGATTACCAAAAGGCTCGTACATCCATTTTTTCTGAGCCACCGGTAGACAATATATATGATGAAGTAATACAAATCGATGATGGTACAAAAATGTTTGCGATTGAATATTTGCCGGGACAATATGACCAAAGAGCGGATTCTGCTGCGCAGTGTATACAAATTTTAACCCATGGGGAAAGACCTCAGGTTAGAGTTGCAAAAGTAATTGTACTTGCAGGAGAAATCTCGGAAGAACAATATCTGAAAATCAAAGAATATTGCATTAATCCGGTTGAAGCCCATGAGGCGTCATTAGACAAACCTTTATCTTTAGATATGAAGCTTTCTATTCCAGAGACAGTTAAAGTTGTAAGCGGATTTACCAAGATGTCGGAACAAGATCTCCAAGGCTTAATGAACGATATGGGATTTGCAATGGATATGGATGATTTAAAGTTTTGTCAGGAATATTTTAAAAATACCGAAAAAAGAGACCCTACAATCACAGAGTTGAGAATGATTGATACCTATTGGTCCGATCACTGCAGACATACTACTTTTTTAACAAAAATAGGAAAGGTAGAGGTGGAAAAAAGCCGTTTTACCCGAACCATTGAAATGGCATATCAAGATTATCTTGCTTCCAGAAAGTCTATCTATCAGGATAGAGAAAAAGATGTGTGCTTAATGGATATTGCAACTATTGGGATGAAGGAGCTAAAAAAGAGAGGTCAGCTGAATGATCTGGATGAGTCGGACGAGATTAATGCGTGCAGTATTGTGGTGAATGTAGATGTAAATGGTGAAGAGCAAGAGTGGTTGGTAATGTTTAAAAATGAAACGCATAATCATCCTACCGAAATAGAACCCTTTGGTGGAGCGGCAACCTGCTTAGGGGGTGCGATTCGAGATCCGTTATCTGGCAGAACCTATGTGTATCAGGCAATGCGGGTTACCGGAAGTGGGGATCCCAGAACAAAAGTAGAAGATACCATTCCTGGGAAATTACCTCAGAGGAAGATTACTACCGGAGCGGCAGCAGGATACAGTTCATATGGAAACCAGGTGGGATTGGCAACCGGACAGGTAGCAGAAATTTATGATGAAGGTTATGTGGCAAAAAGACTGGAGATTGGCGCGGTGGTTGGTGCGGCACCCAGAAAAAATGTAAAAAGGGAAAAACCTATGCCGGGAGACGTTGTCATTCTACTGGGTGGAAGAACAGGAAGAGATGGTTGCGGTGGAGCTACCGGTTCATCCAAAGCACATACCGAGGAATCTTTAGCAACCTGTGGTGCGGAGGTACAGAAGGGGAATCCTCCAGAAGAAAGAAAAATTCAACGATTGTTTAGAAATCCTACAGTGACAAAAATGATTAAAAAATGTAATGACTTTGGGGCTGGCGGTGTTTCGGTTGCAATTGGTGAATTGGCTGACGGATTAACA
>JASGMB010000017.1 GCA_030156665.1 Clostridiales bacterium
AAGACAGTGACGGTACTGGAATGAAAAAGGGGGATAAGACTTGAAGAAAATAGACAAAATTATAAATTCTAAGGTTTTTTGGACTATTTTTTTCATATTGATGCTTCTTAAATACGGATACTATCGCTTTCGATATTATCCCGTTATTGATGATTGGATTCAGTATGGCGTATATCCGTTATATGATAATATCTTTAAAGATGTAATACTAAGAATTCCGACCTATACCACACGCCCTTTAGCTTCTCTTTCAGATCCTTACATATGGGGGCGGTTTTGGGGTAATATGGGAATTTCTTTTTTTGTTATTACAGTATTACATTTTATGAGCGGGTATCTTCTATATAAAGTATTTAACCGCAGCGGGTTGTCGGTGGGGACTACTTTTCTTGTCATGCTTTTACTTCGGGTTCCGAGTTCCGAAATCTCAACATTTTCAATAAGAATAAAACATACTTGCTTGCTTTTGCCATTGCCCATCTCATATCTTTTGGATATTACGAACAGGTCATTGTATTAAGCTTTATCAGTGCTTTATTGATGATTGCTGCATATTGGCCTACATTAAAGAAGAAATGGATTATAAGTATTCCGTTGATTAACTTTTTGATAATTGGTGCTTATTACAAATTTTTCGGAAATACAGGCAACTTTGCGGCAAGAGGGCAGTTTGTTAAAAAAGACTACATGGAACATTTTGATTTGGTCTCTGATAAGATCACCGATGTGTGGGGGAGAGCGCATTTACCTTTATACAGTAATGGATTAAAAAGAGGTTTGGAGCTATTAATCAATCATCATTCGTATATATATATCATTTTAATTCTTTTATTCAGTATTTTAATTGGACTACTTACCTATATACACAAACCCAATCATGGTGTAAAATTAAATTGTATACAAATTGCACTTGGATTTATTGTGTTCTGGGCTCCCTTTGGTCCGAATTTTTTACTGGAAAATGTATGGATCAGCAACCGAAATGCTTTTACTTCGTTTATTGGCTTGGGATTAATGGCTGAGGGCATGATAAATATTGTTTTCAGGGGTAGGTTTTTAACTTATCTGAAAAGCTTTTGCGTATTTGCAGCAACCTTTATTTTTTTAATTGTAAATGTTTCAGAAATTACCGACTATAAAAACGTGAGTATTACCGACCGTAAAATAGTAACGAATGTACTTGCAGCAGTAGAAAATACCGATTTTTTGGAAGGGCGTAAAAAAGCAATCGTATTTAATACAAGGCCTGTTTACGTAGAGCAAAATATGTATTTTCACGAACATATTCACAATGTTACTGAGAGTGACTGGGCTTTTACAGGAGCAGCAAGAGCAATAGCACAAAATCCTAAGATAGACTATATTAAGCCGGTTCAGCAGTGGCATCCAACTACAATTGAAGATGATGTGTGGAGCAAATATATGATACTGGGGATAGACGACAATATGGAGGTTTTTCCTCTAAAGGCTGTTAAAAAAGGCAATGGAGATATAAAACTTACTACATTGTTTGGAGAGTATTTTGGAATTGTAGAACAAAAAAATGAAGGACTATATATGTTTACAAAATAAATTGTTATGCAAGTTAAAAGATACGAAAGAGGGAGAAAAGTCATGATTAAAATATTATATCTGCTTAATCATGCCGGCAATGGGGGAACGGAACAATATGTTCTGAATCTTGTAAAAGCTTTTCATCATCAAAAAGCAGAATGTTTTTTTGCATATAATGAAAAAGGCTTATTAGTTGAACAATTAGAGAAGTTGGGCATTAAAACGTACCGTTTAAACATGAGACATCCTTTTGACCTGGAAGCGGTTAAAAAGCTTGGCACGCTATGTAAGCAACTAAATATTGATATTATACATACACAGTTTTTGAGAGAAAACTATATTGCGATTCTATCAAAATTGTTTTATCCGAGGGTAAAAGTAATCTATACCAATCACTTTATATTGCACAATAACGCCATACAAAAGCTTACCAATCGGCTGCTTATTCCTTTTGAAGAAGCAGTAATTGCTGTATGCAACAAAGGGAAGGAAGTAATGATTTCCAATGGCGTACCGAAAGATAAAATTAAGGTAATCTTTAATGGTGTTAAGTATGAAGAGGATACCCCATTGCTTTCATCGACGGTAAGAAATGAATTTGGTATTGATGAAGACACCTTTGTTTTGTTGAGTGTATCAAGATTTTCACCTGAAAAAGGATTGGATTTTCTTGTAAGATCTATTGCTCAGTTTAAAAAATTTTCACAGGAGAAGTTTAAATGTTTGATGGTAGGAGATGGACCGCTTTTTCAAGAAATTAAGCGGCTTGTAAATGAACTGGGACTTGAACGGGACATTATTTTCACAGGTTTTAGAACCGACATAGACAATATTATTTTAGGAAGTAACCTGTTTATTAATTCATCTTCTAATGAAGCCTTGAGTTTTGCAATTTTAGAAGTACTGTCAAAAGGTATTCCTGTAATAGCGACTGATGTTGGTGGAAATAGGGATATTATTAACGAAAAAAATGATTGTGGCATTTTGGTAAATTACGGAGATGAAAAAGGAATGGCGGACGCAATTAGTGCTATGATAAAGGACAAAGAGCATTATCAACGGTATCAGAAAAACGCACGTAGTGTGGTAAGAGATAAATTTAATCTTGAAACCATGTTGGAAGAAACATATAATTTATATGTCAACTGTAAACAGAAATAACAAAGGATGGTGTATAAGATGTTGTTAGATGAGAAAGGAAGGCTTTTTGGAAAAATAAATATTATTGATCTATTTATTATATTTGTGATTATCGGAGCCATTGGGGGAGCATTTTATAAATTTGGTAAGGCAAATGTAGGACCTATCGTAAAACAAGATAATATCATTATTAAATTTTATGCGGAGGAAGCTCCGGAGTATGCTGCAAAAGCAGTAAAAAAAGGAGATATTGCAACCGATGACAGTAAGAATACTTATTTTGGTATTGTAACGGAAGACCCGGTTGTTAAAGGATCCCTCTCATTTGGCACCAATAGTGAAGGCCAATTTGTACCATCTTCAAAACCCGGTATGGCTTCTGTCCTTATTACAGTGGAAGGGAAAGGAGTAATAGGGACCAATGGCGCAGTATTTGGTGGAGTAAACTATGGTGTTGGCCATTCTATGGCGTTAGCAGTAGGTAAAAGCAAGCTCTGGGTAAGAGTTTATGATATACAGAAGAAGGAGTAATAAAGAATGTTTGAAAGTTATTTTATTCAGAAAACGCAAGTATTTATCCATAAACTATTAAAATGGTATAAATATAGTTTGATGGAAAACTTTCTTCTGCATATTTCTAAATATATTAACAAGTTATGGACCAACAGTGTAACACGTAAATATCTTACAAAAAACGAACAGATTTCATCCTTATGGCAAAACAGCTTGACTTTTGAATTCATACAGAGACTAATAGCCTTTATCATTCATATATTAAAATATACTTTTGATTTGGTTGGAAGGCTTAACGCCAACAGCGTCAGTAAAAAGCTATACCATGAATATGTACAACCTTTAGTTGATATAAGCAATACAACCACTGCCCTTTCCTGCGTATTGACTGGCTTTTTTATAATGAATATTATTGCAACATGGTATGCAAATGCATTAACTTTACATGGGTTAATTTTAAGATTTATGATATTAATAGGTGTATCTTTACCTATATGGATTCAAAAGGAGCAGTTATCTCACAGTCTTAAAAATAGTATATTTATTAAGCTGTTTAGATGGATTTTTATTAACTGATTTTTTCTAGCTTTAGTGTATATGGTTCACGGTTCACAGGGATAGAACGCTATTTAATTTTGTGAATTGTTACCTGTAAACCAAAGTATAGATTTAGGGAGTAGAATATTATGATTTCTAATACACAACCAAACACGTACAAGATATTTTATCTTTTTATTGGTTTAATAATAGGATCGTTGTGTTTTTTTATTTCACCTTTGAAGACTATTGTGGTTATTGGTGGATTAGCGGTCATAGGGGTTACTTTTTTTAATTTTGAATTGGGGTTATGTTTGTTTTTATTTGGCATGGCAGTTATACCTCATGTATTATGGAATAACTTATACAGCATAGCAGCCATTACATTTTATACGATGGTGTATTTAATAAAAATTGTAACCAGTGACAAATACGGCTTTCATTTAAAAGTATTGGACTTTTTCTTTTTACTTTTTGCACTTACAATGATATTGTCATCAATAACTTCAATTACTCCAAAAGATAGCTTAAAGACAATGCTTTTTTATGTTACTGCTCTATTATTAGTGGTAATATTGACCAATGTTATCAATTCCAGAAAAAGCTTGGACCTTATTTTTATAACATTGTTCGCAGCAGTAGTCGTTACCTCTGTTTATGCCATATACCAGGGTATTGTGGGAGTAGAGGTAAATGCTTCATTAACTGATATTGAATTGAATAAAGGAATGCCGGGAAGGGTATACTCAACGCTGGAGAATCCAAATAACTATGCTGAATTTTTAATACTTTTAGTGCCGTTTTGTGTGGCCTATGTGCTTAATTTAAGGGATAAAGTCAAAAAAGTTTTGTTTTCAGCTGCACTTATTCTACCTATTATTGCTTTAGGATTAACCTATTCACGTTCAGGATGGATAGGTTTTGCTATTGCAGTAGTGGTATTTGTAGCGTTAAAAAACTGGCGATTAATACCTGTAATATTTGTTTTCGGTATAATAGCCATCCCATTTTTACCTCAATCTATTATGCATAGAATTATGACAATCGGCAATCTCCAAGACACATCTAATGCATACAGAATTTATATCTGGAAAGGTGTGTTGGATTTAATGAAAGATTTCTGGGTAACGGGAATAGGCGTGGGACCGGAGCCCTTTTCACGAGTTTATGCAAATTATGCGGCTTTAGAAGCATCCAAAGCAGCTCACTCACATATGTTGTTTTTAGAAATATGGGTTGAAATGGGAATTGCAGCTTTTATAAGTTTTATTTGGTTTCTAATAAGAATGGTGAAACGAAGTCTCATATATATTTATAACGGTAAAGATATATATTTTACTAATATTCTTATTGCCGGTATTGCAGCTTTAGGAGGAATTAGCTTTATAGGATTAGTTGAATATGTGTGGTTCTATCCGAGAATAATGCTGACTTTTTGGCTGGTAATGGGAATAATGATGACTTCATTAAAACTTGCAGCCGGAGAAGGTGAAGTATGAATATTAAGAAAAATATTTGTTTGGTTTTCTATTACTTTTTTGCGCGACATTTACCGGCTTCCGATGGAGCCTATTCTTTTGGTTCAAAATATATTCGAAGGATGTTGTGCAAAAATATATTTGATAAAACCGGTAATTGTTTTAATGTGGAGCACGGTGCCTTTTTTGGATCCGGTACGGGCATCCGTATAGGTACTAATTCCGGATTGGGATTGCATTGCCGTGTACAGGGGCCTCTAACAATAGGAGATAATGTGATGATGGGACCGGATGTATTGATTTATACCAGAAATCACAAAATGGATAAAACCGATGTTCCTAAATTGGTAGAGGTGCAGTTGTGGCAGCAGGAGCCATCGTGACCAAAGATGTTGAACCCTTTACCGTAGTGGGTGGAAATCCTGCAAAAAAAATAAAATCTAGATTGGAAAATGGGGAAAAGCTATGAAAGTATTACACCTTATAAGTGGTGGCGATAGTGGTGGAGCTAAAACCCACGTTTTTTCTTTACTTGGCGAATTGAAAAATAGTATAGATGTTAAAATCATCTGTTTTATGCCCGGTGTTTTTTATCAGGAAATTTTAGATAAAGATATAGATGTTGAATTGTTGGAGCAAAAGCACCGATATGACCTCAGTGTTATCAAAAGACTTATTGCGCTTGTTAAGGCAGGAGGCTATCAGATAATACATGCCCACGGTGCAAGGGCGAATTTTATTGCTGCAATATTGAAAAGATACATAAGTGTTCCTATAGTCACCACCATTCACAGCGATTACTTATTGGATTTTGAAGGGAATATCTACCGAAAAGTAGTGTATACTGGGTTAAATGTGCTGGCATTAAAATTTATGGACTATTACATTGCTATATCGCAGGAATTTAAAAATATGCTTTTATCAAGGGGATATGCAGAGAGTAAAGTTTTTACGGTTTATAACGGTATTGATTTTGACAGTGAAATTCAGTATTGTTCTCGACAGGAATTTATAAATGCAAAGCATATTTCGGTAAGTGATGAAGATATTTTAGTTGGAATTATCGGAAGACTGGATAAAGTAAAAGGGCATGAGGTATTTATTAAAGCTGCAGCTGAAGTTTTAAATCACACTGCGCACGTTAAGTTTTTACTTGCCGGTGACGGTAATGAAAGGGAAAATCTTGAGCAACTGGCCAAGCAGCTTGGGATTGAACAAAACATTATCTTTCTAGGATTTATTGATAGAATATATGATTTTATCAATGCAATAGACATTAATACGCTTACATCCTATAGTGAAAGTTTTCCTTATGTATTGTTAGAAGGGGCCAGATTAAAGAAGCCCACCGTAAGTTCAGCTGTAGGGGGAATACCCGATTTGATTCAAGATGGACAAAACGGCTACCTTTTTAAAGCTGCTGATGCCCACGAAATGGCACAAAAACTTTTAAAGTTGATCAACCATCGGCAGTTGAGAGAAGTATTTGGGCAAAGGCTTTATGAAAGTGCGAAAAACAATTTTTCCAGCAAAAGCTTAGCAAACAGCCACATTGAAATTTACCGAGAAATTTTAAAGAGGCAGAAGGATTAAAGGGGAAATGGAAATGTACGATGTTGTTCTATCGGGGTATTATGGATTCAAAAATAGCGGAGATGATGCAATCTTAATGGCGATTATCAATAGTCTCAAGATGTACAAGCCGGATATTAAAATTAATGTTTTATCCATGAACCCTAAAGAAACCCGAAAAGTTTATGGCGTCGATTCAGTAAATAGATTTAATATATTTGCTGTTTACAAAGTTATAAAAAATACAAAACTTTTTATCAATGGAGGCGGAAGTCTTCTTCAAGATATTACCAGCACTCGTTCGCTGCTATATTATCTGACGACCATACGATTAGCTTTAAAATTAAAAAAGAAAGTAATGTTATATGCCAATGGCATAGGGCCTATTAATATCAAGAGCAACGAAAAGCGGGTAAGAGATATTGCGAATCAAGTTGATTTGATAACACTTAGAGAAGAGGCTTCTTTAAAGGAATTGCAACGACTTAAGGTGGATAAACCGCCTATATTGGTTACCGCAGATCCGGCGCTTACTTTAAAGCCTGTTTCGGATGTAAGAGTGGATGAGATCTTAAAGGATGAAGGAATTCGATTTCATAACCCGATTGTGGGAATATCAGTAAGAAGTTGGGAGCAGCAGTCCAAATATAGTGAAGTAATTGCCAGAGTAGCAGATTACATATACGATATATATCATGCTGAGGTTTTATTTATTCCCATGCATTTTCCCCATGATTTAAAAGTGATTAAAGACATTGCCTCTAAAATGAAGCATAAACCTCATATACTTCAAAAAAAATATTCCGTACCTGAAATACTTGGCGTCATTAAAAATACAGACTTGCTCATTGGAATGCGCTTACATGCATTAATATACGCTGCAACGTTATCAGTGCCTGTTATTGGCTTGGCATATGAAGCAAAGGTGGAAGGTTTTTTGAATTATATTGGACAAGTCTCGGCAGGGGATATTGCAAACATAGATTTTGAAACACTTTGTAAGATCATTGATGATATATGGCCTAATAGAGATAGTATTCGGAAACAACTGGAAACAGTAATAGGGCAACTCAAAGAAAAAGCTTTAGAAAATGCGCGATTAGCTGTACAGCTTCTTGATGAAAACTAAAAAATAGAGCCGCACTAATGTTTTGATTAGTACGGCTTTGTCATTTCTACTCAAATAATCTTTTTATTTCATAAGTTACATTTGTTCCGTCTACCGTAATCAGAATATACTGTAAATCATCTATTTTCTGTACCAGGTTGTCTGTATGAATATCTTCAATCCCCACTGTTGATAGGTATCTTATACCGCGATAGATGGTGTTATTATTTTCATTTCCGTTATATAGGAAGAATACATTTTTATTTTGCTTTTGAACAATCTCTTCAGTTAACATATCTTTTAAAAGATTTGCTTCCAGCTTATCGGTGAAGCCATTTTCTCCGTCCAGAGGAGAAGGCATGGCAATAAATACGTTGTCCGCTCGTACAGAAGATATCTGTTCTTTGAGCCAGAACCATTGAGATTCGTCCGTCTCCCTTAAACTTCTTTTGGTCGAATCCAACCAGATGAACAGGTTGTTTTCAATCACTTTTGAACCATAACCTTTCGTAAGAATGATGGGAATTTTTAATTCCGATAATGTATTGGGGTCATTAAACCCTGCAAATAATGCAAGATCACTTTTTTTATTCGCTGTACCAATCACTTTTTTCATAATAATATTGTCCAGTAAGGTTTTGCTTTGTATGGTTTTACCAAATACCATAAATTTAAAAGGTTTATGACCTTTTGGTGTTTCAGGAGGCCTATTGAGCGGATCGGTATATTTTGTATCTTGAGGTACTTCCAAACTTGCCGGTGTATTTTTTGCAGAAAAAGTAATATCATCTAAGTAAATTGTCCCTATACCTTTTACAGTCTGATCTGTCTGAACAATGTATATGCGGTCTAAGGATAAAGGGTAAGCAGCATTTTCCGGGAGTGCAGTTTCAACATATTTCCATCCTTCCCAGTCCATACTTCGGGCCAGGCTTAGTCTGAAGATATTGCCATTGGCATCAGTAACCTGAGCTCTTAACCAGTGAGAATATTCGGGATGTGAATAAACCCACAGTCCTATTTTAGATACATTTTTATCCATAGTAATACTTTTATCTAATTTAAAATAGGCTGCTTTACTGGCTGCGATATCTGCAGAGAAGTCAAAGGTAAGCTTACCTGCAGCTTTTCCGCTTTTTACAATAGACGATGAAAGTGTATATGCACCGGTAACTTCTGCCGGATAGCCTATAAAAGTGCCGTTAGATGACTCAAAATCATTTACGATTTTTTTACCACTGGAGGAGACGATACCGTGAACACTAACATCATTGATAGATGCTTTAATAATGCCGCCTCCAGGTTTTAACGGTTTAATCTTATCCCCTTGTACTTCCACAGCACCATTTTGGAAGGACCAGTTTATATCACTATTACTTATAGGAGCTATATATCCATTTTTATTTTTACCTTCTATTTTTACATTAAGGCTTTCATTGCTATTTCTATAAAATTCCGAAGGTGTCATGATCAATTCAACTGGTGCACTTAAGGCATAAATATTAGCACTGCCGCTCACGTTGTTATAAATAGCTGTAATTGTTCCATAGCCCACCGAAGTCGGATAGAATTTATTATCATTAAACGTTCCGCTGATTCCCTGAACTTGCCATCTGATTTTAGATGGATCGACGGGAACCGGATTATAATTTGCATCGTATCCTTTCACAGTAAATGATAGTGATGTATTTACAAATACATTTTGATACGCTGGTTCAACAATCAAGCTTTTTAAAGAGGATTTAGGGGCATTGTTTTTTATGCCTAAACCGGTGCTGATAGCTCTAAGCTTTCCATCAGAGGGAGAGTTTACAATACTTAGTTGCTGCTCCCCTGGTAGTCGGGTAGCTAATGTGGTGGAACCGCCACCATCCATTTGTATTGCATTATAACAGCCAAGATCTTTCATAAATGCTGCCAGTTCCTGCTGGGTCATGCCGATGCTTATCGATTGTCTACCATCTACAGTGACGATATACATATATTTATTCCACTGGTCTACGCCAATAGCGGTAAAAGGATTTTTCCCGTAATTCTTCCAGGTAATTGGATGAATTTGTCCATCTTTTAAAAGTAGTGTACCTCCGCCTACAGCGGTTTTAATAGCTTTCCAATCAGGCGTAGTTTCCATTTCTACTTTAACAGTGTCTCCCACTTTAAAATTTTCATCCAACACATTATTATATTGTGGGATAGCGGCAAGAATAAATCCATTCTCAGGGATTTCTGCACCAGGCATATCTTTTCTGATTTCTTTTACAACCGAATTTTCAATTACTACTTCTGTAATCCCTTTGTACAGTCCGTCAGAACCTACTGACTTGGTATCCCAATTGCTATCATACATAATAACCGAAGCTAAGTTGTCTGCACTGTAATATTTATTAAGCATATGTACATCAACACGTTTACCGTTCGCGGCTGTAACGTTTATACTACTGTTCCAGTATGCAAATAAAGGACTATTATCTTTAGTAAATCCAATGGTAGCAAATTTTTCTTCAGGGTAAGTGTGGGTTGTTATAATTTTTCCTTCATCTATCAGTGTGCCAACAGGCCATGCAATAGACATAGGCTGGGATAGTTTTGAAAAGTAGTCACCATTTACAGCAGCGATCGTCTTTTCATTATCGGAAATATTCAGCAAATCGTTAGCGTAACGGATGCCTCGAGTATCAAACAGTGAATCAATTTCAAGGTGATTTTCAGTTAAATCAATCTTTAAGACATGAATATTTTTCCAGCCTTTCGTTGTAAATTGTTGGATGCTTTTTAAAGTTGCCCCTTTTGCAATGATTATTTCGGAACTTTTTTCATAAATAGTGCGGTTGATTTCTCCATATACAGGAGAAATATATGTAGCAGCTAAAATACAAAAAATAAATATCAAAACTAAGTATTTTTTCATTTAAAATTTCCTTTCTATGGTGGATTATTCTATTAACAGTGTATTGATATAAAAAATTAAAGCGTTGGTATATATAAAATTTATTTATTTTCAAACATCAATATATGACGTTAGAGCTTAATGAAAAGTTTTGCTCAATCCCTTCTAAATTAAAATCTCCCTCTTATAATTAACCAACTTTAAAATTAAGTATTATGATTTAAAGTTGGTTAATTTCATCGATAACTACATTCATTTATTTTAAATTTAGATATTGGTTATCAATATTTCTTCACAACCCATGCCCCACTACAATATATATTTTAACAGATGTATAGTAATAAACAATTAAGAATCCATTACAATTAGATTACATTCGTTATAAAAGAAAACGATGACGCAATTCGTTCGAAAATTGATAATTTGAATTGATATGAAAGAAAGGAACGGGTACATTTAATTTATTTAAAGAATATTATTCCAACTTTCATGATATTTTTTAAATAAAAAATATATGACTGAAGACAACACCGCGCTTGCAAAACAATTCATTTACTTGTATAATATTTAAGAATATTAAGGGGGAGGCAAATAAATGATAACACATAATTTTAGCATTATTATTACTTTCATATTATACTTAGGTTTAATGTTAACAATTGGATTTATATTTTATCAGAAAACAGAGAAATTATCGGACTATATTTTGGGAGGGCGACAACTAAATTACTGGGTTACATCACTAAGTGCACAAGCTTCAGATATGAGTGGTTGGTTGCTATTGGGATTACCCGGTTTAGCTTATGCAACGGGTGTAGGAGAAGCTTTCTGGGTTGCATTTGGTTTAGCCTTTGGTACATATCTTAACTGGAGGTTTATAGCAAAACGTCTTAGAAAGTACACACATCTAGCAGGCAATTCGCTTACATTACCGGATTATTTTGAAAATAGATTTAAAGACCATTCTAAAGTACTTCGTGTTGTTTCTGCAATTTTTATACTGATTTTCTTTCTAATCTATACGGCAGCACAGTTTGCTGCAGGTGCAAAATTATTTAATACGGTTTTCGGAGTACCCTATTTAGCAGGATTAGCAATTGGCGCATTTGTTATCATTTCATATACTTTTTTAGGTGGATTTATGGCAGTATGCTGGACTGACTTTTTTCAGGGATTACTTATGTTTTTTGCAATTATTACCGTTCCTATTGCAGGCATGATGTCACTAGGCGGTATTGACGTTACTTTTAACAAGTTAAGCAGTATTGACCCGTTACTGCTTGATATATTTGCAGCAGGTAACGGAAAGATGTTAACGACAATGGCGATTATTTCTTCAGTGGCATGGGGCTTGGGTTATTTTGGACAACCCCATATTTTAGTCCGATTTATGGCTATTCGTTCATCGAATGAAATTAAACAGGCTAGAACCATCGCGATTATATGGGTTACACTATCTCTTGCAGCCGCAGTACTTGTAGGTGTTGTGGGAAGGGTATATCTTACACAGCCGTTAGAAGGTGCAGCGTCCGAAACAGTATTTATGGTAATGGTTAATCAGATATTCCCTTCAGTGATTGCGGGCATGCTTTTAGCGGCTATATTGGCGGCTACGATGAGTACGGCTGATTCCCAATTGCTTGTTACTTCTTCTGCAATATCAGGAGATTTCTATAAAGCTTTATTTAGAAAAAATGCCAGTGATAAAGAATTAGTATGGGTAGGTCGCTTAACAGTTGTAGGAGTTTCCATTATAGCATATTTGCTGGCTATCAATCCGAACAGTTCGGTATTTAAATTGGTTGCATATGCCTGGGCAGGTTTTGGTGCAGCATTTGGACCAACAATTATTTTATCATTATTCTGGAAGAGGATGACGCGCTTTGGTGCCCTTGCAGGAATGGTAGGAGGAGGACTTACAGTATTAATATGGAAACAATTACAGGGTGGACTGTTTGATCTCTATGAAATTGTACCTGGATTTATTATATCTGTGCTTGCAATTATTATTGTTAGCTTAATGGACAAAGAACCTGCTAAAGAGATTATCGATGAATTTGAAGCAGTAAATGTAAGTGAAATATAAATAATAAGACAATCGCCTTCGGCGAATTGATGTGCCTTGCGGCACAAAAAGCTAAGGTAGATTGTCTTGATATTGCGCTTCTCTTCATAACAAAAAATATACACCTAAAACCTAATAAACTATTGCATTATGTTAATAGTAATGTAATAATATTCTAGGAAAGGTGATGTGAACATGTGGATGATATTGATAAGTCTTGCTATTGGTGTTGTGATCGGATTGTTGAAATTCATCCCGGAAAAACACATGAAATATAATGCTAAATTTCAACAGATAGGAGTTATTTTGCTTTTGTTTTCTATGGGCGTTTCAATAGGAGCAAATAAAGAAATCATTTATAACCTTAAGGATATGGGAATTCAGTCAGCTGTTTTTGCTGTTATGACAAGTCTTTTTAGTATCTTTATTGTATTTGTTGTGAGTAAAAAGTTTTTGGAAGGGAATCGACAATAATGACATACATCATTTTAGGTGCTTTGACATGCGGCATATTGTCAGGATACTTTTTTCTACCGGAAAGTATTATTTCTAATATAGGTACTATGACTTCGTTTGCATTAAATCTACTTATCTTATCGGTTGGTATTGATCTAGGGTATAATAAAGAGGTGTTTTATGATTTGAGAAAAGCAGGTTTCAAAATTCTACTGGTTCCTCTAGCTATTGTATTAGGCAGCACAATAGGTGGAATAATAGCTGGTTTCATTTATAAGATGCCTTTAAATGTAAGCCTTGGCATAGCATCCGGTTTTGGTTGGTATAGTCTTTCAGGAGTTTTATTGTCCGAGCTTTCTAACGTGAAAATAGGAACTGTTGCATTTTTAACCAATGTGTTTAGAGAGATTATTGCTCTTATCATGATACCAATACTTGCACAGAAACTTAACCATTTTACTGCTATTGCTCCAGCAGGTGCTACTTCAATGGACTCTACCCTTCCGGTAATTGCCGAAGCAACTGATCAAGAAACTGTTGTTATATCTTTTATCAATGGGGCTGTTTTATCGGCATTAGTTCCTATATTGGTGCCCCTGTTTTATAGTATAAAAATTTAAAATAGATATCATCAAAATTATATTGATGAAACTGGGAAGCGGTATTTGTCTTTTTGAGTACAAGATAAATACCCTTTGCTTTTGTTTAAAGCAGCTGTAACCTATCTATATCTATTTGTAAATGTGTAATTGAAACACTGAAGAATATAGGAATGAAAGTTAGGAATGAGTATTTAGCGTTCATGTTAGGAGAATCCTTTGGAGAAAACTAAGGCTGATTCCATTTGAAAAAGCTAACGATGCAAACGGCACGTCCGTGTGCCGGTTGCATCTATCTGAACGTCCTGTTCGGACTACGCTTTTCTTCATTTCATCAACCAAGTTTTCTTTGACAAAGGCTTCTACAAACATTTCACTAATGTAGGAAAGTTGTATTCCCTGATATTTAGATTTTAAAACTTTGTTCATATAATGCATTGTGTTAACGCGTTGTGCTAGATTGATTTGGAGTTTGGAGCTAGGAGTTCAAAAATATTGTTGAAAAAGCCTTAGAAATTCTTAGCGAAGCGGAGGAAAAGTAGCATCATCTATTTGAGCAGGACGTATATTCTTTATTTGAAGAATATTATGGAAAAAACGTTGCAAAAAGGCTCTTAGCCTTGTAGTCCCGTGATTGGAATAATATTCTTTAAATAGATTAAATGCACCCTTTGAGCGAAGCGAATTTGACGCGATGCGAAGCAAGCTTAGAATTTCTCTGCTTTAAGCTTAGCGACTAGCACAACGAGCTATTTAGCAATTTTTTGATATTTAAAAATTCACTGTGGAATAAGTAAGCAAGTTGTAGTAATATATATATAAATATTTTATGAGGAGGTTTGTCATTATTATGAGAGCGGTCATTACTGTTATAGGAAAAGATAAAGTAGGAATTATTGCAGCAGTTAGTAACATATTGGCAGATTGTAACGTAAATATATTAGATATTTCACAAACCATCATGCAAGATATGTTTACAATGATTATGTTAGTAGATATTTCACAAATGAAGGTTATCTTCTCTAATCTGTCTGATCAATTGGAAAAGAAAGGTCAGGAAATGGGTCTTTCGATTAAAATACAGCATGAAGATATTTTTAATTCAATGCACCGTATATAAGGAGGAATAAACATGATTACTCCCTTTGAAGTTATAGAAACAATAAAAATGATACAGGAAGAAAATCTTGATATCAGAACCATTACCATGGGCATATCTCTAAGAGATTGTAGCCATTCGGAAGGGAATATTGCCCGGGAAAAAATATACAATAAAATCACACGTTTGGCATCAAATCTTGTAAAAGTTGGGCAAGATATAGAAAAGGAATATGGGATTCCTATTATCAATAAAAGAATTGCTGTTACTCCTATTTCTCTTATTGCAGAAAGCTGTGACGAGGAAGATTATGTAAAGTTTGCGGAAACATTGGACAAAGCTGCAGAGGCAGTAGGCGTAAACTTTATTGGTGGATTTTCAGCGTTAGTGCACAAAGGATATACAGTAGGAGAACAAAAATTAATTAAGTCCATCCCAACTGCATTAAGTGCAACTAAAAAAGTATGTTCTTCAGTGAATGTAGCAACCACTAAAGCAGGTATCAATATGGATGCGGTTGGAGAAATGGGACAAATTATTAAAGAAACTGCACGTCTCACTGCCGGTGATGGGGGATTAGGATGTGCTAAATTGGTTGTATTTGCAAATGTCCCGGAAGACAATCCGTTTATGGCCGGAGCTTTTCATGGGATCGGTGAACCAGAATGTGTAATTAATGTAGGTGTAAGCGGTCCGGGTGTTGTAAAATGTGCACTGGAAAAAGTAAAAGGTGCCGATTTTGGTACGGTAGCCGAAACAATAAAGAAAACAGCTTTTAAGATTACCCGAATGGGTCAATTGGTTGCACAAGAAGCATCTAAAAGGCTTGGCGTATCTTTTGGTATTGTAGACTTATCCCTTGCTCCAACGCCTGCTATCGGTGATAGTGTTGCACATATTTTAGAAGAAATGGGGTTGGAGAAGTGTGGTGCTCATGGTACTACTGCAGCGTTGGCATTATTAAATGATGCTGTGAAAAAAGGTGGAACGATGGCGTCCTCTTATGTAGGAGGATTAAGTGGGGCATTTATTCCGGTAAGTGAAGATGCCGGTATGATTGATGCAGTTACAAAAGGTGCACTATCCATTGAAAAGCTTGAAGCCATGACTTGTGTATGTTCAGTAGGATTGGATATGATTGCTGTGCCGGGTGATACAAGTGCGGAGACCATCTCTGCGATTATTGCTGATGAAGTAGCAATTGGTGTAATTAACAATAAGACTACAGCTGTGCGAATTATTCCAGTACCCGGAAAAAAAGTAGGAGATATTGTGGGATTTGGTGGATTATTAGGATATGCCCCTATCATGAAAGTAAATGAATATAGTAGTGATGCCTTTATAAAAAGAGGTGGAAGGATTCCGGCACCGATTCATAGTTTGAGAAATTAATTATTTTTTTCTTATATGGTTAGCTTTTATTGGTATGAGTATATACGCTTTTATATTATTTTTCAAGCTTGCCCATAGAGGAATTAAAGCGCTTGATATTTATATTGCCAAACATGAAGAAAAAAACAATTAGAATAAGTAAGATATTGCAATAAAGAGCGAGGCATGGTATGCCTCGTTTTAGCTTTGTGTAAAATATAATATCAATGTAGACTTCTTAAAATAAAGTATATGCATTTTTTTTGACAATGAATAGGTTTATTATATTTGGTATATTAAAATAACAAATTATAAAGGTAAAAAAATGAGCTAGAAATATTTAATGGTGCAGTGGTGAAAATGGGACAAGCGCTGAATATAGATACACCGGCGAACAAAAAAGTATACCAAGAGATTAAGAAACGCTTATAGGAATATATAGGATGAAAGGATAGGGGAAGGATGATGAAAAAGGGTGTAATGTGTAGGATAAGTAGAATCACTTATCTTACATTTTTTTTGTGTAAAAATTACCCCAATTCTTTTGATAAATATTGCGAATACTATTATAGAATGGATGAAAGCATAGAATTTTCTTATTCTTTTATAACAACTGCGGCAAAACACCTGACCCCTTGTGGGTCAGGATGAATGCCGCATAAAGTTTCAAAAGAATCTACCTTAAAAAATATCTCGGGCTTTATGCCCGAGGTTTAGAATCGAAGATTCTTTTATAATCATAAAAATATACCAGAGTTAACCAAAAATAAGGATGTTAGGGACACAATGATTAGATTAAAACTGAAAAATTACATTCAAAGTGTTGAAAATAAATTTGGTTTTATCTTAACAAGTTATGGTATACTTATTCATAGTTGGACAATTAACGAAAGCTAGGGGGACAACTATGGATAAAGCTATTGCGTTGAGAGTTATGGCTGTGAAAAATAGCCCAGACGAGCTCAACGATTTTATTGAAGAGTACAAACCATTTGTCGCATCCTGTGTACAGAAGTTTACAGGTCGCTTTGTTGAATATGGTAGAGACGATGAACTAAGTATAGGGTTATTAGCTTTTCATGAAGCGGTTCATAGCTATGACGAGAAAAAAGGCAATTTTTTGGCGTTTACTAGCCAGGTAATAAGAAGAAGGTTAATCGATTATTATAGGACACAGAAAAAATTTAACAATGAAACATCTATAGAAGGTTCTTTTCATTCGGATGATCCGGACGATGAATATGATTTTAGCATAAAACAATCTATACAGGAGTATAGCCGGCTTGAATTAGAAAGGGCAAGAAGACTGGAGCTAGAACAATTAAAAAAGGATCTAATGCTTTGGAATATCAGTTTTTTTGATGTCGCACAGGCATCTCCAAAGCAAAAAGGAACCAGAAAGCTTTACTGGGATATTGTAAATCATATCGTAAAGAATAAAGATATAGTAGATATGATGGTTATAAAAAGATATTTGCCAGTTGCAAAAATATGTGAACAACTAAAAGTTAATCGGAAGAAGGTAGAAAGAGGCAGAAATTATATTATAGCTGGCGTTTTAATTATGATAGGTGACTATGAATTTATTAGAGATTTTATAGATTGGAGGTGAGTTTATGAGAGGCGTAGTTGTAGAAATAGAAGGTAATGAAATGATAGTGGTAGATAAAGAGGGACACTTTAAAAAACTAAAGTATGTAGAAGGATACAGGATAGGACAAGAAATTGATCTGCGTATTATTCCTATGGCCAAATATAAGCCTATCGTTCAAAGAATGGCAGCGGTTGCAGCTATCTTTATTATAGTACTTGGATTCGGTTTATACAGCTATTATTCTCCTTATAGTTATATAAGTATGGATATCAATCCCAGTGTTGAAATAGTTTTAAATAGATACGAGCGTGTATTAGATGTACAGCCGTTAAATGATGATGGCAAAATAATTGTGAATCAACAGTATAAATTTATGCATAAACAAGTTGATGAGGTCATTTCCCAATTAATCGATAATGCGCATCAGAAAAATTACCTTAAGAATGGGATAGATAATGAAATTTTTATAACAGTATCGGCCCCAAAAGCCAAAGTGGCGCAAAAAATCGGGCAGTATGTACAAGAATATGCTGCTGCAGAGGTAACACAAAATCATATTGAGGCCAATATAGCGGTAGAGAGTGTTACAATTCAAAAGCATATTCAAGCCAGCAAAGAACATATTTCGGCGGGAAAACTTCTCTTGTTGGAACAGCTCCAACAAGTTTTGCCTACTGCTACAATAGATGATATTAAAGGTAAATCTGTAAAAGATATCATACAAAATATAAAGGAAGAAAAAGACAAGGCAAAGGGAAAAAATTTGGATTTAGATTCAGAAAAAGAAAAAGGTGAAAATAAAGAGTATGATAAGGAGAAAGACAAAGAAAAGGATGAGAAGAAGGATGGACAAAAGCATCTTGAAATAGATAAAGCAAAGGATGATAGCGTAAAAGATAGAGATAAAGAAAAAGACAAGAAAAAATACACAGAGAAAGTTGAAGAAAAAGAAAGAGATAAAAATAAAGAAAAAAACGAAGAAAAAGACAACAAAAAAGATTTTCAAAATCAACAAATTCAGAAAAAAGATGAAAAGCAGCATTCTGAGAAAAAATCAGATGGCAAAACAGGCGCATTTACCACAGTAGACGCGCCCATTTGTCGTGATGATGATAAAGAAATACAGAAGCAAAAGGACAGTCATAGGCTAGATGATTCGGAAAGCAAGGAAGAAAGTAATGTACAAGAAGATATCTATGAGGATACAGATGTAGATAAAAATAGGGATAAACCTAAAAAAGAAGGTAGCGGTAAAAGTAAAAGAGAAGACAGCGAAAATGACGACCATTCTCAAAAACGGGAAAACAGCGTTCCACAGGATGTAGGTAATAAGCATAAAAAAGAAAATGACAAATGGAATAAAAAATTTCAATAAAAATGATTAAAATCTTAGAAATAAATGCTATATAAAGTTTCAAAAGAATCCACCTCGTAAAAAATTTAGGCTCTATGCTCAAGTTTTAGGATGGAAGATTCTTTTATTTTTTTTAAAGCAGGATGCTAATAAAGTGGTGTAGTATTGTATAAAATAATATGATTAGAAGTTTAGGGTTTTCAATTTTATAGTATCGATAACCAATGTCTAAATTTAAAATAAACTAATATAGTTATCGATGAAATTAACCAACTTTAAATCATAATATTTAGTTTTAAAGTGGGCCAATTATAGGACAAAATTAAAATATAAAAGGAGTGGTGATGATGTTCAAAGATGTACATTATGCTCAGTATATGACTGAAGTAAATCAGCGACTCAGTTCTAATGGGATCTTTTTAACAGTAAAAGGGGAAAAGTTAAATACCATGACCATTGGTTGGGGATTTATTGGTTATATGTGGCGAAAGCCTATTTTTATAGTGCCTGTGAGGAAATCCAGATTTACATATGGATTAATTGAAAAAAGCGACGAATTCACAGTAAGTATCCCCTTTGACGGATTGAAGAAAGAGTTGGCTTTATGTGGAAGTAAGTCGGGTAGGGATATTGATAAGTTCAAAGCATTTGGCTTAACACCTGTTGATGGAAAAATAGTAAATACCCCTGTAATTAATGAGTGTGATTTACATTATGAATGTAAAATTGTATTTAAGCAGGAAATGGACCCAGTGAATTTAGATACAGCCTATGATAAAAGCTGCTATGCGAATAAGGATTACCATACCCTCTACTTTGGAGAAATTGTAGCATGTTATTTGAAAGAATAGTCTTATCGTTTATTGTTTACGATTTTTTATAACACATAGGAAATTATAAACCTTTGTATTTTGTGGATAAATTTATTTATAATTTCCGTCATGTGTTTCAAAAAAGTCAACCTTGAGAATTAAAAAAACTAAGTGGAATAGCTTATTTATAGGGATTAATCCCATGTAGCAATAGATTGGTTGCTATCTTAAAATGCAAAAAGCCTGGTATTTTGTACCAGGCTTTTTATTGTCATTTACTAAAGTAACTTTTTAATACATCCAGTGCATTGTTTTCAATGATTTTTGTTGCATGTTCGTTTAGGAATCCTTCCTGAATAGAAGGATGATTGATTTTGCGTCCATATTCACTCAGAATTACTTCAATGACTTCAGGACAGCTATCTATGGTACAATTTTTAGTTAAAGTAAGGTAGTAATATTCTTTATATTTATATAGGGTGCTTTCACCAACATAAATATTCCATAGACGTTCACTTATGGCACAAACATCATCAAAACTTGAAAACATATATAACATTAAGCTAGAACCAATTTTTTTATTTTTCCTTTTTACCCTGAGCTCGGATTTTCGGAATTTATTTTTAATATATTTATGAATAGATTCAAAATCATCGTCATCAGCAACTCTGGTAATAATAATTACAAAGCCTTCGGACTGCAGGGGCATAGCTTCAATAATCAACTGTGAATCATCAACATAAAAGCCGGTTTCGATTTCTGCGCGTCTCATCATATCCCAAAACATTTCTTGCGTTTCTGGAGAATTATATGACAGGTTTTCAATGTCAATGTTCCATCTTTCAAGGTCATCTACCGAAAGAGTAACTTTAATTTTATTGTGGCTTATTCTTTCTATTTTCATATTAATCACCACCTAGTAAAATTTTGTTTGCACCTTATTATATATTATACTGTTAGAGTGGTCATTTGAGAAGTATAAAATTCTGTAAATTAGTATTTAAATCTAGAATTAAAAAATTTTAGTATAACAATGTTATGAATTTGTAGCAATATAAGGCATAGTATTTGTAGATAAATAGACAAAAACTATTAGTATAATCAGTTCATAATTTACAGTTCACGGTAAATAAAAATAAAATTTAAATCTATGGCCGGTGAACTATGAACCATAAATTAAAAATATGGAGGAATAATGATGGATGAAAATGAATCTGTAATCCATATTGATGATAGTCATGAAGAAGTCGTTATAAAAGATACAGAAGATACTGAAGTGACATATAATATGCAGAAAGATTTTTATGTCGGTGCTCAGGGAGAATTACGATTCAAAGCAGAAGGATTATTTAAAAAAGCAAGAGAAAAGGGTATCTCTATTGAAGATATACAGGTAATGACATTAAAAGAAAACCAAGCGGAATTTCCCGGTATTGGAATGGTAGATTTGCCTACATTCATTGCCAAAGTAAAAGGAAGATTATTGTCGACAGGACAAATGATAGCTGATGGAAAACAAATTGATTATTATAATCGGTATCAGAAATATCTTGCTAAGAAGATTGAACAGAAAAATATAATGAGAGATGAGAATGGCAATATCCTATGGGAAAATAAAAGGCCTAAAATTAAGCCGAATCCGGATTTGTTTTTAACTGAGTGGGAAAGATTTGAAATCGGAAAAGCATTGATTGAAGATAAAGAATTTGGGTTAGAAAAAACTATCACAGGAGCTTGTGATAGAGTTATTCGAAAGCTAATGGGAGAAAATGATTGGCTCTATCCGGGAGAAGCAGTGCTGTTAGATGAAGAATTTGAAGAGGTCCAGGAAAAAATTAAAAAGAATCTGGAGGAAAAACAAACAAAAGAAAGCACAGGACCTGTAAGAAGAGCATCCACTAAACAAATCAATTTTTTTAAGTCCAAAATCAATAATGCCGGATTAGATGCAGAGAATGACCACATTATTAGTATGATTATGGAAGAAATGGGGTACAAAAATAAAAATATGGAAGATCTGAGTGTAGGACAGATGAGCCAGGCGATTGATAGCATATATCGCGTGATTCCCATTGTAAAAGATAAGTTAAGTAAAAGGTTACAATAATCATATGAATTTCCATTGAATTTTTATATATTTTTATGTATAATATGTGAGTTGCTGATTCTATTAGCAACTTTTTCTACTTACTTTGTTAAATAATTAATTAATTTGTATTTTGTATACAAACATTGTATAATAAAATGGGTATAGATTATGAAAGAGGTGAGGTTAAAAGTGAAGGCTTTGACATTCAAAGGTGGTATTCACCCTCATGACAATAAGCATCATACAGAAAAAATAGCCATTAAAAGTCTAAAAACACCTGGTAAATTATTTTTCCCTATACAGCAGCATATTGGTGCACCTTGTGAACCGTTGGTTGCAGTAGGTGATGAAGTGAAAATGGGACAAAAAATAGCTGATTCTAAAGCTTTTGTAAGTGCTCCTATTCACTCAAGTGTATCGGGAAAGGTAGTGGCTATTGAGCCTGTTCTTCATCCGGGGGGCTCCAAAGTGCTATCTATTGTTATTGAGAACGATGGAAAGGATACCGTACATGAAAGTGTAGTTCCTAAGGGCGATCTATCTACTCTTGAACCTAAACAAATTATCGACATTGTACGTGAAGCCGGTATAGTAGGTATGGGTGGTGCGGCTTTCCCGACGCATGTTAAATTGTCGCCGCCACCGGACAAAAAGATTGATTATGTTATCGTCAATGGCGCTGAATGTGAGCCCTATTTGACTGCAGACCATAGAATGATGCTTGAAAGTCCTGAAGATATTATTTACGGATTAAAAGCAATTATGAAAGTGCTTGGATTAAATAAAGGTTATATTGGCATAGAAGAAAACAAGCAGGATGCAATCAAAGTAATGAAAGAATACGCTGCAAAAGAGGGCGGCATTGAAATTGTTGTGCTTAAAACAAAGTATCCTCAGGGGGCGGAAAAGCAGCTCATTAAAGTTGTTACAGGTAGAGAAGTACCTTCTGGAGGACTTCCGGCAGATGTTGGTGCAATTGTAAATAATATTAGTACATGTACTGCAATTGCGCAAGCAATTAAAACAGGTATGCCGCTAATATCACGTGTGGTTACCGTAACCGGATCCGCAGTGAAGCAGCCGGCGAATTATTTAGTACGAATAGGTACGTCTTTTAGAACGTTATTTGAGGCATCGGAAGGGTTTAACGAAGATCCGGCGAAGATTATTATGGGTGGTCCTATGATGGGAATTGCCCAATTTTCAATAGATGTTCCTGTGGTAAAAGGAACTTCCGGATTGTTGGCGCTAACTAAGAAAGATGTAGCATTAAAGCCGGAAAGTCCATGTATTAGATGCGGAAAATGTGTAGATGCATGTCCTATGAATTTATTGCCGATATATATCAGCGCATATGCTAAGAAAAATGATTTAGAGAAAGCTGAAGAGTATAACGCTGTAGATTGTATAGAATGTGGAAGCTGCTCCTATGTTTGTCCGTCTAAGAGACACCTGGTGCAGTCAATACGCGTGGCAAAACAAGCTATTATTGCACAAAAACGAGCGAAGAAATAAGATTGAGAATTAAGTAAATTCTTTTTGAAAATTCTGCTTGAATTTGAATCTAAACCTGAATCTAAATCATGAGAAATGGGGGTCAGCATAAATGATTAACAATAGACTGATTGTTTCTTCATCTCCTCATGTGAGATCAGAAGAGACAGTGAGCAGTGTGATGTTAGATGTAGTGATTGCACTTACACCTGCTCTTATTGCAGCAGCTTACTTTTTTGGTTTTAGAGCATTATTAGTTACGGCAGTAACTGTACTCAGCTGTGTGGTTGCTGAATATGCATGGCAGAAAGTGAATCATCAACCTATTACAATTAATGACTGGAGTGCGGTAGTTACCGGTATACTGCTTGCTTTTAACCTTCCTGCTACAGTACCTTTATGGATGCCGGTAGTAGGTGGATTTTTTGCGATTATTGTTGTAAAACAATTTTTTGGAGGGTTAGGACAAAACTTTATGAACCCTGCATTAGCAGCGAGAGCATTCTTACTTGCTTCCTGGCCAGTGGAAATGACCAAATGGGTTGATCCATTTTCTAATCTTCCATTGTTAAAAACGCCGGACGTGATAAGCTCAGCTACTCCTTTGGCAATTTTAAAAGGAACTGAGGCTGCCGGACAGACGATGCCGAGTATTACCAGTTTATTCTTGGGAAATATTGGTGGAACAATTGGAGAGACTTCAGTGTTAATGCTTTTAATAGGTGGACTTTGGTTGATTTATAGAAAAGTAATTAGCTGGAGAATACCGGTGACTTTTATTGCGACGGTAGGTGTATTAACTTTTATTTTCGGAAAAGACGGTTTCTTTACAGGGAATGCAATCTACCATGTGCTTTCCGGTGGCTTGATGCTAGGTGCATTTTTTATGGCTACAGACTATGCATCTTCTCCAGTTACACCAAAAGGACAAATCATTATGGGAATTGGTGCCGGAATCATAACTTCTGTTATAAGATTATATGGGGGATATCCTGAAGGTGTGTCTTATTCCATACTTCTTATGAATATTGCAGCACCTTTAATAGACAGATATACCACTCCAGTGAAATTTGGGGAGGTGAAGGTCCGTGCGTAATAATGAAATTGTGAAATTAGGGGCTGTATTGTGTGCGATTACATTTAGTGTTGCTTTGATATTGGCTTTGGCTAACATGGCGACAATAGATAGAATTAATTTCATCAATCAAAAGGCACAAAGCGATGCAAGACAAGCGGTGCTGCCTGCTGCCTCAGACTTTGAAGAAATAAATGTTGAAGGTTTAGGGCAGGGTGACTATAAGATTGTAAAAAATGTATATGCAGGTAAAAGTAGTGGTAAAACCATTGGATATACCATAGGAGTTGGACCTATGGGTTTTGGTGGAGAGATTGATATGATTGTAGGTATCGATGAATCAGGTAAGGTTACAGGAATTAATATAGTAAATTTCCTGGAAACGCCTGGGTTAGGTACCAAAGCGGATGAACCGCAGTTTAAGGACCAGTATAATGGAAAATCCATTGATAAACCTTTGGTGGTAATTAAGAACGGAACGCCAAAGGATAATGAAATTGTTGCTATCAGTGGTGCTACAATTTCATCCAATGCTGTAACAGAAGGCGTAAATACTGCAATTAAAGTAGTAAAAGAAAAATTAAAGTAGCAAGGGGGAACAGTAATGAGTTTGTATAAAGAATTTTCAAAAGGGCTTGTAAAAGATAATCCTGCTTTCGTTCAACTTCTTGGTATGTGTCCTACCCTTGCTGTTACTACTTCAGTAGTAAATGGTATTGGTATGGGACTTTCGTCGACAGCAGTGTTAATTGGGTCTAACGTTGTAATTTCCTTATTAAGAAAACTAATACCATCTAAGGTTAGAATTCCAGCGTTTATCGTAATTATTGCAGGTTTTGTAACATTGATTGATATGGCACTTAAAGCATATTTTCCGGATTTGTCAAAGGCTTTAGGGATATTTATACCTTTAATTGTTGTTAACTGTATCATTCTTGCGAGGGCAGAAGCTTTTGCTTCCAAAAATAGCGTTGCTAAATCTGCTGCCGATGGATTAGGAATGGGCTTAGGGTTTACACTAGCTTTGATTATCCTCGCAAGTTTAAGAGAGATATTGGGAAATGGAACATTTTTAGGAATGTCGTTATTTGGTGAAGCATTTAAACCTGCTATCATTATGATTCTTCCTCCTGGAGCTTTCTTAGGCCTTGGAGTAATTTTAGGAACTATGAACTGGTTTGCACAAAGAAAAAAGAGAGGTGAAGCCAAATGATTAAAGAACTTATTGTGATTGCGCTAGGGGCGATTTTAATTGAAAACTTCGTATTGGTTAAATTCTTAGGGATTTGTCCCTTCCTTGGTGTATCTAAGAAGGTAGAAACCGCTTTAGGAATGGGTATGGCCGTTACATTTGTTATGGTGTTGGCTTCACTGATTACCTGGTTAATTCAGACATTTATATTAGACTATTTCCATATTGAATATTTACAGACCATTGCATTTATCTTGGTCATTGCTTCGCTGGTACAGTTTGTTGAGATGGTGATACAGAAGATGAGTCCTACTTTATATCAGGCACTGGGCGTATATTTGCCTCTTATTACCACTAACTGTGCAGTACTAGGAGTAGCAATCTTAAACATACAAAAAGAATTTAATTTTATTAACGCAATTGTATATGGTGGAGGTGCTGCGATAGGTTTTACCCTTGCAATTGTCCTATTTGCAGGTGTAAGGGAAAGATTGGAACTTTCGGATATTCCCAAGCCCTTACAGGGATTTCCTATTGCTTTGATTACTGCAGCACTGCTTTCCATCGCTTTCTTAGGATTCCAGGGATTGAAATTTTAATTGAGAATGCAGAATTAATC
The DNA here is from genome assembly GCA_030156665.1 of Clostridiales bacterium. Lineage (GTDB taxonomy): Bacteria > Bacillota > Clostridia > SK-Y3 > SK-Y3 > JASGMB01. The sequence goes on from JASGMB010000017.1 coordinate 26,609, forward strand.
ATTTAAATAATTCTCAATTTTCCATTTTCAATTCTCAAGTATTTAAAGTGGGGTGAATATGTATGATAAATGAAATAGTTGCTCCAGTGCTAAGCCTGGGCGGATTGGGGTTAGCGTTTGGTTCATTGCTTGCTTATGCTTCAAAGAAGTTTGCGGTAGAAGTTGATGAAAGAGTACCGAAGGTTACTGAAGCATTACCGGGAGCAAACTGCGGCGGTTGTGGCTATGCAGGTTGCGGTGCGTTTGCAGTTGCTGTTGTAGAAGGTAGAGCTCCTGTTGACGGATGCCCGGTTGGTGGTGCAGCTTGTGCCAGTGCTGTTGCTGAGATCATGGGTGTAACTGTGGAACAATCCGAACGAAAAGTTGCAAGAGTGCTTTGCCATGGGACAAAAGATAAGGCGAGGGAAAAGTATGAGTACTACGGCATTGAAGACTGTGTAGCGGCTTCAAAGCTCGGCGGTGGCGGAAAAAGCTGTGCTTACGGATGTACCGGGTTGGGAACTTGTGTAAAGGTATGTCAATTTGATGCTATTAAAATAGAAAATGGTGTAGCGGTAGTAGATGCTGAAAAGTGTACTGCTTGTGGTAAATGTGTAAGTGCATGCCCTAAAAATATCATTGAGCTTGTACCTGAAAGTCAGGCTACCTGGGTAATGTGTAAGTCGAAAGATAAGGGTAAGGATGTAAAAGAACATTGTGATGTTGGATGTATCGGATGTAAAATTTGCGAAAAGACATGTAAGTTTGATGCGGTACATGTGATAGATAATATAGCGATTATTGATTATGATAAATGTGTGAATTGTTCACAATGTGTTGTGAAATGTCCAAAGAAAATCATTCACGGTAAGCCGGAAATTAAAAAGGCATATATCCATGAAGACGCTTGTATAGGGTGTACAATTTGCAGCAAACAGTGTAAATTCGATGCAATTGAAGGTGAATTAAAAGCCAAGCACAAAATCATTGAGGAAAAATGTGTGGGCTGTGAACAATGCGTTGTGAAATGTCCGAAGAAATGTATTGAAATGAGATAAGAAATATAATAGTATAAAATAAAGGAAAATGTAGGATTACATTTTCCTTTATTTTATATATATTTTAGGAAATACTATAATTAACCAACTTTAAAACTAAATATTATGATTTAAAGTTGGTTAATTTCATCGATAACTACATTAATTTATTTTAAATTTAGATATTGGTTATCGAAAAATCCGGATAGTGATTCAATATGTGCCAGTATAGGTTATGCAGCGTTCAAGAAGAAGTTAGGACATGATCATTATATTCCTTGCAGAATAGGAGAAATTAATGATGAGACAAGATACATATTAGATTATTTTAAGATAGAGACTCCAAGATTTATTGAGAATGTAAAGCCGCAGGTATCGGACATGGAATATTATCCCGTAGATATTATTCCTGAAGATATGTCTATTAAAGAAGCATGGGAAATTATCAGGGATAAAGGTCATACTTTACTGCCGGTAAGCGATGAAAGCGGTTTATTCAAAGGTATTGTGTCTGTAAGTGATATTACACAGACATATATGTCTTTGATGGGCAATGATTTTTTGGAAAAATATAACGTTAACATAAAATCTATTGTTGAAAATTTAGGTTCGCGTATCTTATATGGTCAAGAATTACTTGATCATACTGCGGGAAAGCTTTGTATCTATCATAATATCACATGGAACGATGCAGTATCCATTAAACATAATGATATTATTCTGGTAGCAGGAAATATAAGCAGCGTAATAGAAAGTATGGAATATGCGTCTAATTATATATTTGTAGTGGGTAATTTAAAGGACAAAGATGAGGATGTATTGGCGCAATATGCTAAAATTAAGCATAAAGCGATTATACAGGTAGGTTATGATTTATTATCGGTGATCCGGTTGATAAGTCAGTGTATTTCTGTAAAAGAAATCATGAAAACGAAAAAGATCATACATTTTCATGAAAATGAATATATTGATGAAATAAGAGACATTATGATTGAATCGAGACATCGATATTTCCCGGTTATAGATTATAATGGAAAGGCTGTTGGCACTATATCCAGAAAACAGCTCTTAACTTACCGAAAGAAAAAAGTTGTACTGATAGACCACAATGAGATGAGCCAAACAGTTAAAGGAATCGACCAAGCGGAAATATTAGAGATCCTCGACCATCATCGGTTAGGAGATATACAAACGAGGAATCCGATTTTTGTTAGAAATCTTCCTGTGGGTAGTTCATCCACCATTATTGCCAATATGTATTTTGAAAAAAAATTGCAGCCAGACAAAGACATTGCAGGAATTTTATGTGCTGCAATTATTTCGGATACCCTACTATTTAAATCTCCTACCTGTACCGAGATAGATGTAGATACTGCACAAAAGCTGGCTGAAATAGCCGGAATAGATATAAAAACTTTTGGGTATGAAATGCTTAAAGCCGGTGCATCTATCGTAAAGAAAACACCCAAAGAAATATTGCTCAATGATATTAAAGAATACAATTTGGGAAAGTATAAGTTTAGTATATCTCAAATTAATACAATGGATTTAAATGAATTAGATGGCAAGAGAGAGCAGTTAAGAGAAATTATGAAGGAAAAAGCGGAAAATGAAAAATATGACGCAGTAATATTAATCGTTACTGATTTGTTAAAACAGGGATCTGAATTGATTTGCGAAGGCCCGGAAACAGACAGGGTAAAAATGGCCTTTGGAATGAATGAGGACTTGAGAGATGAAACCAAGGGCATGGGTAATCAACCTATTTTTTTACAGGGAGTGGTATCACGGAAAAAACAGATTATTCCGCGGCTCGCAATGAATATTGATATTTAAAAATACTTTTAGTTGTATAAAGTAAAAGGTAATACAAGATTCAAAAATTGCCATAAAAAACTTGAAGGAATTTGCGTTTTTATGTCGAATTATATTGTATAATCAATTAGTCATAATCTTTTAATATAACATTCAACCTAATATTATGAATTGTTGCATGAATGAAAAAAGAATTGTAGAAATAAATCGAATAAGGATTGTAGGGTGAATTATGATAGATAAAATCATTGCGTTTGTAAAAAAATATAAAATATATTTTATTTCCGGCGGGCTGGTCATGGCAATTATATTATTTTCCTATCTCAGTATTGGGCGAATAAGTGATAGATATTTTTCCAAAGAGGAGAATCCAGATACTAAAACCAATAAAAAACAAGCAGAAAAGTATGAAAATATTGCTATGGCATTGGATCAATATATTAACCAGCCCCATATCAATTGGGGCCTATATCTGGAACCTGTAAAAGTAAAAGGAATATATGTTTCGGGATGGATTGCAGGAACAAAGCATCGCTTTAACCAACTAGTGGAGTTGGTGAACACGACTGAGCTTAATGCGATGGTCATCGATGTCAAAGAAGATAAGGGTAAACTTACCTATAACTCTAATGTAGCGTTAGCAAAAGAAGTGGGTGCACCCGTTAACATGGTGGGGGATATAGAGCAGTTAATGCTCACATTAAAACAAAATAATATCTTTCCAATCGCAAGAATTGTTGCTTTTAAGGATCCGGTAGTAGGAGAAAAACGACCGGATTTAGCAATAAAGTCAAAAAATGGTGGTTTGTGGAGAGACAATAAAGGTTTTACATGGTTAAATCCATATAATAAAGCTACATGGGATTACCTGATTGATATATCAAAAGAAGCTGTGCAATTAGGGTTTAGGGAAATCCAATTTGACTATGTACGTTTTCCTACCGATGGAAATGTTAAAATGATTGATTATGGAGAATTTGAAAAAACCAAAACAAAGGCCGAGGCAATATCCGAATTTTTAGCCTATGCTAAAAAGGAATTAGGACCGCTAGGGGTAGACGTATCGGCAGATATTTTCGGCATTGTACCCATTGTAGCGGGAGACTACGAAGGCATTGGCCAGGACCTTGAAATGGTATCAAAAGACATTGACTATATATGTCCGATGGTATATCCATCCCACTATGCTAATATAGCTCAAAACGGTGTCGGACAAAGAATTAATAATATATTATATAAATATCCTGATTTGGAACCGTATGGGGTTGTGTATAATACCTTAGTACCTGCTAAAGAAAGAGTAACCAGTAGCAAAGGAAAAGCAAAAATCAGGCCTTGGCTGCAAGACTTCACAGCACCTTACCTTGGAAAAGGAAATTATCAGGTGTATGGTGGCAAACAGGTAAGAGAGCAGATACAAGCCACTTATGATGCAGGTTTAGAGGAATGGTTACTCTGGAACCCGAGTAATCGATATTCTGAAGATGGACTATTAAAAGAATAACAATAGCTATAGAGAAATCACCACGTTCTGGTGGTTTCTTTTATTATGGAGCGAAGCGTAATATCAAGACAATCCACCTTAGCCTTTTGTGCCGAAAGGCACATCAATTTGCCGAAGACGATTGTCTTATAAAAGAATCTTCAATTCTAAACCCCGGGCATAAAGCCCGAGGTATTTTGTAAGGTAGATTCTTTTGAAACTTTATGCGGCATTTATCCTGACCTATAAAGGGTCAGGATAAATGCCGCAGTCGTTATAAAAATATTAATTGTCTAAATAATAGGCATAAACCATATCTGAATAATGGAAATAAACATTTTTATAATATTTGAACAGATGTTAATCTTTTCACAAATAACATCTATGCTTGCAAAGTTTTCAAATATAAGGTATATTATATATAATTAAAAAAACAGCATAAATAGCTTTATGTATATGTTTGTTTAGTATTATTGCAAAAAATAAAGCAATAAATTTTTGCAGGGATTTTGGGGTATTCTTGCATTTTAATATTTAGGGAGGGTCAAAATGTACAAGATTGTAAGAAAAGAGATATTAAATCCCCAGGTAAAGCTAATGGAAGTACAAGCACCGGCAATTGCCAAAAAAGCTGAACCTGGTCAATTTATTATCTTAAGAATTTATGACGGTGGAGAAAGAATTCCACTTACAATAGCTGACTATGATAGAGAAAAAGGCACAGTGACAATTATTTTCCAAGAAGTAGGAAAAACAACAAAACTTCTCGGTACACTCAATGAAGGAGATTCCCTTTTGGATTTTGTGGGTCCGCTAGGGGTAGCTTCACACTTAGAAGGATACAAAAAGGTAGCAGTCATCGGTGGAGGCCTTGGAACAGCCATCGCTTATCCACAAGCAAAGAAATTGCATAGTTTGGGAGCAGAAGTACATTGTATTGCTGGTTTTAGAAATAAAGACCTCATTATTCTTGAAGATGAGATGAAAGCTGTTAGTGATCAGCTTTATATTACTACTGACGATGGTTCCAATGGCAATAAAGGATTTGTAACCGATGTACTTAAAAAGCTTATAGAAGAAGGAAATCAATATGATTTGGTAGTTGCGATTGGTCCATTGATTATGATGAAAGTTGTATCCAATTTAACCAGAGAATATGGCATCAAAACCATTGTAAGTATGAATCCTGTTATGGTTGATGGGACAGGCATGTGCGGCGGCTGTCGTGTGACAGTTGGTGGCGAAACCAAATTTGCTTGTGTAGATGGTCCTGATTTTGACGGACATTTAATAGATTTTGATGAGGCAATGAGAAGACAGAGTATGTATAAAGAACATGAAAGACATTCTCAAGAAAAGCACGAATGTAAGTTAGGGGGTGTAACGAATGCCTAATATGTCACTTAAAAAAGTAGCAATGCCGGAGCAAGACCCTAATACTAGAAATCAGAATTTCCTTGAGGTAGCGCTTGGTTATACCGAAGAAATGGCAAAAGAAGAAGCACAAAGATGTCTCCAATGTAAACACAAACCCTGCATTAAAGGATGTCCTGTAAATGTACAAATACCGGAATTTATCAAATTAGTTGCAGAAGGGGACTTTGAAGGTGCCTATCAAAAAGTAAAGGAAACCAATGCACTTCCTGCTATATGCGGCAGGGTATGTCCACAGGAAACACAATGTGAACAATTATGTGTGAGGGCTAAAAAGGGAGAACCGGTTGGTATAGGAAGACTGGAGAGATTTGTAGCCGATTGGCATATGAAAAACGGAAAAGATGAGATTATCAAAGCTGAACCGATAGGTAAAAAAGTTGCAGTAATCGGTGCCGGACCTGCGGGTCTTACTTGTGCGGGAGATCTTGCAAAACTGGGCTATGATGTAACAATCTTTGAAGCGTTTCATACCCCTGGCGGCGTTTTAATGTATGGCATTCCCGAGTTCAGATTACCGAAAGAAATTGTTCAAAAAGAGATAGATACTCTGAAAGAAATGGGTGTAGATATACAAACAAATATGGTTATTGGAAAAGTGTACTCTATAGAAGAGTTAATGGCTGAAGGGTTTGAAGCTGTTTTTATAGGAAGCGGAGCAGGTCTTCCGAGCTTTCTAAATATTCCGGGAGAAAATTTAAACGGCGTTTACTCTGCAAATGAATTTTTAACAAGAATCAATTTGATGAAAGCATATAAATTCCCTGAATGTGATACGCCGGTACGAGTAGGAAAGAAAGTTGCCGTAATTGGCGGAGGAAATGTTGCAATGGATGCGGCACGAAGTGCAAAAAGACTTGGTGCAGAAGAAGTTTATATTATTTACAGACGTTCTGAAGCAGAGATGCCTGCAAGATTAGAAGAAATACACCATGCGAAAGAAGAGGGTATACAGTTCAAGCTGCTTACCAACCCGAAGCAGATTTTAGGAACGGATGACGGATGGGTAAGAGCGATTGAATGTGTTGAAATGGAATTAGGCGAACCTGATGCTTCGGGAAGAAGAAGACCTATTCCGAAGGAAGGTTCAGAACATGAGGTTGAAGTTCAAACTGTAGTTATAGCGATAGGACAATCACCTAATCCACTTATTAAATCAACTACGAAAGGGCTGGAGACGCATAAGTGGGGTGGCATTATCACCGATGAAGAAACCGGTGCAACCAGTATTAAAGGAGTTTATGCCGGAGGAGATGCGGTGACTGGAGCTGCAACGGTAATTTTGGCAATGGGAGCCGGAAAAACGGCTGCTAAATCCATTCATGAATATTTACAATCTAAAGCTTAATGAGATAATCCAAATATAAGAAAAGCAATAAAAAGAAAAAATTTATGGAAATTAATGAAATATCCGAGATTTTAATATCCCGGATATTTTTTTTGGAAAAGTATGCCTAATACATGGATTTTGCAATTTTTATTGCATTTATTGCAAGTCTCAATCAAAAAAAAGCAAAAAACATGTATATGTATACAATGTACGGCGTATAAATCCTTTAAATACAGCAAATTAAAACGTTGACACCTTTTTAGTTTATTTAATATTATAAAAGCGATTTTGAAATTTTAATTAAAACCTATTGCAAAATAAGAGAAAGTAAAATATAATTATAAGTAAAGTTTTGGCATGTCTATATATTAAACATATGGACTTTGATGTGCTCGTTTGGGGAATCGGGTACAATCAAGAGCCAACAAAATAATAATAGGGGGTAAAATTAATGTCTTTAAAAAACGCTTATTTAGCAGAAATAATGGAAACAGTTATCAAAAGAAATCCTGCAGAACCTGAATTTCATCAGGCAGTAAAAGAAGTACTGGAATCTTTTGAGCCATTGGTAGACAGGCATCCGGAATTTGTTAAAGCGGGTATCTTTGAAAGAATTGTAGAGCCTGAAAGATTCATTATGTTCCGTGTGCCATGGGTAGATGACAATGGTAAGGTTCAGGTAAACAGAGGTTTTAGGGTACAATTTAACAGCGCAATCGGACCTTACAAAGGTGGTTTGAGATTCCATCCGTCGGTATACGCGGGTATTATTAAATTCTTAGGATTTGAACAAACATTCAAAAACTCATTGACCGGCTTGCCAATTGGTGGTGCGAAGGGTGGTAGTGACTTTGATCCTAAGGGCAAATCCGATGCAGAAGTTATGCGATTCTGTCAAAGCTTTATGACTGAGCTTTACAGACATATTGGTCCTGACACTGATGTTCCAGCAGGAGATATTGGTGTAGGCGGTCGTGAAATTGGCTTTATGTATGGACAATATAAGAGAATTAAAAATGATTTTACCGGTGTTTTAACTGGTAAAGGGTTAACTTACGGAGGTAGTCTTGTTAGAACAGAGGCAACCGGTTACGGTCTATGCTACTTTACCGAAGAAATGTTAAATGCACAGGGTAAATCTTTTAAAGATTCAACTGTTGTAATTTCCGGTTCCGGTAACGTTGCAATTTATGCAACTGAAAAAGCACATCAATTGGGTGCAAAGGTTGTTGCTTTAAGTGATTCTAACGGTTATATCTATGATCCGGAAGGCATTAACCTTGATACAGTTAAACAAATTAAAGAAGTTGAAAGAAAGAGAATTAAAGAATATGTAAATTATCATCCACATGCTGAATACCATGAAGGTTGCTCCGGCATCTGGAACATCAAGTGTGACATCGCACTTCCGTGCGCTACTCAGAACGAATTGGATGGAGAAGCTGCTAAGACACTTGTTGCAAATGGCTGTATTGCAGTTGCAGAAGGTGCAAACATGCCTTCTACGCCAGAAGCTGTTGAAGTATTCTTAAGCAAGGGTGTTCTTTTCGGACCTGCTAAAGCTGCAAACGCCGGTGGGGTTGCAACTTCAGCACTTGAAATGTGCCAGAACAGCATGAGATACTCTTGGACTTTTGAAGAAGTAGATGCAAAATTGAAAGATATTATGGTAAATATCTACAAAAATGCCAGTGCAGCTGCCAAAGAATACGGTCATGAAGGTAACCTTGTTGTAGGTGCTAACATTGCCGGATTCTTAAAAGTTGCAAATTCAATGCTTGCTCAGGGTATTGCTTATTAATATAGATTTACAAAAATTAGAGTACAATCAGCGGTGAGGACATTACCTCATCGCTTTTTTGCACAACGGAGTGCATTAGGTACGCGATGAAGCTTGCATAGTAAAACTTTCATGGTTTTCTTGGCAAGCTTTTTTTAATGTATGAGAATGGTAGATGATATGGCAATGCAAGTTTGCATGCAGCGTATATCTTCAATAATTTGAAGATAATTTTCATTTATCATGGGAAAGGTTGATGCTGTTTATGCAACAAGAAAAGCAGAGGATGATACAGGAGTATGTTCCTGGAAAACAGGTAACATTAGCCCATTTAATTGCCAATCCGCAGAAATGCATATATAAAAAGCTCGGATTTTCCGAGCAGTATAATGAAGCAATAGGAATATTAACCATTACACCAAGTGAAGGGGCGATTATTGCAGCAGATGTTGCTACGAAATCAGCCGGCGTGGAAATTGGTTTTGTGGATAGGTTTAGCGGTTCAGTTGTGCTGGTTGGAGATGTATCAAGTGTGGAATCGGCGTTAAAGGAAGTGTTAAATGTACTATCAAATGTACTAGGCTTTACTGCTTCTAAGTTAACACGATCTTAGGAGTGGTATGATGTGAAAAAGATTATTTTGATAGGAAGAACCGGTAGCGGAAAAACAACTCTTATGCAGGCTATAAACAATCTATCCAAGGAGTATAAAAAAACCCAGGCAATTGAATATTTTGATAGTGTTTTGGATACGCCGGGTGAATATATAGAAAATAAAAGATATTATAATGCTTTAATCGTTTCGTCATATGATTGTGATGTTATAGGATTAGTGCATGACTGCACTGATGAAGAATGTATTTTTCCTCCCAATTTCGCATTTATTTTTGCTAAACCAGTAATAGGGATTATCACTAAAATAGACTGTGCTAATAGAAATATCCATTGGTCGGAAAATTGTTTAAAAAGAGCAGGAGCAGGCAATATTTTTGAAATTAGTGCGATGAACGGTACAGGCTTGAATGAGCTTAAGGTTTTTTTAGCTTAAACTGATTTTTAGATATTGTCTGGCAATCTTAACATAAAAATAAACTTTTTTAAAATAAATATTCATTTTAAAAATATATTTAACAGTTTCAGAATAAAATGGTTATAGTAAAGATTTGTACTATAAAGGAGAGGAAAAAGATGAAGAGGAAAATAGTAATAGCCGACGATGAGCCTATTACTAGAATGGACATTAGCGAAATTCTTGAAGAAGCCGGCTACGACGTTGTAGGTAAGGCTTCTGACGGGTTCGATGCGATTGAACTGTGTCGCAAATTCAACCCGGATGTTATTCTGATGGATGTAAAAATGCCCTTACTTAACGGTTTAAAGGCTACCAAAGTAATCAAAGAAGAAAAACTGGCAAAATGTGTGGTATTGCTAACTGCTTACAGTGGGCAGGAATTTGTTCAACAGGCCAAAGAATTAAAAGTGATGGGGTACCTTGTAAAACCTATCAATGAAAAAATTCTTTTACCAACTATAGAAGTAGCAATTTCTAAAAGTGAAGAAATTGAAAAAATGAAAGAAGATATCAAAAAAGCGGAAGAAAAGCTGGAAGCTAGAAAACTGATAGAAAGGGCAAAAGGGATCTTAATCAGAAAACACGGAATATCGGAAGAGGATGCCTATAACAAAATCAGAAAATTAAGTATGGAAAAAAGATGCTCGATGAGAAATATTGCAAATGTGATTATACTCAATGAATAGTTTTAAGTTGAACATCTATTTAAAGATTATGGGAGGATACCAATGTTAAAAGATTTGTGTATGGCATATACCGATTTGTCTCCTTCGGATATTCAAAAACTTCAAAAGATAGAAGAATTTCTTCCTATTATTGCGGATGTAGTAAGAGCTGATGTGTTTATAGACTGTTCAACTGAAGATAAGAATAAAGCGATAGTGGTAGCGGAGGCAAAACCCAATACCTGTGAATCAATGTACGAATATTCGGTCGTCGGAAAATTTGCATTTAGAGAAAATGAACCGGCTGCTCTAAGAACTTTGGAAATTGGAATGCCGACAAGGGATTTAAAAGCGATTACACAAGAAAATAAAACGGTCCGGCAGAATACAGTACCTATTAAAAATGAGATAGGAAAAGTCATTGGTGTACTGATTACAGAACAGGATATTACAAAACATTTAAAAAGAGATTGGCAGATGGAATTTTTATCACAAACCACAGAACAGCTGACGGAAACGATTTTGTCTTTTAAAGGTAATGAGAATATCATCACTCATCATATTAACGAAGCCATTATTATTTTTAATAGGAAGGGCGTAGCCACTTATGCAAACCCGGGTGCTGTAGAACTGTTTGAAAAATTAGGCTATAAAGACGGCATTGTAGGTATGCATTTTGATAATCTTGTCCTGGACGGAACGGCATTTGAAAAGATCATTAAAGACCTTTCCTCCGAAGTAGTAGAAGTTGCAATTGGAAATTTATCTTTACGGGTCAGATATGCAGCGATGAGACAAAAGAATATTGTAGTTGGTGTTAGCATGCTTATCAAGGATATTACTGAGGAGAGAGAAAAAGAAAAAGAATTAATTTTAAAATCGGTTGCAATAAAAGAGATTCATCATAGGGTTAAAAATAATCTTCAAACCATCGCAAGCCTTTTGCGGCTACAGTCAAGGCGTATTGACACCGAATTGGCAAAAAAGGCTTTTAATGAAAGTATAAGCAGGATACTAAGCATTGCAGTTACGCATGAATTGCTGGCACAAAAAGGTGTTGACGATGTAGATATAAAGACAATATTATCAAAAATTAAAGACAATACGATACATTATGGACTTCCGCCTGATAAGGATATTAGAGTATCCATAAAAGGAGATAGTTTTATCGTAAACTCTGATAAAGCCACTTCCATTGCTCTTGTTATCAACGAACTTCTACAGAATTGTTTAAAACACGCTTTTAAAGGTAAAGATAGAGGACTTATAGATGTTTGCATACAAAAAGGAAGTTTATATTCCAGTATATCGGTAATTGATGACGGAAACGGCTTCGATGTAGAAGCTGTTGAAAATGATAGTTTGGGATGGAATATAGTAAAAAGAATTGTTGAGGATAAGTTGAGTGGGCATCTCAACATAGAGTCTGATCAAAACGGAACAAAAATTATGTTTGATTTTAAAAATGAATAAAAGTACCAACACAATGCTGTGTTCGGATAAGGCAAAGTGGGCCAAAGGGATATTTTCTAAAATATTTTTTTGGCCCACTTTTGTTTTTTAGTCATTTAAATAGCTTGTATAAAGAATTTGTGGACAAAAATGAAGTTATATTTACATAATTTCCAGTCAAATTTGTTGTTTTTGAAAGAAAGGGGGGTGAGGGGTGCCGCAGCATATTCTTAGTGTTGGGATCGATATAGGTACTTCTACGACACAATTGGTTTTTAGCAGAATCACAATAGAAAATACGGCCTCTGTAGCGGCAGTACCTAAAATTAAAATCATAGACAAAGAAGTGATTTATAGAAGCACTATATATTTTACTCCTTTTGTGTCGGATACGGAAATAGACGGAAAAAAGGTTAGGGAAATTATAGAGCAAGAATATCAAAAAGCGGGTATTGAGCCTAGGGAAGTGGATACCGGGGCAGTTATTATTACAGGAGAAACAGCAAGAAAAAAAAATGCCCGTGAGGTGTTAAAAACACTAAGTGGATTCGCCGGAGATTTTGTAGTGGCAACAGCCGGGCCGGATCTGGAAGGAATTATTGCCGGTAAAGGGGCGAATGCTTCCAAAATATCCAAGGACAAAGGTTGCATTGTTGCAAACCTTGATATAGGCGGAGGAACAACCAATATTGCTGTGTTTAAAAACGGGGATGTGATAGATACGGCTTGTCTGGATATTGGTGGAAGATTAATAAAGTTAGATAGGGAGACCATGGAAATTACCTATGTATCCTCTAAAATAAAACAGTTGGCAGATAGTATAGGTGTTAATATTTCACAAGGCACGAAATTAAATCTTGACCAGGCCGGAAAGGTAGCAGCCAGGATGGCAGAGATTTTAGAAGAAGCTATAGGGGTTAAACCGCTATCGCCTCAATTTGAGATGATGCTGGCAGACCATGACCTAAGAAGGAATTATAATATTGATTATATTTCTTTTTCCGGCGGAGTTGCTGATTGTATAGACAACACTAATGAAAATAATTTATTTCAATATGGCGATATTGGCGTGCTGCTGGGGCAGGCAATCCATCATTCGAAATTAGTACAGGAAAAAAAGATACTAAAAACCGGTGAAACCATAAGGGCTACTGTAGTAGGTGCAGGGTCTCATACAACAGATATTAGCGGCAGCACTATTACCTTTACCGAAGAGGTATTGCCTCTAAAAAACGTGCCTATACTGAAACTTACTAAAGAAGATGAACAACTGCCTTTTGATCAACGAAGCAGCATCATTGCTGACAAAGTAAAGTGGTTTAGGCTGGAAAATGACAGACAGTTGGTAGCGCTTGCTTTTAAGGGGGTGAAAAATGCTAGCTTTGAAACGGTACAGAAATTGTCCAGATGCATTATAGAGGGCATGCAGGAAATATTGGGTCTTGATGTTCCATTAGTGGTTATTGTTGAAGAAGATGTGGCCAAAGTTTTGGGTCAAGCACTTAAAACCAATTTGCAATTTAAAAAGGCTGTTGTATGTATCGATTCGGTCAAGGTAGAAAACGGAGACTATATCGACATCGGTAAATCTTTAGCAAATGGAAAAGTGGTTCCAGTTGTTGTGAAAACCTTATTATTTAATTGTTAAACAGGGGGAGAGAGAAAATGAGATTAAAAACAAAACTTTTTGGAACTGTATACCAGTTCAAGGATATAAAAGAAGTGCTGGCAAAAGCTAATGAAGAAAAATCCGGAGACAAATTGGCCGGTATAGCAGCTGAATCGGTGACAGAAATGATTGCTGCGAAAGAGGTGTTAAGTAACCTGACTTTGCAAGACCTAAGAAATAATCCTGTAGTGCCTTATGAAGAAGATGAAGTAACCAGAATTATTCAAGATGGAGTAAATGAAAAGATATACGATGAAATAAAGAACTGGACAATTTCTGAATTTAGAGAATGGATATTAAGCCATGAAACGACAGGGGAAGACATCAGAAGAGTCAGCAGAGGACTTACCAGCGAAATGGTAGCTGCTGTAACAAAGATAATGTCTAACCTGGATCTCATTTACGGAGCAAGCAAAATACGTATAGCTGCCCATTGCAATACCACCATCGGATTATCGGGGACATTGTCTTTTAGGTTGCAGCCCAATCACCCCACTGATGACCTGGATGGCATTATGATTTCAGTCATGGAAGGTTTAAGCTATGGTGTAGGGGATGCGGTAATAGGACTCAACCCGGTGAACGATACGGTTGACAGCGTATCCAACGTATTAAAAATGTTCGAAACATTGAAACAAAAATGGCAGATACCTACGCAACACTGTGTTCTAGCCCATGTTACAACACAAATGGAAGCAATAAGAAAAGGTGCACCGGCTGATTTGATTTTCCAAAGTATTGCCGGTACGCAAAAAGGTAATGAAGCTTTTGGGGTGAGCGGTCAGCTTTTGGCAGAAGCACAGGCATTGGTTCTTAAGGAAGGTACATCCACTGGCCCTAATGTAATGTATTTTGAAACCGGTCAGGGTTCCGAATTGTCTTCAGAAGCCCATCACGGCGTAGACCAGGTAACATTAGAGGCGCGATGTTACGGATTGGCCAAAAAATTCAGTCCTTTCCTGGTAAATACTGTTGTGGGATTCATAGGACCGGAATACTTGTACGACAGTAAGCAAGTTATCAGAGCAGGACTTGAAGACCACTTCATGGGCAAATTAACAGGTATTCCAATGGGGGTAGATGCTTGTTACACAAATCATATGAAAGCGGACCAAAATGATGTTGAAAATTTGGCAGTATTATTAACTGCAGCTGGCTGTAACTACTTTATGGGTATTCCGGCCGGGGACGATATCATGCTGAATTATCAATGTACCGGATATCATGAAGCACCTACTTTACGAGAGTTATTGAACTTGAGACCCATTCGAGAATTTGAACAATGGCTTGAAAAAGTGGGGATTTATGAAAATGGCAAGTTGAGCAAGAAAGCAGGAGATGCTTCAATATTTATTAAATGAAAATATGAGTACAAATTAAGGAGGGAAGAACGTGATCTCAGAAAAAGATATTAAAAGTATTATAGAGCAGGTACTTAATGAAATGAGCAGTCAGGGGAATCAACCTGCTGTTAAAGCAAAGGATGCGGTAGAGGAGGCAAAAGATCAACTATTTGAAAATGAAACCATACCCGATCTCACAGCAGTGGACATGAAGAAGCAATTATTTGTCCCAAATCCTGAGAATCGAGATGCCTATTTAAAATTAAAAGAAGCAACACTGGCTAGGGTGGGCATATGGAGAGCGGGACCTCGGTATAAGACCGAGACGTTACTAAGGTTTAGAGCTGACCATGCAGTGGCGCAAGACGCCGTATTTACCTATGTTTCAGAAGACTTTCTGGAAGAAATGAATTGGTTTATGGTAAGTACAATGTGTAAAGATAAAGACGAATACCTAACAAGACCTGACCTTGGAAGAAAATTTGATGAAGAAAATGCCCAGATTGTTAAAGAAAAATGTGTGAAAAATCCGCAGGTTCAGATCTATATTTCCGATGGATTGAGTTCCACTGCTATTGAGGCAAATGCAAAAGATACGCTGGCTGCTATTGTGCAGGGCTTAAAAGGTTACGGTATTCATAATATCGGCACACCATTTTTTGTGAAGCATGGCAGAGTGGGCGCAATGGGCGCAATTTCCGAACTGTTGAATGCAGAAGTGACGGCAGTATTAATCGGGGAAAGACCGGGGCTTGCTACCGGGGAAAGCATGAGCTGCTATATGGCTTACAAAGCAAAGGTAGGAATGTCAGAATCTGGAAGAACAGTGATTTCCAATATTCATCAGGGTGGCACACCGGCGGTTGAAGCGGGTGCGCACATAGCAGATGTCATTAAGAAGATGCTAGAGCAAAAAGTGAGTGGAATAAACTTGAAACTATAATTGATGGAGGGATAAAAGTATGAAAAATGATCCATTACGCTCTACTGTATTAAGTGTAAAATTGATACCGAATGTTAACCCGGATATGGCCAAAGCGTTAAACCTTGAGCCTGGACATAGAAGTATAGGGATGATTACTACCGATTGCGATGATGTGGGTTATACAGCGCTTGATGAGGCTACTAAAAAGGCAGATGTAAAGGTAGCGTATGCAAAATCCTTCTACGGAGGGGCTGCGAATGCCAATACAAAGCTGGCAGGAGAATTTATAGGCATACTATCGGGACATAATCCTGCAGAAGTTAGAAGCGGTCTGAATGCTGCAGTGGATTTTATAGAAAATGAAGCTTGTTTCTATAGTGCAAATGACGATGATACCATCGCATACTATGCACACTGTGTGTCCAGAACAGGCTCATATTTATCCCAGACAGCAGGAATTAGAGAAGGAGAAGCTTTAGCATATCTTATTGCGCCTCCGATAGAAGCGATGTATGCCCTTGATGCCGCTTTGAAAGCTGCAGATGTAAGCATGGCTGCCTTTTATGGACCACCTTCCGAAACAAACTTTGGAGGAGGATTGCTGACAGGAAGTCAATCGGCATGTAAAGCAGCTTGTGATGCCTTTGCTGAAGCGGTTAAATTTGTTGCAGACAATCCTACCAAGTACTAAAAGACGGTGAGAAGAATGGGTGAACAAGCACTTGGATTCATTGAAACCTATGGTTATGTTGGGGCGGTTGAAGCTGCGGACGCATGTCTAAAAGCAGCCAATGTACAAATGATTGGCTGTGAGTTGGTAAAAGGAGGTCTGGTGACAGTAATGATTGTTGGCGATGTTAGTGCAGTAAAAGCTTCTGTTGATGCTGCAGCTGCAGCTGCCGGTAAGGTAGGAAAAGTGGTATCCATCAATGTGATTGCCAGAAGAGGAGAGGGATTAGAAAAAATAATATGTGCCCATAAAAATGAAGTGAATGCCGGAGATGCTGTTGATACCACCCAGGAAGAACAGCTGAAAAATAAAGAGGATTTTAGCGAGAGTAAAGACCAAAATAGTGATACATTATCTAAAGCCGGTCAGGAAATAAAAGAACACACTGTTACTTATAAGGAAAAAACAATAGATGTTACCGACAAAGCGGTATTGGAGAATATGAAGGTGGTTGACCTTAGAAGAATAGCGAGAAAAATGGATGGGATTGCAATAGAAAAAAGTAAAATAAAATTTGCAAAAAAAGCAGAGCTAATAGAGGCAATAACAAACTATTATAACACGTGGGGTGGAATAAAAGATGATAGAGGATAAAGATCTTCAGTCCATTCAGCAAGCCAGGCGCTTGATAAAGAAAGCAAAGGCTGCACAAAAGGAATTTGAGAAGTTTAGCAGCGAAAAAATAGATGCAATAGTGGAAAAAGTTGCAAAGGCAGCAATGAAAGAAGCTGAAGTTTTAGCAAAGATGGCTGTAGAAGAAACCGGGTTTGGTAAATGGAAAGATAAATTTATAAAAAATAAAATCGCCAGTGAGAAGCTATATGAATACATCAAAGATATGAAAACACTTGGTATTATTCATGAAGATAAAGAAAAAAAGATAGTGGAGATCGGTACACCGGTTGGCGTCATTACAGCACTTATACCTTCAACAAATCCCACTTCCACAGTAATTTATAAAACTCTCATTGCATTGAAATCAGGAAATGCTGTTATTTTCAGTCCGCATCCCAGTGCGATGAAGTGTACATCAAAAACAGTGGAAGTTTTACGTAGGGCGGCAGTTGAAGCGGGAGCTCCGGAAGGATTAATAGGCTGTTTGACCGAGCTTGCAATGGAAGGAACCAATGAACTTATGATGCATGACGATGTTTCATTGATATTGGCAACCGGTGGCACAGCGATGGTAAAAGCGGCTTACAGTTCCGGCACACCTGCATTAGGGGTAGGACCGGGAAATGTACCGGTTTTTATTGAAAGAAGTGCCGACATTCCGGCTGCCGTTTGTAAGATATTAGCCAGTAAAACATTTGATAATGGTACGGTTTGTGCATCAGAGCAAGCGATTGTTACCGAAAGGTGTATCGCAGAGGAAGTTAAGAAAGCGTTCATAAAGCAGGGTGGATATTTTCTCACCGGAGAAAAACTTGAAAAAGTTGTCGGTATTATGGAAAGGCCTAACGGAGGAATGAATCCCAAAGTTGTAGGTAAATCGGCACAGGCAATTGCTGAAATGGCCGGTATTGATATTCCGGCAGGTACCAAAGTGCTAATATGTGAAGAAAAAGGTGTAGGTAAAAACTATCCGTTCTCTAAAGAAAAATTAACTGCACTGCTGGCATTCTATACGGTAGAAGATTGGCAGGAAGCTTGTGAGCTTTGCTTTGAATTATTGGAAAATGGAGGAATAGGACATACTTTGTCCATTCATTCTAACAATGAAAAAATTATTAAGGAATTTGCCTTAAGAAAGCCAGTTTCCAGATTTTTGGTAAATACGCCTTCAACGCAAGGAGCAATCGGTTTAAGTACAAACCTTGCACCTGCTTTTACGCTTGGATGCGGAACTGTTGGCGGCAATGCCACCTCTGATAACGTCGGGCCAATGCACCTGATTAATATCAGAAGGATGGCTTATGGCGTTGATGATTTAGGTATTCAACCTGAAGAAGCAAAAATGATAGACCGCATTGATATTGAACAAATTACTAAGCTGGTATTGGAACAATTAAAAAATTATTAATGAAATTCCAAATTTGCTTTGAATATTCAAATATAGAATGTTCACGGTTCACAGTAATTAAAAAAGTCTTTTTATAAAATATTCTCAAGGTTGACTTTTTTGAAACACATGACGGAAATTATAAATAAATTCATTCACAGAATACAAAGGTTTATAATTAACCAACTTTAAAACTAAATATTATGATTTGAAGTTGGTTCATTTCATCGATAACTACATTAATTTATTTTAAATTTAGATATTGGTTATCGATATAATTTCCTATGTGTTATTAAAAAGATAAAAATTGTGGGCTGTGAACTGTGAACCATAAACTGTTAACAAATTTTTTCATTGGCAATTTGGTTTTTCATTAAACTAAAAAATTTAAGGAGGAATTGTAAATGGCAAATATGAATGCATTGGGAATGATTGAAACCAAAGGTTTGGTAGGTGCTATTGAAGCTGCAGACGCAATGGTAAAAGCTGCAAATGTTACTTTAGTAGGGAAGGTACATGTAGGAGGAGGTTTAGTGACAGTGATGGTGCGAGGAGACGTTGGTGCAGTAAAAGCTGCTACAGATGCAGGGGCCGCAGCAGCAGAAAGGGTAGGAGAATTGATATCTGTTCATGTAATTCCTAGACCACACAGTGAGGTGGAAGTAATACTTCCGAAAGTAGAGGCATAATAGTAAACCCGGACCTTTTATGGGTCCGGGTGAACTTGATGAACCAAAGGGAGTGAGCCCATGAAAGTATTAACAGAGACAGTTCTTCGTGCAGAATTCAAACATAAAGCACCGGCTCAATATTTTGTAAATCCGGATGTACTCATTACTCCTTCCGCAAGACAGTATTTGAGAGACAAGAATGTTAAGCTGGTCATTCAATCCAAAGAGCAGTCGGAACAAGACAAGAAAAAGTGTGCACATAAACATGAAATGGAATACGAGGAGTTGAAGACTCCCGAGCATAAAATCATTCCCAAATATATATCCTACTACTCCGGTGGCATATATGAAAAAAAACCGGAGCATATGACACAAATTCATGGGAACAAGCTGGTTTATAAAGACCATCCCAGAATTATTCTGCGGGGAAAATTGGATAGTTTTCAATCTGAAATATTGACATTTCAAATATTAGCTGACGCTAAAGGTGAAAAAAGGTTAGTGGAAGAATTGGAAGATGTTTTAATTTATATAAGGGAAATACTTAGAGCAGAAGTACTAAATGAAGATTTAAACAAAAGGGAAGTAATCGGACTAAATGAAGAGCAGTTAAGGGAAATGTCACACCATCCTAAAAAATATTTCGGAATTGGGCATATACTGCCTAACTACGAAATGGGAGAAATAATGATTGGATTAAATTCACTCAGAAGCAGTGTAAGAGAAGTTGAAATAGCTGCCGTTACTGCTTTCAAAAAAGAATGCGAAGTAGAAAGATTAGGTATTATAAGAGCCCTGAACAGACTCAGCAGTTGTATTTATATTATAATGTGCAAATATAAAGCGGGCTTATACAAGTAAAAGGGGTGGTAAATTGAACCAAACATTGGTCAATGAAATTGTAAGAAAAGTAGTGGAAGTTATAAAGGAGCGGCAAGCAATTCCTGTTGAAGTGTCGGCAAGACATGTTCACCTGAGTCAACAGCACATAGAAATATTGTTTGGTAATGATTATAAAATGACGAAGAAAAAAGATTTATCTCAGCTGGGGCAATTTCAATGTAATGAGCGGGTTACATTGATAGGTCCTAAAGGGGTTATTCAAGGCGTTGCGATCTTAGGTCCTGCAAGACATAAAACCCAAGTTGAAATTTCCAAAACAGATGCCAGGGTATTAGGGGTTGACCCTCCTGTCAGGGAATCTGGACAGTTGGATGGAAGTGCATCACTGTATATTGCTACAGAGAAAGCGGTTATAGAAGCGAGGGGATCGGTTATCGTAGCGAAAAGACATATCCATATGACACCGGAAGATGCTAAAAATTTTAATGTACACGATAAGCAAATTGTGAGTGTCCGAGTAAAAGGAGACAGAACTGTTGTTTTTGAAGATGTCGTAGTAAGAGTGAGCAGCCACTTTAAACTTAACATGCATATAGATTTTGATGAAGCAAATGCAGCAGGTTGTAGGACCGGCGCTGTTGGAGAAATTATCGGTTAGGAAGGAAGCGTTTTTAATATGGATTTTACAACGGCAAATGATTTGATTGAAAAAGTTGAAAAGAGTATACAAAGGACCGGATCATTTAAAAAAAGCCAACCCTTACTTGTTGGTGTTGATCTAGGCACAGCTTATATTGTTTTAGTGGTTTTAGATGCGGCAATGAATCCTGTAGCCTGCGAAATGCAATTTGCCCAGGTGTTGAAGGATGGTCTAGTTGTTGATTATATAGGGGCGTGCAGCATTGTAAGAGAATTAAAAACTAAGTTAGAAAAAAGATTGGGAGTTGAATTGATGAAAGCTGCGATAGCTGTTCCACCCGGAACAGGGGAAGGTGACTGCAAAACTCATCAATATGTGGTAGAAGGCTCTGGTATGGAAGTGACAGGAATTCTTGACGAACCCACTGCCGCTAATGCGGTTTTAGGGATAAAAAATGGCGTAATTGTAGATATTGGCGGCGGCACAACAGGACTGTCGATACTGAAAAATGGTCAAGTCATTTACACAGCGGATGAACCTACCGGCGGTACCCACTTGTCTTTGGTTATTGCAGGAAATTACGGTATTAGTTTTGAAGAAGCCGAAGCAATCAAAAAAAGTAAGGATAGACAAAAGGAAATATTTACAATCGTTAGGCCGGTAATTCAAAAGATGGCATCCATCGTAAAGGGACATATTGCCGAGCATAACGTGGAAGATATTTATTTGGTTGGCGGTACATGTTGTTTAGAGAATATTGAAAAAGTCATCGAAACAGAGACAGGGATACGAACGCATAAACCCAATAATCCGTTTTTAGTTACGCCTTTAGGCATAGCGATGAATTGTAAAGCATAAGGAAGTGATTCCATGACCCATGACAGATTGATAAGTATGATTGTAGAAGAAGTGTTAAAAAGAATCAATGGCCTTCAGTTGAACGGGCAGTCGTTAAAAACTAACAAAATACTGATTTTGGATTCTAAAAGAGAGAAGGATTATGAATATATTACCACAGCCTACATTAATACTGTATTTTTAGATGACTTTTGTAATGAAGATAGTGTTGGGATGTTTGACTATATCATTGTCCCTAAACTCACAAATCATGATCTGGGGAGTATTGCGATGGGGCTAGAGCAAAGTGATGTTTCCTGTATTGTCATTGAAGGTATTTTTCATGGAAAGACAATAATCGTAATGGAAGAAGGTATTGTTTACAGAAAGTTCAAAGAAACTTCCAATCCGAATTTTTACAAAATGTTCGAAACCTATGAAAATAAGTTGGTCAGTTTTGGGATACATGTGATAAAGAAGCAAAACATTTGTGAATATATATCCGGTAATGTTGAAAACAAACAAATAGTAGAAAAAACATCTATAGCAGAATGTCAAGCAGTAGCAGTGGATAAACGGGTGATTGTAGAAAATGATGTTTGCAAGGTATTCAGTAAAGGATATAAAACCATGCACATTCATAAAAATTCAATCGTCACACCACTTGCATTAGATTATATAAGAAGGCATGAAATGAGTATCGTTAAAAAATGAAACGTTGTGCCTAGAATAAAGGAAGGAAGAGATCTATGATTGTTGGCAAAGTTGTAGGAAACGTTTGGGCAACACGGAAAGAGGAGGCATTGAATGGTTTAAAGTTGCTAGTAATAAAACCAATGGACTATTATAGGGAAGTTGATTTACAGACCTTTGTGGCAGTAGACCGTGTTGGTGCAGGAATTGGTGAGACTGTTTTGGTTGTCCAGGGCAGCTCTGCCAGAAAGGCAGTTGGAAAAGTTGAAGCTCCGGTAGATGCAACAGTGGTTGGAATTATTGATGAAGTAGAAATTAATAACGACATTGAAGGATGGAAGGGGGGCAGATATGGAGCTCATTCAAAAAATATTTGATGCAGGAGTTGTTGGTGCAGGAGGTGCAGGTTTTCCCACCCACCTGAAACTAAACTGCAAGGTAGAATATTTCATTATTAATGGTGCAGAATGTGAGCCTCTTTTAGAAACTGATAAATATTTAATGAGAACAAAAAGCTTTGAAATGATTAAAGCAATAGAAGAAGTGGGAAAACAAGTAGAAGCAGACAAGTTAGTATTGGGATTGAAAAGAAAATATACTAAAGAAATTGCTCAGCTCCAGTCTGCCATTAAGGCGTTAAATTCGAAGGTTACCCTTTTTTTATTGGATAACTTCTATCCGGCCGGAGATGAGCAAATATTGGTTTATGAAATTACAGAGAGATCCATTCCGGAAGGTGGTATACCCTTAGATGTAGGCGCAGTAGTATCCAATATAGCAACTTTGGTAAATATACTTGATGCAATGGCAGGTAAACCTGTTATTGAAAAATACCTTACTGTCGCGGGAGAGGTGAAACAACCTTGCATACTAAAGGTTCCTATAGGAATTAGTATTGGCCAATGTATTGAAGCGGCTGGAGGATCTACTGTACAAGATTTTAGTGTCATAATAGGCGGGCCAATGATGGGAAGCATTATTCACCAAAATCAAATCAAAGATGAAGTGGTCACTAAGACAGTGGGGGCACTGATTATTGTCCCGGAAGACCATTACATTGTAGAAAGAAAAGAAACACCTATCCACTATATCATTCATCGGGCGAAGACATGTTGTATTCAATGTTCGATGTGTACCGATCTGTGTCCACGCAATCTAATCGGACATAAGTTAAGACCTCATAGAATCATGCGAAGCATTGGAGTAGCTGAAAATAATGAAGAAATTTTAAAAGAAGCGCTGATTTGCTGTGAATGCGGAGTTTGTGAACTGTATGCCTGTCCGATGGGGTTATCACCTAAAACCATCAATGGTTATTTAAAAAAACAATTCAGGGAAAAAGGGATAAGATATCAGAAAGGTCAGGAAAAACCGACCGCGCAACAAATAAGAGCGTACAGAAAGATACCTGTTAACAGGTTGATATCCAGGTTAAATTTAACGCAGTATAAAGACTGCATTGTCGAAGGACCGTTTGCAGTAAAAACTTTCAAGGTCAATATTCCGCTAAGTCAGCATATTGGCAAACCGGCTAGTCCTAAAGTAAAAGTTGGTGACAGGGTCTATAAAGGTCAGTTGGTCGGAGAGGTGCCGATGGGAGATTTAGGTGCAAATGTTCACGCTAGTATAGACGGCAGAGTGTGTGCTATATCGGACAGTATCGTGATTCAAAGTGATGAAAACAATGAGGTGATTTCATGATAAGAACAATAGGACTATTAGAATTCAATAGTATTGCGAAAGGAATTGAAGCAGCAGATGCTATGACAAAAGCGGCTGAGGTTGAATTGTTACGGGCTCATTCGATATGTCCGGGGAAGTATATTGTTCTTATCTCTGGAGATGTAGGAGCAGTTAAGGCTTCGGTTGAAGCGGGAGTGGAAGTGGGAAAACAGTTTATAGTAGATAAGCTGGTACTTCCGAGGGTACATCCCCAACTAATACGTGCAATGAATGGAACCACTCCGGTAAATGAAGTAAATTCATTGGGGGTGTTGGAATTCTTTAGTATTGCCACCTCTATTGTTGCTGCGGATGCTGCTGCGAAGGCTGCATCTGTGGATCTGATAGAAATAAGATCTGGGTTTGCAATTGGTGGAAAATCGTTTATCACACTCACCGGGGATGTAAGTGCAGTTCAAGAAGCTGTTGAAGCGGGTGCGAATATTGGGGAAGCGTCAGGAATGCTGGTAAATAAAGTGGTGATTCCGTCTCCAAGGAAAGAATTGTTTGATCAATTGCTGTAGATGAGGAGGTGGTAAGGTGGCAAAAAAGTTGATTACTAAAAATAATTTTACTGATTTTGTATGTAAAAAGAATAATACAATCTATGTGGATCACTCAATGATTTTATCCCCCGGGGTAAAAGATATTCTAAGAGACAGAGGGATAACCATTGTATATGGAGACAGGAAGAAGGTAAAAGAAGAAGCAGTACAATGTGTAAACTGGGAGCTTGCGCATGGTGAATGTCGAAGCAATACTGAATCGGATTTGGAAAATACAATTATCAATATTTTAAGAAAGGATTTTAATATTTTTGATAATGAAGTAACTGGTAAAATTGTAGGTAATGTTTTAAGGATTATTCATAAATAATGATAGGAGGAATGATAAATGTCAAGTATGAACGCATTGGGAATGGTCGAAACCAAAGGATTGGTAGGGGCTATTGAGGCCGCGGATGCAATGGTAAAAGCTGCAAATGTTATACTCATCGGAAAAGAACAAATAGGAGGAGGACTGGTTACTGTAATGGTCAGAGGTGATGTTGGTGCAGTAAAGGCTGCAACCGATGCAGGTGCCGCAGCAGCAGAAAGGGTGGGAGAATTGATCTCTGTTCACGTTATACCACGGCCACATGATGAAATTGAAGCGATTTTGCCTAAGAGTAATATAAGTAATGCAGAGCAGTTCTAAAATGTTTGTGATGAATTATTAAATTAAAGAAGGAAATTAGAGGGGGATTAGATGATGGGGATTAATGAAATTATTATTTATATCATGGTAATTTTTATGTCTTTAGGTGCTTTGGATAAAATTATAGGAAATAAATTCGGACTAGGTGAAAAATTTGAAGAAGGTATTATGGCAATGGGTTCCCTTGCAGTTGCAATGGTAGGGGTTGTATCATTAGCGCCGGTATTGGCAGTAATTTTAAAGCCTGTTGTAGTTCCTGTATATACAGCTTTGGGGGCTGACCCGGCAATGTTTGCGCCAACACTGCTGGCAAATGATATGGGTGGATATCCTTTAGCGATGGAACTGGCACAAAGCAAAGAAGCAGGACTTTTTGGAGGATTAATATTGGGTGCAATGATGGGTCCCACCATTGTTTTTACCATACCTGTAGCACTTGGAATTATTAAAAAAGAGGATCGCAAATTTTTAGCTACCGGCATTTTAGCTGGTATGATTACAATACCTTTGGGATGTTTGGCAGGCGGATTGGCAGCAGGATTTGATATTTCCATGATACTAAGCAATTTGGTACCGATTATCATTGTGTCTTTACTTTTAGCATTTGGACTGTGGAAAATACCTGAAAAGATGATCAAAGGTTTTAATGTATTCGGTAGGGGCGTTGTGATAGTCATTACCATTGGGTTAGCAGCTATCATCATTGAAACTTTAACAGGCATTGTTGTTATTCCCGGTATGGCCCCCGTTTCGGATGGTATAGAAATCGTAGGTGACATCGCGCTAATGTTGGCAGGTGCTTTTCCGATGGTACATTTTATAACGAAAGTATTTAAAAAGCCTCTGCTGCAATTAGGAAAACTACTGGGAATGGGAGATGTTGCTGCTGCCGGAATGGTTGCATCTTTAGCAAATAATATACCCATGTTCGGTTTAATGAAGGATATGGATGATAGAGGTAAAATTATCAATGTCGCTTTTGCCGTAAGTGCTTCATTTGTATTTGGTGATCACTTGGGTTTCACTGCCGGTGTTGCAAAAGAGATGATTTTTCCCATGGTAGTAGGAAAATTAGTTGCAGGTATTACGGCAGTTATTTTAGCTATTGTCATTGCCAATAATACCTTTGGGGAGAAAACAAAAACTGAGCAGCAAATAACCCATAAAAAGGAAGGAGCTACAGCATGAGTGAAATTAGCAAACAAATGCTGGAAGAGATCGTTAAAAAAGTGATTGCCGAACAATTATCTTTAAATAAAAACGGTTTCCTAAAACATATAGATGAAAGTGGTGTCATTTCTATAAAAACGGATACCGTAAAGCCTGAAAAGTTTGATACAGGTAAAGAAGGCGACGAGGTGTATTTAGCTGATGTTCTTACGTTAGAAGAGAGTCCCAGATTAGGATGTGGTATTATGGAAATGAAAGAATCGTACTTTGATTGGACGCTCCAGTATGATGAAATAGATTATGTAATAGATGGAACACTAGAAATAATGATTGGAGATAGAAAAGTTATTGGACATAAAGGTGATATTGTTTTAATTCCAAAAAATACATCCATTAAGTTTAGTGCACCGGATTTTTGTAGGTTTATGTATGTTGTATACCCTGCTAATTGGCAGGAAGTTGCAAGAAAAGCTAATCAATAAATTTACAAAAAAAGAAACTGCATTTCGGTAATAAATGCAGTTTCTTTTTTTGCAAATTTAACCTATTGACGAATAACCGTTTTTGGATTATGATTAATCTGCTATATTCGCATATTAAGTTGTGAGAGAGGTTATGGGGATATGCAGAATGTTTGTTTTCACCCTTTTAGGGGAAGGGGAATACCTGATACAAGTTATATAAAATCAGAACATTTCTTTAAGGAAATAGATAGGATTAAAGAAGCCGATTGGGTGATTTTCCCCGAATATTGGCAGGTGAATGCTTTGGTTTACGGACTGGAAAAGCGTATTTTCCCCAGTATTAGTGCTTACCATTTAGGACATGATAAAGTTGAGATGACCAGAGCATTAATGAGCATTATGCCTGAAGTGGTTCCGTATACCGAAATACTTTCTAACACAGAAATAAATCAGGAATATATCTTGGATACCTTCTATTTTCCTTTTGTGGGTAAAGAAGTACGGAATTCCTGCGGTAATGGGGTGCATTTGATAAAAAATAAGCAGGATTTTAAAAATTATTGTGTACAGAATGACGTACTCTATGTACAAGAATATCTTCCGATTGATAGAGATATGAGAATTGTCTATGTGGGAGATGAGGTTGTATGCGGATACTGGAGAATAGGTGCTGAAGGCAGCTTTAAAAATAATGTAGCGGCGGGAGGTAGTATTTCTTTTGATCCTATATCGGTAAAAGCTATGAATTTGGTCCATAGTGTTGCCGGCAAGTTAGGTATCAACCATGCGGGATTTGATGTTGCAGTGGTGGATGATCAGTATTATATTTTTGAATTCAATATTATGTTCGGATTGCAGGGAATCCATGCACTAAATATAAATCTGGATCAGAAAATTTATGAATATTTAATCAAACAGAGTTCGCCGGATCGTCCTTTCGTTCATTTTACCGGCAAGAAAATTGGTTAATATTAAAAAAATAGATGATGGGAATTTTCATTGTCAATTTAAAAAGCGAAGAGGTGCATCCTCATCGCTTTTTCTCGATTTCGTCGTCCAATAACTCGACCTCAAAACTGTCAAATTCAATTTCTTCTATAAAATTATCAGCTTTGAAAACAGTTCTGCCGTATTTAGCAAAGTCCTTTACATTTAAAGGAAACCACATAGGTTTTTGAATGTCAAATTCTCTGCAGATTTCTTCAACACAAAGATTCACCATTTCAGACTTAGATAAATCATTTTTAGCATATTCGGCGGTATATTGCTCAATTATCCGGTTATTTTTAATCATTTTACCCCACAATTTAAGCATGTCATCATCCTTTAACTAATTTTGAATTTTATCTTTTCAAACAGTATAGCAGAGTTTAGGGCATATGAAAAGATATAGGAATAAAGTACTATAGAAAATATTGCTAGAAATATTGACAGTTTTTTCTTCTGTGATACAATATATAGAGCAATGATTCTAATCATAATACTAAATATAGGAAATGGACGTGATCAAGGTGAAGTTAACTGAAAATGCCATTAAAGTGTTGGAAAAAAGGTATCTTGCAAAAGATGAGGACGGAAGACTGCTAGAGACTCCTGAAAAAATGTTTGAAAGGGTTGCAGATGCAGTTGCTCAAGCTGACAAGTTATATGATAAAAATGCTGATGTTGCAAAAACCAAGCAGGAATTTTTCGATATGATGTCCAATCTGGAGTTCTTGCCTAACTCTCCTACACTGATGAATGCAGGAAGACCTTTAGGTCAGTTAAGTGCCTGTTTTGTCCTTCCTGTAGAAGACAGTATGGAAGGAATATTTGAAGCCATCAAGCAGGCGGCAATGATTCACAAAAGCGGCGGAGGAACGGGATTTAGTTTTTCACGTTTAAGGTCAAAAGGTTCTACGGTGAATTCCACCGGAGGAGTAGCCAGTGGCCCGGTTAGCTTTATGAAGGTATTTAATGCTGCCACCGAGGCGGTTAAACAGGGTGGTACCCGCAGAGGTGCCAACATGGGAATATTAAGGGTGGATCATCCGGACATTATGGAATTTATTACCTGCAAACAGGATAATGCGGAAATCAATAATTTTAATATCAGTGTAGGCATGACAGAAGAATTTATGAAGGCGGTGGAAGAGAACAAGGATTACGACTTAATAGACCCGCACCTGAATAAAGTGGTAGGAAAATTAAATGCAAGAACAGTGTTTGATAAAATTGTCGATTCGGCTTGGAAAAACGGGGAACCGGGTATCATTTTCCTTGACCGTTTAAACAGGGACAATGTAGTACCTGAGGTAGGAGAAATTGAAAGTACCAATCCATGTGGTGAACAGCCACTTTTACCTTTTGAATCATGTAATTTAGGTTCCATTAATCTTTTGGTAATGGCTAAAGAAGAAAACGGAAAAGCAGAGCTCAACTTTGAGAAATTAGAAAAAACTGTAAGAAAAGCAGTGCATTTTCTTGATAATGTCATTGATGTGAATAAATATCCTTTAGAAAAAATTGAGGAAATGACGAAATCCACCAGAAAAATAGGCTTGGGGATTATGGGATTTGCCGATTTACTATTTAAGTTACAGATACCTTATAACTCCTATGAAGGGATACAACTTGCAGAACAGATTATGCAGTTTATCAGCGAAAAGGGAAAAGAGGCAAGTGCAGAATTGGCCGAGAAGAGAGGCACATTCCCGTTATATGAAAAGAGCGTATATAAGGCAAAGGGACTAAAGTTACGAAATGCTACGGTAACTACCATTGCCCCTACAGGTACGTTAAGTATTATTGCTGGGGTATCTAGCGGGGTAGAGCCTGTATTTGCACTGTCTTACATAAGAAATGTAATGGATAACAATGAGCTTATAGAAGTAAATCCTATTTTTGAAGAAAAAGCAAAAAAAGAAGGATTTTACTCTCATGAGCTGATGAAGGAGATTGCCCAGACTGGAAGTATTCATAGTTTAAAAGAAATTCCTGAGCACATAAAGAAAATATTTGTCACATCCCATGAAATTTCGCCTGAATGGCATATAAAAATGCAGGGGGCATTTCAAAAATATACCGACAATGCAGTATCTAAAACGGTTAATTTTAGAAATGAAGCAACACGGGAAGAAGTAGCAGAGGTATTCCAATTGGCTTATAAATTAGGGTGTAAAGGAGTCACCATATACCGTGACGGCAGCCGTGATGCTCAGGTGCTCAATATAGGGAAAGTAAAAGAAAAAGAAGGCAATGAGCAAACCACCCAACAAAAAGTACACCATGACATTGTGCCAAGGCCCAGACCGGATATTACTACCGGCTTCACAGAAAAAGTGAGAATAGGCTGTGGAAACCTATACATAACCGTTAACTATGATGAGCAAGGAATCTGTGAAGTATTTACCAATACAGGAAGAGCAGGAGGTTGTCCATCTCAGTCCGAAGCGACAAGTAGATTGGTATCCATCGCACTAAGGTCCGGAATGGATGTGCATGCTATTATAGAACAGTTAAAAGGAATCCGATGCTTATCTACAATAAGACAGCATCAAAATGGCCTGAAAGTGATGTCCTGTCCGGACGCTATTGCCCGCGTAATAGAAAAAGTAGTAAGAATACAAAACGGAAATGGATATAAAAATGTAGAATTTACGGAGGAAGAAATAGAAAAGATTACCTGCGTTTCCGATTGCGCAGAGTGTACCATGAGAGATGTTTGCAATAACCCTGAACGCCAAGAATATGAATTAGGTAAATACTGCCCCGACTGTTCAAAATTATTAGAGCATGAAGGCGGATGTGTGGTTTGCAGGAATTGCGGATATTCGAAGTGTGGTTGATGTAGTAGTAAAATAAAGCTGGGAAATAAACAAATGGCCAGGATTTAATCCTGGCCATATTACTATAGTCAAAATTGGTTGATTTATTTCTGTTAATTTGGTTGGAGACAATCAGCAGTTTTTTATAACACATAGGAAATTATAAACCTTTGTATTTTGTGGACAAATTTATTTATAATTTCCGTCATGTGTTTCAAAAAAGTCAACCTTGAGAATCTTTTATAAAAAGACTTTTTGCTTATCTTGCACCGATTGGAGCACAGAATTTATATGTAATAAATTCTGCTATCAGTATGAACAGGATTCGAGCTTATCAAGTAGCATTTATTACCACTATTTTTGATATTTCATTAGCACTGGCAAGTTTTTATGGCATCGGGGTTTTAATAGATAAATTTTATATAATAAAAATATTGGTTTTCTTTTTTGGCAGTATTGCTGTTATTTATGTTGGTTTTAACCTTATTAAATCACAACCGGATTTATCGAAAAAGGTAGATGTTGATAAACCTATACTGCAAATAGTATCTATTTGTTTTGCAGTTACATGGCTTAATCCTCAAGCTTTAATAGATGGTTCATTATTATTAGGAGGATTTCGGGCATCTTTATCTTTAGAGGCTTCAAAAGTTTTTATTACTGGTGTATGCTTAGCTTCGTTTACTTGGTTTACGGGATTAGCAACTATAGCTTGGAGCTTTCGTAGCGTATTGAATTCAACGATTGTTAGAATTATAAATGTAGTTTGTGGGATAGTTGTTATTTATTATGGTTTAAAATTAGGATATAATTTTATACAAGTGCTAGCGTGAAAAATACAATTAGCTGTGAACTATTGACTAAAACGTAAAAAAGGCAATACTAAACAAGCCTACCATTTGGTTAATAATGGAATTTTCAGTT
>JASGMB010000137.1 GCA_030156665.1 Clostridiales bacterium
AATTAAAAATGTTTCGGGCAGACAAGAAATGTTAGAAGCTCTTTTAAATCAATATATTTTTCAAGTATAATTAATTAAGGACAGTTTTTAATCTGTCCTTAATATTATTAGAAGTATGGTGATAGAGCATATGATTAAATTAAATACGGTAGATCATGAGACAATCAGAAAATCTAATAGAAGAAAAATTTTAAGTCTTCTTTATCAAAAGAGAGAACTTACAAAACAAGAGATTTCAAAAGAAACAGGTATTAGTATTCCTACTGTTACAAATAATATTAATGAGCTGATTGCAGAAGGAATTATCGAAGAGGCAGGAGTAGCAGATTCAACAGGCGGAAGAAAGCCTGTAATTGTGAGATTTATTCCTGATTCAAGATATTCATTTGGAATTAATATCGATTTAGACCATGTTCGAATCATTTTAACAAATTTAGATTCACAAATTAAGTACGATACTTGTTTTTCCATTACCGGTTTTGATAATATTGAAGAAATTTTTCAGCGGATTTATAAGATTGTTAACCAGGTGATAGAAGAAAATAATATACCGAAAAAGAATATTTCAGGAATTGGTTTTTCACTTCCAGGTACAGTTAATGAAGAGAAAATGCTTTTAGAATTGGCGCCAAATTTAGGAGTCAGAAATATTGACTTTAAAATTTTTACGAAACTTTTTTCACTACCTATATATATTGAAAATGAGGCTAACGCAGCTGCTTTTGCCGAACTGACTTTAGGAATTGGCCAAAAGCTCAATAATCTTATATATATATCTGTTACACAGGGGATTGGTACAGGCATTGTAATTAAAGATTACTTGTATAAAGGAAAAAATAAGAGAGCTGGGGAGTTTGGCCATACAACGATAGTAGCTGGGGGACAAAAATGCAGCTGCGGTAAGAATGGTTGCTGGGAACTCTATGCATCTGACAGGGCACTTTTAAAAAATTATAATAAAGAAACACAGAGTAATATTACATCTTTAAAAGAATTTTTTACTTTATTACGTGATAAAAATTATACAGCGCAAAAAGTGTGGGAGTCTTATTTGGATTATTTAGCAATTGGAATACAAAATATTATACTATCACTAGACCCTCATTATATTATTATAGGTGGAGAAATTAGCCAGCTCGAAGATTTACTTCTAGAACCGTTAAAGGAAAGAGTGTTTATAGAAAACAGTTTTTACAAAGAGGGAGATACAAAAATTTTGACTTCTAGATTAAAAGAAAATTCATCTATTTTAGGAGCTTCTTTACTTCCGTTTCAAGAATTGTTTTTTGTTAATGAAAAGATTATTTAGCAGAATAGGTAAGGTGGGAAATACTATGGCATATTTATTGGGTATTGATATAGGTACATCGGGTACCAAAACAGTTTTATTCGATACGCAGGGCAATGCTGTTGCCAGTGCATTGGGAGAATATCCTCTATATCAACCTCAGATAGGATGGGCAGAACAAAATCCTGAAGACTGGTGGAGTGCAACTGTTAATACAATAAAAGAGGTAATATATAAGAGTGGAGTAAAAGCAGAGGAAATAAAAGGAATCGGCTTATCCGGACAGATGCACGGACTTGTCTTATTAGATAAGAATAATAAGGTTTTAAGGCCTTCTATCATATGGTGTGACCAGCGGACAGGTAAAGAATGTGAACAGATTACAGAATTAGTCGGAAAAGAAAAATTAATAGAAATTACAGCAAATCCGGCTTTGACTGGATTTACAGCTTCAAAGGTAATGTGGGTAAAAAATCATGAACCTGAAATATATGAAAAAGTAGCTAGAATTCTACTGCCTAAAGATTATGTACGATTTATGCTAACAGGAGAATTTGCTACAGAAGTGTCCGATGCAAGTGGAATGCAATTTTTAAACATTACTGAAAGAAATTGGAGTGACGAGGTACTAAGTAAGTTAGGTATTGATAAAGCTTTACTTCCAAAAGTATACGAGTCACAAGAAGTAAGTGGAAAAATATCTTCAATAGCTTCAAAGCTGACAGGTTTATTTGAGGGTACTCCGGTTGTAGGCGGTGGCGGTGACCAGGCAGCAGGAGCAGTTGGTAATGGTATTGTTAAAGCAGGTATTGTGTCATCAACAATTGGAACTTCAGGGGTTGTATTTGCATATACCGATAAAGTAACCATTGACCCTAAAGGTAGAGTGCATACTTTCTGTCATGCTGTTCCAAATACCTGGCATGTAATGGGTGTTACGCAAGGAGCAGGATTATCCCTTAAATGGTTTAGAGATAACTTCTGTATGGCAGAAAAAGAAACAGCCGAATTAATGGAAATAGACCCCTATTATCTAATGGATCGGCAGGCAGAAAAAGTGAAGCCAGGCTGTGACGGACTTATTTATCTTCCTTATTTAATGGGTGAAAGGACACCCCATCTTGACCCTGATGCCAAAGGGGTATTTTTTGGATTATCTGCACGTCATACAAAAAGAGATATGCTAAGGTCAGTAATGGAAGGAGTTGCTTACAGCTTAAAAGATTGCATGGAAATTATAAAAGAAATGGGAATAGAAGTAAATGAAGTTAGAGCATCCGGTGGTGGAGGAAAAAGTAAGTTGTGGAGACAGATGCAAGCAGACATGTTTAATACCAATATCGTAACCATTAATTCCAGTGAAGGACCAGCTCTTGGAGCTGCGTTATTAGCAGGTGTAGGAGCAGGTATATATTCTAGTGTACCGGAAGCTTGTGAAACAGCAATAAAAAGAGTAAGTACTCAGCAGCCAAACTCTGAAAATACAACTGTATATAATAAATATTATTCAGTTTATAAAGACATATATATTTCTTTAAAAACACAATTCAAGAAAATAAATGAAATATATAATGAAAAAATTTAATATAATTAAATTTTGTAATATTATTATCTTACAAGAAAGGTAGATAAATAATGGCACAAGTAATTACAGAGGAGATACAGCATGAAAAATTTGGTCGCTTAGTTAAGATAAGCAATGGTATAATAGAAATATATGTTCCCTATAATTTTGGGCCTCGTATTATGCATTATAGTTTTTGTGGAGAGTCTAACGTATTTTGTGATGATGCTCCAGCACAAATAAAAGTGGGAGAAGAAATGTGGAAAATGATGGGGGGACATCGTTTTTGGCATAGTCCGGAAGTTTTTCCAAGAACATATATGCCCGATAATCAACCTGTAACAATTAACTTTATTGAAGATGGAATTATAGTTATTCAGGAAACAGAAAATTGGGTGCAAGTACAAAAAGAATTGGAAATTATTATAGATAAGAAGACTTCATGTGTAAAAGTAGTGCATAAACTGACTAATAAAAATGCTTGGGATATTAAGTTAGCTTTATGGGGTTTAACAGTTATGAAAAAAGGAGGATATGAGGTTATTCCTTATCAAAATCGGGATACAGGATTTTTGAGCAATAGACATTTAGCATTGTGGCCTTATACTCATATTCAGGATAAAAGGGTGAATTTTGGGAAAAAGTATATCGGGCTAAGTCAAAACCCTCGGGAGAAACAGCCATTTAAAATTGGGATTAACAATGAAGCTGGGTGGGCAGCTTATTTTAATCAAGGAAATATGTTTGTAAAAAAATTTAAGCATGATGTAGATTGTTCTTATCCTGATGGAGGATGCTCTTATGAAACTTACACTACAGATTTTATGCTAGAAATGGAATCTTTATCACCGATTTCTGTGGTAAAAGCAAATACTTGTATTACTCATACAGAATATTGGTATTTGTTTAAAGATATTGAAATTCCTAAATCAGAAGAAGAAATGGATATCATTGTAAAAAAATATATTGAGATATAAAGATATATCGCGTCATTTATATAACTTAAAAATTTTAATACTTAAAAGCTTTTAACTTATAAAACTATTGCAAAAGTTACAAGTATTGTGTTATAATAAGTGTATAAAATTAAATAATATTATAACAAATAAAATATGTTTAAAATTAGTAGTTTAATAAAAAATTAAATTTAGGTTCAACTTGGTTTTTGAAAACAATAAAACTTAATCTATAAGATACTTTTTATACTTATATCAACAAATTTAGATTAAAAAAGATATTAACAGTTTAATCTAAATTTATTTTAAAGATAAAAAATAAGGAGGTGAGAAATAGTAGCAATATAGAAAAAGCAAGTTGCATACTTGCATATTATCGTATCTTATTCATTTAAATAAAGATTTTAGTATTTTTCAATCTACATTTAAATATTTAAATTTATGGTCTATTAGTAGATTTTTTAGTGAAGGCAACTTGCTAAAAACTATAGATGCTACATATTTTAAAGATAAGTTATAAATACTTCTTAACTTCTATTTAACATCATTTTACATGAAGTTTGTAAAACCTATTTTTACATTAAAGGAGGAACATAATATGAAAAAAAGTTTTATCAAGTTGTTATCTATTGCACTTTTAAGTATAATAATTTTCAGTAGCCTTGCTGGATGCAGTAATGAATCTGCATCACAATCTACAAATCCATCAACATCAGAAGATAAAGCTAAAGATAAGATTAAAATTGGTCTTTCTATTGATGATTTAAGATTAGAAAGATGGCAGCATGATAGAGATATCTTTAAGAAAAGAGCTGAGGAATTAGGAGCAGAAGTATTAGTACAATCTGCTAACGGTGATGACCAAACTCAGTTATCTCAGTCTGAAAACTTAATTTCTCAAGGAATAGATGTATTAGTAGTAATTCCTCATAATGGTGCTGCAATAGCACCTGTTGTAGAACAAGCACATAAAGCAGGTATAAAGGTGCTGGCATATGATAGATTAATTACGAATGCAGATGTAGATTACTATATTTCATTCGATAATGTAAGAGTTGGAGAGCTTCAAGCAGAAGGTATATTAAAAAAGGTTAATAAAGGAAATTTCTTTTTATTAGGTGGATCCCCAACAGATAATAATGCTAAGTTATTTAGAAAAGGTCAAATGAATGTACTTCAACCTTTAATTGACAAAGGTGACATTAAAATAGTAGGTGACCAGTGGGCAAAAGACTGGCTTCCTGAAGAAGCATTAAAGATAATGGAAAATGCGTTAACTGCAAATGACAACAATATTGATGCGGTAGTAGCATCTAACGACAGTACTGCTGGTGGTGCGATTCAAGCCCTAGCTGCACAAAATTTAGATGGAAAAGTTGCTATTTCTGGACAGGATGCAGACTTAGCTGCATGTCAAAGAATAGTAGAAGGGACACAAACAATGACAGTTTATAAACCTATTCAGAAATTAGCAACAAAGGCTGCAGAACTTGCGGTAGCAATGGCTAAAGGTGAAGAAATTGAAACAAGTGCTACGGTAAACAATGGTAAGATAGATGTAAAATCCATTTTACTGACACCTATTGCAGTTACTAAAGAAAATATTGACGAAACAGTTATTAAAGATGGATTCCATAAAAAAGAAGATGTTTACAAAAACGTAAAATAAGGTTAGGTATAAAAATAAGAAATTTAATAGGGGAAACTTTTCTGTTTCCCCTTTTTTATAGAATAAACCAAAGGTAGGGATATTAAATGGATGAATTTATCCTGGAAATGAGGAATATAACAAAAGAATTTTCAGGTGTCAAGGCACTTGAGAATGTCAACCTCACATATTAAGCGGTGTTTATCCTCATGGAACCTACAGTGGGGATATTATTTATGAAGGTAAAAAACTTAAAATGACAAGTATTAAGGATTCCGAAAATGCGGGAATTGCAATTATTCATCAGGAATTAGCATTAGTAAAAGATTTATCTGTTAGTGAAAATATTTTTATTGGTTCTGAAGTAAGTAAACGAGGAATCATTAATTTTAATGAAATGTATAACAAAACTCAGAAATTGTTAAAAGAGCTGAATTTAAATATTAATCCTTATACTTTAGTTAAAAACTTAGGAATAGGACAACAACAGTTAGTGGAGATTGCCAAAGCACTGTCAAAAAATGCACAAATTTTAATTTTAGATGAACCTACAGCTTCATTAACAGATGCAGAAGTAGAAATCTTAATGAATATTATTAAAGGATTAAGAAAAAAGGGTGTTACTTGCATTTATATTTCACATAAACTAAATGAAGTGATGAAACTAGCTGATACAGTTACAGTAATCCGGGATGGTCGTAGTATTGGTACTGAACCTATAGAAAACTTAAGTCAGGATAAAATCATTAAACTGATGGTTGGCAGAGAAATGAAAGATTTATTTCCTAGAGAAAACCATCCTATTGGTCAAGAATTATTAAAAGTAAAAAATTTTACAGTGTACGATGCTAGTAATCCCCAGAAAAAAGTAGTAGATAACGTTTCATTTAGCTTGAGAGAAGGAGAAATTCTTGGAATTGCAGGATTAGTTGGAGCTGGACGTACAGAGCTGGTTTCCAGTATTTATGGAACCTATCTAGGAAGACATGAGGGAGAAATATATATTAATGAAAAGAAAATTAAGATTTCAAATGCTGCAGATGCTATTGACAATGGAATTGCAATGGTTCCAGAAGATAGGAAAAGACATGGAATTGTGGGAATCATGTCGGTAGGTAAAAATATTACACTTGCCAATTTATTAAGATATAAAAGAAAGTTAAACAGCATTGATGAAGGAATGGAAATACAGGATATTAAAAAGTATATTGAAGAAGTCAGAATTAAAACAGCTAGTATGGATTTAGCAGTGAAGAGTTTGAGTGGTGGGAATCAGCAAAAAGTTGTTTTAGCTAAAAATCTTTTAATAGGTCCGAAAATTCTTATTCTGGATGAACCAACACGAGGAATTGATGTTGGTGCAAAATATGAAATTTATAAACTCATGTTTAGTCTTGTCAAGCAGGGGATTTCTATTATAATGGTTTCATCCGAATTACCA
Organism: Clostridiales bacterium; assembly: GCA_030156665.1. GTDB lineage: Bacteria > Bacillota > Clostridia > SK-Y3 > SK-Y3 > JASGMB01. The sequence continues at coordinate 6,898 of JASGMB010000137.1, forward strand.
GAAGTTCTTGGAATAAGTGATAGAATTTTGGTAATGCATGAAGGAAAATTAAAAGGTGAATTTGAAAATAAAGATCTCACTCAAGAAATGATTATGGAATGTGCAATAGGGGGCAACTAATCATGATAAAATCAGAAAAAAGAAGTATATTGAAATCAACACAAAATAAGTTTATTAAATTTGATACGAAGACGTATACAATGATTGCTGCATTATTTTCTATATGGTTAATTTTTGCTGTTTTTACAGGAGGAAGTTTTTTTACTTTCCGTAATATATCTAACCTTTTTAGACAAATGTCTATAACAGGTATACTTGCGATTGGAATGGTGTTTGTTATTATCTCTGGAGAGATTGACCTTTCAGTAGGTTCGTTGATGGGATTACTGGGAGGTATTGCAGCTATTCTGAATGTGTGGTTTGGAGTAAACGGAATTTTAGCTATTGCCATAACGCTAGTGTTAGGTTTAGTATTTGGATTGTGGAACGGCTGGTGGATCGCGTATAAAAAAGTTCCGTCCTTTATTGTAACATTAGCAGGGATGTTAGTATTTAGAGGAATTTTGATTGGAGTTAGTAAAGGATCTACAGTTGCACCGTTAACTGAAGATTTTAAAATAATTGGAGAGGCCTATTTACCTGATTCAGCAGGATATGTAATTGCTGTATTAGTTATGATAGCAGTATCATATATTATTATTAATGGCAGAAGATCAAAAGAAAAATATGGTTTGGAAGTACCTTCAATGGCTGCAGATATTGTTAAAATAATAGGAATTATTATTTTAATAGGAGTTTTTATTATCGTAATGAATTTATATCAAGGACTTCCTGTCCCGGTATTAATCATGTTTATTTTAATGGGTATATTTGCGTTTGTTGCTAGTAAGACCGTATATGGACGAAGAATTTATGCAATTGGCGGAAATATAGATGCAGCTAGACTTTCCGGTATTAATGTAAACAAAACAAAGTTAATTATTTATGCAATCAATGGATTAATGGCTGCTATTGCAGGTGTTTTGTTGACTGCTCGCTTGAATGCTGGTTCTGTTGCAGCAGGTACTAATGCGGAGCTGGATGCGATTGCTTCCTGTGTTATTGGAGGAGCCAGTCTTATGGGAGGAGTTGGTTCC
>JASGMB010000018.1 GCA_030156665.1 Clostridiales bacterium
TAAATAAGAAGTCTTTTAGTTAAAAACAAAAATATATTTATAGGTCTAAAATATGTTTATTGGTTTAAAATTATAAATTTTATATGTATGAAAATCGATTTAACCGTTGATACAACTGGCTTATCCAACTTTTAATTGCAAACGTAATTTATCTGCAATCATCGCAATAAACTCACTATTAGTGGGTTTACCCTTACTAGTTTGTACAGTGTAACCAAAAAGACTATCTACTGTTTCTACTTGACCTCTTCCCCATGCCACTTCAATCGCATGCCTTATTGCCCTTTCCACTCTACTGGGAGTAGTATTATATTGTCTTGCAATAGAAGGCTGATATCCTTTTATATGAGCAGGAACACCTATTTCATGAATTATTTTAGTTACACTAGTTTCTATATCTCTCATTGCAGGATTATACGTAAATTTAACTTCATTGACCATGTCACTCTTAACAATTGTCTTATTCATTCTAATCGAACCTTTTAACTGCCTAATTCTTCCAACCAATACATCCATATCAAAAGGTTTAATTATATAATATTCAGCACCTAGAGCCATAGCACTTTGAGTAATCTTATCCTGTCCAACAGCAGATAACATTATGTATATAGGCTTATTTTGTAAGGACGTATTACTTAGTTTTTCCAATACACCTAGTCCATCTAGATGAGGCATAATTACATCAATGATAGCAACATCAGGCATAAGATTTATAATTAAGTCATAGGCTTCAGCTCCATCTTTTGCAATACCAACTACTTCTATATCTTCTTGACTATTAAGATATTCAGATAAAATCTCACAAAAATCTCTGTTATCATCTGCGATTACAATTCTAATTTTATTATCTAACAAATTAAGCCCTCCATATTATTTGTATTTTTTTACATAATTATATTATATTTTCTAATTATAAAAAATTCAAGCATGTTTTTATATAATTTTAGATAATTATACATTTTTTTAAATATCTCTAAATATTTTTTAATAAAAGAACTAAGAAATAAAAATATTACTAATATAATTGTATTTCTTAGTTCTCATACCTTAATTATAGTCATTTGATAAATTAGCAACACGTTTTAACATCCACTCTATAAATATACCATAACCTCTAGATGGATCATTGACAAAAACATGCGTAACTGCACCTATAATTTTACCGTTTTGAATAATAGGACTACCACTCATACCTTGTACAATACCACCTGTTTCTTTTAATAGACGCGGATCTGTAATTTTAATAATCATACCTTTACCATTTTCTTCATTCTGTCTCATAACCTTTTGAATTTCAATGTCGAATTTTTCTATTTTTTCACCCTTAATATTTGATAAAATATATGCTGGCCCTTCTTCAACCTGTGTTCGTAAGCCTATTGGCATAGGCTTTAAATTTTCTCCTTTTATATTTGTATATAGTTTCCCGAAAATTCCATAATCACTATTTTTCATTATTTTCCCTAAACTTGCTTCCTCTTGCATAAAAACCCCTTTTAATTCTCCAGGCTTACCTTTAATACCTTTTCTAACAGATATAATGTTTGATTTTAAAATATCTCCTTTCCCAACCATTAGTAATTGACCAGTATCTACATCTGTTATTCCATGTCCCAAAGCTCCAAAGTAATTGGTATGCGGGTCAAAAAAAGTCAATGTTCCTATCCCGGCTGTGCTATCTCTTACCCATAAACCCAATTTATATTGCCTATCTTCATTACATTTTTCGGCAGAAATTTTTGTCCTTATAAGTTTTCCTTTTCTTCTGACATTGATATTTAATTCGTTGCCTTGAGACATTTCGATAATTTCACTTAGTTGCTCAATACTTTCAAGTTTTGTATCTCCTATTGATTCTATAATGTCACCTTCTTTAATTCCAGCAAGTTTCCAAGGTTCATATTTATTTCCATCAACTCCAACAAATTCAGAAGTACCTATTACTAATATACCGTCAGTATATAATTTAACTCCAATTGTATTTCCACATGGTACTAACGCAATTTTAGGCACTACATCTACTTCTACTGACCTAAACGGTATTACTCCAAACAGTTTTAAGTCAATGTTAAAATTACCTAGTTCCTCAGATTTAATAATTAAAGGAGAGTTTAAATCAACTTTGTAATGATCTTTAACAATTTCTCCATTTAAACTTAAAACACCACTTTTATCAACCTTTGCATCAATCCTAATTGGAGTATCAATATCATACACATATTCTTCACCTTTTAGAAGCATTAATTTGCTTGGAAAAAGTGAATATATTTGTAATGCAGTTGTAAATGGTACAGTAATTAATACTAAAAATAAAATAATAAACTTTTTTTTGATAAATCTTTGTGAATCCAAATATTTCACTCCTTAAGACTTGCATTCTTATACACCTAATTTTGTTTTACCAATTATTTAACATAAAGTATGTTGTTACAACGAACTTTAAAATTTTTAATGCTATATCAAAACTATCTGTATCCTATATCCCTAGAAACACTGTTAATATATAGTTTTTTTACAAAAAATATTTTAAAACTTCCTAATAAGTCATAATATAACTATTTACATAATTATATTTCTAAATTTAAAATAACCGTAAAATAATTTTATTATGCTGACAATATCTTATTGTATTGGTAAGGCTTTTTTTTACGATTAAGGTATATTTTTATTTGATCAAATAAAAATATATATAAATATCAAATGAATTTCTTGTTAGCATACGACCTGAAAGTAAGAAAAAGTTTAATGACATTTCTTTTATACAAAAAAAGCCCTGTAATGTTTAAGAATTTACACTTAAACATTACAGGGCTTTTTGCTTAAAAATTATTTTTTTGATTTTGGAGGACCTAAAATCTCTGCCATAATGACGCCATTCAACACCGATTGTTGAGTAAAATTAATTGTAACAGTAGACTGATTTTGATTATTTACGTTAATATTTTTTTGACTAGACTTTACAATATTCTCATCAATATTATCATCTTTTTGATGAAAAAATTTTCTATTCTGTACTTCAACAAAATCTTTATTTTTCTCAGATGGCTTCTCCTGTATATCCAATTCAAAAGTGTTATCTTGAAATTGCTTATATATTGTTTTATTGTCTTCTTCCAATTCTATTTGTTTGTCATTTTCAAACTCAAAAAAAGGAAATTGAGGCTTATTTATAATGGGTGGCGTTTTGTATTTTCCTGTTGATTCCCTTGAAGTATTTGTTTCTTTTAAAACATTCTTAATCAACATCCAGCCAAAGTAAAATAAAATGCCAATGATTAATGAATTCATAAAATCACACCTCATAATTTTTTATTGTTGTTATTAAAAATCTAAATTTTCTCTTCAACTTTAAGAAAAAAATTACAAACGATATATTCACGGTCTCACTATATTTTTTATTAGTATTTCAATTTTTAAATTTTAAAAGTTAAATATTAATTTTTCTCACAACTACTTTATTTCCTTCAACAGCAATTACTCTAACTTTAGATCCTTTTGTAATATACTCGCCTTCTGATACCACATCAATTTTTTCATCACCAATTAATACTGTACCTGCTGGTCTAAGAAGTGTTAGTGCTTCACCTTCCCGACCTAACAAAGCACTTTTATCAATACTATGAGATACATATCCGATATCTTTTGTTTGTTCATTTTTTAAAATGATATGATCCAACAAATTACTTTTGGGCATAAATTTCATAAGTATAGTTAATACAATAATGCTCATTACCACTGCAATGGAAAAAGATATTGCAGCTCGTACGGGGCTAGAAGAACTTAATAAAATGCTTAACACTATACACGAAATACCTGTAATACCAGATATCCCAAATCCAGGTATAGCTATTTCAATACCTAATAAAACAATGCCTGCTATAAAAAGTATTAATATTCCCCAGCCCGCATGTCCAGCAATAAATTTTCCTGCAAAAAATAATGCGAAAGAAAAAATGCCTATTGATCCAAATAGTCCAAATCCTGCAGTAAACACCTCACCGACAATGCCAATGATACCCAATGATATTAGTATTGTAGAAATATATATACTATTTGTAAACCTAGCAACATTAGTTCTAAAATTATATTTTAGCTCTACTATATTAGATTGCTGTATATCTAAAAACTTATATAATTCCTCTCTATCAGCAACAACTTCATCAACAATTCCATACTTCAGTGCTTCGTCAGCAGTAAGATTTAAAAGTTTCCCTTTTTCTTTTATATCTTTTATTTCCAGATCTGCATCTGCCATTCCAGCAATTATCTCCGCGTTTCTTCCCTTTTGTTTTGCAACAGTTCTCAACTTTCCTTTCCAAGCTGAAATATATTTTTCTTCTTTAGGCCTTGTTTCAGCTGAACCAATATTTATTGTCCGATTAGCAATTACTTTATCGCCGGAAATTGATATAAGTACACCTGCTGAAAGGGCATTATTTTTTATATAGCACACTGTAGGTATAGATGTATTGATAATTGAATTGCTAATTTTTTCAGCAGAATCTACCAACCCACCATAGGTATCAATTTCAAAAATAATTTGTGATGCATTGTTTGCTTCTGCCTCGTTAATAGCGTTATTAACATACGTCACTAAAGCTGAATTAATCTCTCCTTTTATGGGAACCAAATAACTTTTTTGCATAGTATCTGCCTGAGCCACACCAATACCCAACACAATAAGTACTAAGTAAAGCACTATTTTTTTCATGATCATCCACTCCATGCATATTAACTTTTTCCCATTCTTATTACAATTAGTGCCTTTTATCATAAAAACTATATTAATATTTCATTTGAAAGAGTTAATAACTTACCATTGAAAGTCATCCAATGATTTAAATTCGTATCCTTTTGCACGTGCATCTTTTATAATTCTATCCAGTGCTTCTGCATTATCTTTTGATACTGCATGTAATAGCAAAATTGCTCCGTTGTGTAGTCCATCCATTACCTTATTATAAGCATATTCTGTACCTTTTTGATTCTTAACATCCCAGTCTAAATATGCAAAACTCCAAAATACCGTTTTATAGCCCAAAGACTTTGTTAATGCAAGTGTTCTCTCACTGTATTCCCCTTTAGGGGGTCTTATATATTTCATATTCTTTCGAAACATTTCATAAAATGGTCTTTCAAGTCCTAATATTTCTTCTTCTAGTTTTTGATCTTCTGTTACATCAGGCATGCTCAAGTGACGAACTGTATGATTGCCCACTATATGTCCTTCTTCCACCATCCTTTTTACTAAATCAGAATGTTTTGTTAGATAAGGTCCTGTAATAAAAAATGCAGCTTTTACCTGATTTTCTTTTAATACATCAAGTATTTTGGGGGTATACCCATTTTCATACCCTTCATCAAATGTTAAATATAATACCTTTTCATCTGTATGTTGAAGATACATCCCGTTATATTTTTGAAGCAATTGCTGAGCCGCTTGATCAATTGTTGGAGGCTTATCCTTCTGTTTTCTATACCACCAACTATAGCATTTATTATCATATTGAGAAAACTCACCATTCACTTGCTTTTTGCTGTCAGGATTAACAACACTCTTAAGTTCATCAGGAATTGTCGATGAACTTACCTTTTTATCCTCTTCTACTTGTAGCTTAGTATTGCTGTCTTCCTGTTGAGTATTTTGCTCTTTATCCACTGTTGGAGATACAACTTCAACTTTTTCACTTTCATTTGTATTTTTTGTTTGTTCCGAAATAGGTTGATTAACATTTATTTTAGTGGCACATGAAGTAAGATTTAAAGCTAAAATCATTACGATAGCTATTTTTGTTAATATTTTTAATTTCACTTTTTCACTACTTTCTTTTATAATGTCTCATGAACTTCATCAAAATCTATCGCTTCAATAACTTAGAGATTTGCCTTACATAATAATAAAAGATTTTGATATATCATTATTGTAATATAAATAACCATTAAAGTACAGCATTAAAATAGGGAGAGTCCATAATAAACAGACTCTCCCTATTTTATGCTGTAAAGAATGCATAATATCCTTTATATGCCATATACACATCTAATTTACTTGCAATTTCAAGTGGAGCATGCATGGATAATAAGGCAACACCACAATCCACTACATCTATACCTAAATTTGCTACAAACTGTGCAATGGTACCCCCACCGCCTTGGTCTACTTTACCTAATTCACCGGTTTGCCATACAATATTATTACGGTTAAATAATCTCCTTATTTCACCGACAAATTCAGCATGTGCATCGCTGGCACCTGCTTTTCCTCTTGCACCAGTATATTTCGTTATGACTATACCCTTGTTAAAGTAAGGTGCATTTTTTTTATCCTGTACGCCTTCATAATTTGGATCTACTGCTGCGCCAACATCTGCTGATAAACATTTTGAATTTGATAAGGTTTTTCTAAGTATTAAATCATTGTACTGCCCCGTTGTTAATTCGCACATTTCAGCCAGCACATTTTCAAAAAATTTAGACTGCATACCTGTATTCCCCATACTGCCTATCTCTTCTTTATCCACTAACAGGCATACAGCAGTCTTTTGTGGAATATCCAGTTCTAATATTGCTCTTAGCGCAGTATAACTACATACCCTATCGTCTTGCCCATATCCACCAATCATACTTCTATCCAATCCAACATCTCTTGCTTTAAATGCAGGAACAACCTCTAGTTCGGCACTTACAAAATCTTCTTCCTTCATGCCATACTTCTCATTTAAAAGCTTTAATATATTGAGTTTAATCTTTTCTTTTACTTTATCATCTTGAAAAGGAATACTTCCAAATAATACATTTAACCCCTCACCCGTAATTCCTTCCTTCATTTTCTTCTCCATTTGTTCCTGAGCTAAATGAGGAAGCAAATCTGTAATACAAAAGATAGGATCATCTTTATCTTCGCCAATAACAATATTCACCGAAGTGCCATCACTTTTAACAACTACCCCGTGTATAGCTAAAGGCAAAGTAGTCCACTGGTATTTTTTTATGCCACCATAATAATGAGTTTTTAATAAAACCATTCCTGAATCTTCATAAACAGGGTTTTGCTTTAAATCGAGCCTTGGAGCATCTAAATGCGCTCCTACAATATTTACTCCTTCTTTTAACCCTTTCTCACCAATTACAGCAAGTATAATCGCTTTTGCCTTATTCACGACATATATTTTATCTCCTCTGTTTAAACCTTTCTTGGATTTTCTTACTTCTTCTAGTGATTTAAATCCTTGGTCTTGAGCAAGTTTGATAATTTCTTGTATACACTCTCTTTCTGTTTTTCCTTTATCAAGAAAATCCTTATATGCTTCATTGAAATTAAAAACCTGTCTCTTTTCTTCATCAGTAATTACATCCCAACCATTTTTTGATTCATACTTTAACTCATCAAAAAGTTTTTGACCTTGTGATTTGCCCTGTTCATTCATAAAAACTCCTCCTTTAAATACAATTTTATCATAAATAATAGATAGAAAGAAAATTTTATTCTCTTATTCAAATACTAAATGTATTTTTTTCCCTATGAATTAATTATATACCTAAAATTATAATATGTTAAACATTTTAACCACACTGGTTTGCTATAATTTTTTTGCGATAAATATAAGCAATCCTAGCAATAACCCCAGTATGTAAGCAGTTTTTTTACTTCGTATGTTTGTTATGAACATAGTCAACCTCTTCCATTTTTGTTAGACGGTATAAATTAAAACAGTTTCTTTTAAAAAAATAAAATAAGATTGTTGGACATGTGCTAGGATACGAATATATTATTTTCTGTACATTAAAAATAACGGAGTTGTTCTCCGTTATAATGACTATAACAAAAACTTACCTGCTTGTAAGCAAGATGAATACCACATAGAATTTTATCAAAATCTACTGCTTCAACTACTTTGAGGCAAATTCTACAAAATAACATCAGAGATTTTGATATTTGACTATTGAATTGAATATAATTTTTTATATATTGAGTAATCTTTTACAACTTTTTTTGTATAAGATGCTGTTTCTTTAAAAGGAATTTTATCCAAACTCTTACCGGACTGACTAAAATTTTTATCTTTAAGCCATTTTGTAACATTGCCACTGCCACCATTATAGGCAGTTATTACTAAAAACAAATCATTATTGAATTCTTTCATTAAATTATTTAAATACCAACAACCAATCTGTATATTCGTTTCAGGTTCGAACACTTTATCAATATTAAAATTTTCTAAACCCAATTGTGCTGCTCCCCATTTAGCGGTTTGATCGGTAAGCTGCATTAAACCTTTTGCCCCTTTATGGGATTCAGCTTTAGGATTAAAATTGCTTTCTGCTTTAATAATAGCAAACACCAAATACGGGTCAATATTATAGGTCTCAGAATACTTAAAGACAAGCTCATTGTATTTTATGGGGTACATTAAACGCAAAATATTTTGAGGAAACATAATTAACCAGCTAATGATCAAAATAGTAATAACCAATACCAATAAAATTCTATATCGACGCATATTCACAACAAGAAACATCCCATCACCTATCTATTCTATTTGATTTATAAGTTGCGTTACTTGAAAACGAATACATTCAATATCCTTATTATTATTTATGATGGCAGAAGCATAGTTTTTCATTTCTTCTTCTGTCATTTGAGAGTTTATTCGATTATTTGCTTCTTCTAATGAAAGAGAATCTCTTTTCATAATTCTTTTTATTCTCTCTTCTTTGTCTGCTACTACAACCCAAACCATATCACATAATTCATATAATCCACTTTCAATAAGCACAGCAGCATCTACTATAATAATATCATATTCTTTTTTTAAGGTTTCAATCTCAATTTCTTCATGAATTTTCTGAATAATATACTTATGCGTTATTTTATTTAACAGTTTTAATTTTTCCTTATCAGCAAAAACTATACTTCCCAATTTTCGTCTATTTAATTCTCCATTTTCTAATAAAATATCTTTACCAAAATGCTGTACAATTTCTTCTAAAGCTTTTTGCCCTTTTTGTACTATTTGTCTTGCTATAATATCGGCATCAATTACTTTAGCTCCTAAATCTTTTGCTATATTTGCAACAGTACTCTTTCCACTTCCCGTCCCACCTGTAAGTCCTATCACTTTCATGCTAATCCTCCACCCACTGCTCACTATCTACTACATCTATAACGACTGCGACAGAAAACCTGACCTCTTGTAGGTCAGGATGAATGCCGCATAAAGTTTCAAGAGAATCTACCTTGATTTTTTGTGCCGATAGGCACATCAATACGCCGAAGACGATTGTCTTATTATGAAGCGAAGCGTAATATCAAGACAATCTACCTTAGCTTTTATGCTGGAAAGCATACAATTCGCCGAAGGCGATTGTCTTATTTTGCATCATACCAACTTTTACCAACATTTAAATCGACTACCAATGGTACTTGGAGCTGCACTGCATTCTCCATCTGATTCTTTACAATTTCCTTTACTTCCTCTATCTCGCTTTTATGGGTTTCAATGATCAACTCATCATGTACCTGCAAAATAAGTCTTGATTTTAAATTTCTTTTTTTAAGTTCACGGTAAACATTCACCATAGCTATTTTAATGATATCAGCCGCACTTCCCTGAATAGGTGTATTCATGGCAATTCTTTCACCAAAAGACCTCGTCACAAAATTCTTAATCTGAAGTTCAGGCAGATATCGTCTTCTATTTAACAATGTTGTTACGTAACCCTGCTCCGTACCCATTTTGACAATATCGTGCATATATTTGTGCACCATACTATATTTAGCAAGATAATTATCAATATACTTTTTAGCTTCTTTCCTCGTAATGCCCAGATCTTGAGATAAACTAAAATCTCCTATCCCGTATACAATACCAAAATTAACAGCTTTGGCTCTGCTCCTCATTAAGGAGGTAACCTCGCCTATAGGTACTCCAAATACTTGCGAAGCAGTTTTTGTATGTATATCCTCATTATTTTTAAACGCCTCGATCAGATTAGGGTCTCCTGAAATATGTGCTAAAACCCGTAGCTCAATTTGAGAATAATCGGCATCAATTAGAACATATTCATCGGTAGATGCTATAAACATTTTGCGTATTTCTCGACCTAATTCCAATTTAATAGGAATGTTCTGTAAATTAGGCTCGGTACTACTAATTCTACCTGTCGCTGTAACAGTTTGATTAAAGCTTGAGTGTATTTTTCCCGTTTCAGGATTAATGACATTCATTAACCCATCAGCATATGTAGATTTTAATTTGATTAGCTGTCTATATTCAATTAATGCTTGAATAATTTCATGTTTTCCACTAAGCTTTTCAAGTACTTCTGCATTAGTGGAATATCCTGTTTTTGTTTTCTTTACAACCGGTAGTCCTAATTTTTCAAATAAAATAATACCTAATTGCTTGGGAGAATTGATATTAAATTCTTCTCCTGCTAACTTATAAATTTTATTTGATAGTTCGTTTATTTTTTTATTTAGTTTGGTTGAAAATTCAAATAATTTTTTCTTGTCTACCTTAAATCCTATAATTTGCATTTCAGCTAATACATCTATAAGTGGCAATTCAATGTCATAATAAAGTTTTTCCTGGTCATATTCTTTAATCTTTTTTTTCAATGCTTTAACTAATTTTTGTAAAACCAATACTTGCTGACACGCAAAATGTAGTGCAGTACTTTGGTCAATCTCGGTTATAGATACTTTCTTTTTACCTTTTCCTAATACCGACTCAATAGATGGTATATTAATATCAAGAAACTCTTTTGCAATTTCATTAATTTCATAAGAGGTTCGTGACGGATTAATAATATATGAGGCTATCATACAATCAAAATAAATATTGTTGAGCTGAATTCCATACCTATTTAAAAACACAATATCATTTTTTAAATTATATCCAATTTTTCTTATATTAGTATCTTCAAATAAAGGTTTGAAAACCTTAATAAAGTCATTTTCCGAAAGTTGGTTATTTATATCTATATATGCTGCTGTATTCGGATCTAATACTACCGATAAAGAAGCAATTTTATGAATAGGTTGGCCATCATCAATGTATAATAGGTACGTCATTTCTTTCTTAGATGAAATATCGGCAGCAATATTTTTTAATTCTTCAATAGTGGTAATATGTCTATAATTACCTTGTTTCGGTATATTATTTTTTTCTATCGATTCTAATTGCAACTTTTGAATAAAACTTTTAAATTCCAATTTTTGAAATATTTCTAATAACTTTTCTTTATCATATTCTTTTCTTAAACAATCTGAAAGATTAATTGCAAGAGGAATATCTCTATCGATGGTTGCCAGCTTCTTACTTAAAAATGCCATTTCTTTGTTATTGATCAGACTTTCTTTTATATTCTTTCTAGTTTTTACAGTTTTAATATTTTCATACAGTTGTTCTATATTTTTATAGTTTTGAATAAGTGAAAGAGCAGTTTTTTCTCCTACCCCTGGAACACCGGGAATATTATCTGATGGGTCACCCATTAAACCTTTTACATCTATAAATTGTTTCGGTGTAATACCATATTTCTTATAAACTTTGTTTTCGTCATATTCATCTGTTTCGGTTGTCCCTTTTCGGGTAATAGGCAGTTTTATTCTTGTCTTCTTGGACGCAAGTTGTAAAGAATCTTTGTCACCAGTTACTATTACACACTCTACATTATTTTCTTCACATATTCGCGCTATAGTACCTATAATATCATCTGCTTCATAACCTTCTTTTTGAAAAATAGAAATATTCATCACCTGTAATATTTCTTTTAATATAGGAAGTTGCATTGCCAATTCATCAGGCATTCCTTTTCTATGAGCTTTATACTGTTCGAATTCTTTATGCCGAAATGTAGGAGCTTTCATATCGAATGCAACACATATGTACTGGGGATTTTCTTCTTCTAAATACTTTAAAAATATATTTAAAAAACCGTAAATTGCGTTAGTATATAATCCTTCTGAATTAGAAAGAAGTTGAACGCCATAAAATGCCCTATTAAGAATACTATTACCATCTATAATCATTAACTTTTTATTATTCATATTCATTCTCCTTTAAGAAATTTTTCTACAGTTTGCCTTATCATGATTAATATTCACTTTAATTAAATCTCCTTCTTTATAATGATTGCTCTTTAATAAGTACAGTGGAACAGAAATCTCAAACATTCCATTTTGCATTATAATATATGCATTTCCATTTTCTATTCTATCTATAAACCCAATAAAATTCATAGTAACCTCCTACATATCTATACTCAACCACAGTTTTCGATTCTATGTATACTCAACTTTTATCAACATTTTTTACAGTATTATACCGTATTTCTCAAACTGTGTTGACATGCTATTCTATTCAAGCAAACACTTTACCTATTTATACATTATTATATTATAACCTATATATCTGTCATTTTGTACAATTTTCTATAAAAAAGAAGTGGTTACTAGTAACCACTTCTTTTTTATAGAAAATTATGAAACGATTTCTATTTCTATTAAACTTTTTCCTATAGCTTGTTCCAAAATTGAAATATGCTTTTGCAGATTTTGCTGTTGTTTTAACATTCCTTGTATCTGCTTATTTATAGCATCAATCTCTTCTTGTTTTGTAGTTAACTTTAACTCTTCTTGCAATCCATCAATTTTTTTACTTATATTATCATATTGTTGAATCAAGTTCTGATATTTATTCGTTTCATTTGATTCTGCCTGGTCTATTTTTAATTCAATACCAGTAGTTTTTACATATTCGAGCATTTCTGAATATTGTTCTTTTGACATAACAATAACTAATTTATTATCTAATATTGCATACTGTCCTTCATACTGGTTAAATTGTTCCTGAAGTTTTTCCATTAACAGGGTTGTATCCTCTTGTTTTATTTTTACTATTACTTTATATACTATTATCGGCTTTCTTTCACCATATATACTTCTAGAAACTTGCTCTTTTTGATCATGTAAATTTGAATTCTCACTTTTCATTTCAGTTCTATTCTCAACTTTTAATTGATTACGCCCCTCTGTTTGCAATTGTTCAGGAATAAGGGTTGATTGTACAGCTGCGGCAGATTTACTATTAGGAGATATTTCCTGAGCTTGTATTCCTACATTGGAATCAGAAAATGCTGTTACATTTTTTCCTTGATTAGATTGCAGCGCATTTATTAAATCTTTTTGTTCTTCTTCCGCTGAAGAATTTATTTTTAAGCTTTTTTCTTCTTTAAGTTCCGGTTGTGAATCCTTTTTAGCTACTTCTGCATTATATTCAAGTTTAGCGTCATTTATATATGCTTTTTCAGATTTATATATAGAATCAAAAACTTGAGATTTCATAACAAATATTAATAGTATACCAACTGCCAACCCGGAATACATTCGCCAATTTAAATACCAAGGAGGAGTATTTTTTTTCATGTCGTGTTGAGTTTGCACTAGCTTTTGGTGCAAATTTTGTTTAAAGTCATCAGGTAATTCAACTTCATCAAAACTACCACAAGTATCTATAATGGATTCAAAAAGTTTAAGTTCATCCTTACATGCTTTACAATCATTTATATGTTTTTCAAAATCTATTAACTCAGCACTAGACAGCTCTCCATCAATGTATGATGACATCATGTTTTTTATTTGTTCACAAGTTAACATCAGAAATCCCTCCTTTCATCTTATTAGACGTGGTGTTTTTTTAAAAGTTCCTTTCTTTTTAATAATATGTTTTTTAAGGAATTCCGTGCTCTGTTAATTCGTGATTTTATTGTTCCTAAAGGACAATTTAGTATATTAGAAATATCTTCATATGAAAACCCATTTATATCTCTTAAAATAATAACAATTTTATGTTCATCCTTCAAGCATCCGATGGCGTCTTTTACTTCATCTCTTAATTCTTTTTCTTCTAAAATCTCATCCGGTCGAGGGTCGGTAGTTTCCATTTGAATATTTAGTTCACCATCTTCTAACTGAATGGTAGAATTCATAGAAATTATGTTTTCTTTCTTTCGTTTTCTTATCTCATCTAAACATACATTCGTCGCAATTCTATAAATCCATGTTGATAAGGAAGCTTCTTCTTTAAAAGTAGATATTGATTTAAATATTTTTAAAAAAACTTCCTGTGCTACATCTGAAGCATCTTCCGCATTGCCTAGCATTCGGTAGGCAATATTAAAAACTTTACTTTGATAGCTTTCAATAAGCAATTCAAACGAATGGATATCGCCATTTTTACACTTTTGAATCAATATTTTTTCTTGATCCATTGACTTGTTTCACTCCTCTCATGGAAGTTATAAAAGGCAATCATTCAAATCTAATCTTTACACCTACTTATGTAAATTAATAATATCTTTTAATTATTACCTATTTTGAATACTTTTTCTATAGTTTCGATAATTATCCTGAATCTCTTGCAGACTGTCTCCTCCGAACTTTTCTATTAGTGAAGAGGCAACCTCCCATGCTACTGTAGCCTCTCCAACTATACTCGCCGCAGGTACTGCACATATATCCGATCTTTCTATACTTGCTTCATATGATTCTTTTGTGATAATATCAACACTCTTTAATGGTTTATATAATGTAGGAATTGGCTTCATTGCAGCTCTAACAATCAAAGGCTCTCCATTGGTCATTCCACCTTCGATTCCGCCAGCATGATTGGTTTTTCTAAAATATCCTTGCTGTTCCGACCAAAATATTTCATCGTGTACTTTTGATCCTGGGAGCCTTGCACTATTAAATCCTAAACCAAATTCAACACCTTTTATTGCTTGTATACTCATAAGAGATGCTGCAATTTTAGCGTCCAGTTTTCTGTCCCAATGGACATAGCTTCCTAATCCCGCAGGTAATCCTGTTACAATGACCTCAAATATTCCACCGACTGAATCCCCTTGTTTTTTCATTTCATCAATATATTCAATCATCTTTTTTTCAGCTGTGGTGTCCGCGCAACGAAGTTGAGAGTTTTTTATATTTTGGCTAAAATGAGTATCTTGCCACGACGCACAGGATTTAATATGTCCAATTTCTACCACATGACTCATAATACTTATATCAAAATTCTCTATAAATTGACAAATCAAACTGCCTACAGCAACCCTAATCGCAGTTTCTCTTGCGCTAGCTCTTTCTAATACATTTCGTATATCATAATGATGGTACTTTAAAGCTCCGGTTAAGTCCGCATGACCAGGTCTAGGCTTAGAGACTACCCTTTCGTGTATAATTTCTCCATCACACATGATATGTTTCCAATTTTCCCAATCTTTGTTTTGAATTTTTAAAGTAATAGGGCTCCCTAACGTCTTTTTATCTCTAATGCCAGATAATATTTCCACCGTATCTTTTTCAATTTGCATTCTTCCCCCACGCCCATAACCGGACTGGCGTAATGCTAATTGTTTGTTGATTTTTTCAATATCTATATAAACATTAGAAGGCACACCCTCAATGATGGCAATTAAACATTTTCCATGTGTTTCTCCTGCTGTAAGATACCTTAACATTATATCACTCCTCAATGCTATATATATTTCCAGACTATATTACCAATTTTTGTTTAAATATTCAATAAACTGAAATATAATCATCGTTATTTTAACATAAATATATTACAAAACTATTTAATCGCAAAATTATTCTTTCTTCTAGGTATTTTTTTAAATTTTTCATATCTTAGATGACTTTATAAAATTTTTATTAAAACCCTATTGCTTTTTTTATTTACTTCCTGTATAATAAATCATGTTCGCTAAATTCTCATGCCGAAGTGGTGGAATTGGCAGACGCGCTGGACTCAAAATCCAGTGATGGTGACATCGTGTGGGTTCGAGTCCCACCTTCGGCACCAGTTGTATTAAGAGCTCCAGAAGAAAGGTCATTTTCTTTTGGAGTTTTTTGATTTATTTGACCAACAATTTGATCACACATTTTTAATAGTAGCATACTTACCTTCCAAAAGTTCTCTCACAATAGTCGGTATTATTTGGGGCATTATTTTCTTAAATAAAAAATTAACGTTAGGGATGGTTGTAGGACTAATCGTAATTCTTATAAGCATTTTTATAATTTCAGACATTCAAATTCAACCAATGCTTAACCGTTTGAAAAATAAAAAAATTTTCGATGAAACAAGCAAACATTCCCTTTAAAAGAAGATACTTTTGAAATCTTATTTTTTAAAACCCTTTAGCAATACATTCGTGGCAACATCGTGTGGATTCGGATTTCACCTTTTGCATCAGTAAAACAGCAGGTTTCAGAATTTTTGGAACCTGCTGTTTTTAAACAAAATTCTCTATTCAAAAATTAAAAATTTATATAGATTCTAAAAACACTAATAATCCATACTTTCTAACTTGTCCGCCCTCTTATTAGCTTTTTCCAACAATAATTTTTTATTAACGATGACCCTTTCATGCAGTCCCGTTCCAATTTGTCCGACTTCATCGTATGCTTTTATCTCTAGTAAAACTTTTCTTCCATCGTATTTTTTCACAGTAACATTTACACTTACCGTTAAACCTAAAATAGTAGGGTTTTCATGTAACACTTGTAACGCCTTACCCACAGATATTAAACCTTCTGGAAGATTACTGTCAATTAATTTTACAGAAGCTTCGATCATTAAAGCAACTAAACTTTGCGTAGCCAGCAGATTATCTAATTGTCCATTTCCGTAATTTAGAGCCGTATCTTTCTTTTCCTCCTGTTTTTGAATGTTCAAACTACTTTCAACTTCAATTTTAGGCAGTTGTGACATATAACCCATCTCTATTTCAAAGTTATTATTATATTTTCTCGTATTTTTATAAACTATTCTTATCGATATCTTAATTTCTAATTCTTTGTACTATTTAGTAATCGTTTCATATCTTCTGGTATTTCACTTTCAAAATTTATTTGCTGCTTGGTAACAGGATGAAAAAATTCTAAATAATAAGAATGAAGAGCTTGACGGGTAATGACATGCTGTTCTTCATTACCATACAGCCAATCTCCTACTAAAGGATGACCAATATGACTCATATGTACTCTAATTTGATGAGTGCGTCCAGTTTCCAGTGTTAGTTCCAGCATTGTAAAATGATTAATTCTTTTTAATACGCTATAGTGCGTAATGGCATATTGTCCCTCTTCACTCACTACCCTTTCTATAGTACTTCCTTCTTTTCTTGCAATAGGTAAATCTATCGTTCCTTTGTTTTTTCTGATAATGCCATGAACAACCGCAATATATTTTCTCTTTAATTCTTTTTTACTGATTTGTTTGGAAAGTTGTTGGTGTACATACTGATTTTTTGCAATAATCATTAACCCTGATGTATCTTTATCTAAACGATTTACCGGACGATACATATAATTACATCCCTTTCTTTCCCAATAATACATTACACCATTTGCTAAAGTATGATAATAATTGCCTTGCGATGGATGTACCGGCAAATTCGGCATTTTATTAATTACCATTAAATCACTATCTTCATATATAATATCTAATGTCATTGGGGTAGGAATAATATTGTCAGATTTCTCTATAGGCATCACTATTTTCAAAATATCGCCTTCTTGCACAAGCGTAGTAATATACTTATGCGTACCATTCAGATAAATACCTTTATTCATCTTTAACTTATTAACTGTTCTAGTCGACATCTGATAATAATTATACAGTATTTGTTTAATACTCTTCCCACACATTTCTTTTGTTACAGTTAATTCAAAAACTCTAGTCAAACTTCTAACTTCCTTTATATTTTAATTTAATTGATTATAATCATAATCAATTAGCTTTATATTGTCAATTTTAAATAAAAAATATTACCAAAATGGCCAAAATACTTTCAGATAAATTTTATATAAATTTAAGTATCAAACAATTATAAATGACTTTGAAAGTTTTTTATCTACATGATATAATTAATTTCACTCGAAAATGTGGACGCTTTGTAAAAATCAAACTAAATTATCTATGTATATGTTAAGCATAATCATAATCAATTAGGAGGTTTTTTAAATGATTGACACTTTTTTATTTGATTTAGATGGTACACTTTTACCTCTAAGTATGGAACGCTTTATGAAAATTTATTTTCGCGAATTAGGAATTGCTTTTAAAGATATTATGCCTCCTAAAAAACTTTTCAAGTATATATGGAGTGCTACAGAAGCTATGATAGAAAATGTGGAATACAAAACAAATGAAAAAGTCTTTATGGATCACTTCTCCAATCTCATCAATGATGATATTAACATTTACAAAAAGCGCTTTGATCACTTTTATGACCATGAATTTTTAAAAGTGAAAGAAGCAGTAAGCAGCATGCCTCTAATTAGAAAAAGTATAGACCTTCTTAAAGAAAAAGGATATAAGCTGGTAGTAGCCACCAATCCTTTATTTCCTCAAAAAGCTATATATCATCGAATTAAGTGGGCTGATCTTAACCCGGATGATTTTCTATATATTACATCCTATGAAAATAGTCATTATTGTAAACCTCAAATAAAATATTTTGAAGAAATATTGGAAAAAATAAATAAAGCTCCTCATCAATGTATAATGGTTGGTAATGACGTACAAGAAGATCTAATTGCTTCATCTTTAGGAATGCAAACCTTTTTAATCACAAACTATATGATCAATAGAAAAGCTAACGATATTAACTGCAACTATAAAGGTACCTATGAAGATTTTTATCAATATGTTAGAGAATTAAGCCCTATCATCACGAAATAATATTGCACACATTTAAAGCGTTGATTTCTCTTTTTTAAAAGAGTCAACGCTTCAAATATATTATATATCAAAAAATGTCTGTTCCTTTATTTTTATTTCTTTTTTCACTACTATGTGCATAAAGATATTTTGCTATAAGCCCCTGTAATATAATGGTCCGTAAAATCAAATACCTCATATTACATTTTTTATGCAGTTATCAAAAACGTTTATATTATTGTAAAATACACCAATGACTGTAACAGCCAAAATTTCACTGAATAATATATATTAAGTTATATATCGAATAATCAATAGATATATTAAGATAAATTTAGTATAGCTTTAATAACAATAACAAAACAGCGATAAACGCTATTTTTTAAAAAGGACTGATTTTTATTTAACAAAAAATAAGTGGTATAATCAAAAAATATTTAGTTATAAATCAGTTGTATTAACTCTATGTATAGTACAACTAGTATGGAATTCACAATTAAACATGCTATAATAATTTACTTATTTATACATTGGACAATCTAATTTCAAATAAGTAAATTATTACTGACCAATATATAACTTGTAAGTAAATGATTATTTAGGTAATAGTATATTTATTAATTCATGAAAACTTAATAACTGCCTCATTTTCAATAATGCTAATATAGAATACAGATTTCCCTGTCATCAAAATACTGTATTCAAGTATTACAATTATAATGGATAAAATAAAAGCTTAGCCAATCCGAATGATAGTAATTTATTTTTACGATAAATGAAAGTTTTTAGGGGGATGTTTATGAAAATTATTGTTATTGGTGCAGGAAAAGTAGGATACAACCTTGCCGAGAGTCTTTCCAAGGAAAATAATGATGTCGTAATTATTGACAAAAATCCTCAAGCCTTAAAGAAAGCCGAGGATAATCTGGACGTCATGTGCATCAAAGGTAATGGTGTTAGCGCAAATACACTTAAAGAGGCAGGAATAGAAAAGGCTAACTTATTTATTGCAGTAACAAGCAGTGACGAAATAAATATGGTGTGCTGCTTAACTGCTAAAAAACTCGGTGCAGCACATACCATTGCAAGAATTAGAAACCCTGAATATGTACAGGAGCTTTCATTATTTAAAGATGAGCTTGGACTTGATATTGTTATCAATCCGGAACAAGCAGCAGCTGAAGAAATCGCAAGATTATTTTATTTTTCGCCGGCTAAAAACATGGAAAACTTCGCTAACGGTAGAGTAAGAATGATTAATCTTAAAGTAACTGCGGAAATGCCTATAGTTGGAAAAAAACTTGCACATATGCAGCGCAGTTCTCAGTTTCCTGTAATTATAGGGGTAGTAGTTAGAGATGGTGAAGTGATAGTACCTAATGGGGATTTTGAAATTAAAGAAAATGATGAAATGTATGTTATCGGGAATCCGTCAAGTGTATATAATTTCTGCAAAATATCAGGGAAACATCCACAAAAGTTTAAAAATATAATGATCCTTGGTGGAGGTAGAATAACAGTATACCTCACAAAGCTTCTTACAGACATGGGTATGAATATTAAAATCATTGAAATAGATAAAGAAAGATGTGAAGAACTTGCAGAACAGTTACCGAATGCACTCATCATTAATGCAGATGGTACCGATGAAGAAGTATTAACCGCAGAGCAAATAAACAATATGGATGGTTTTATTGCAATTATGCAATTACCGGTATGGATGAAGAAAACTTATTATCATCTCTATTGGCAAAACGCATTGGTGTCAAAAAAGTCATTACCAAAATTAGTAGAACGAATTACAATATAAATATCGTTAAAGAGTTAGGTATTGATAGTGTCATCAGTCCTAGACTAATTGTTGCAAACCAAATATTAAAATATGTGAAAGGTCATAATATAGAGTCTTTATATAGGATCTTTGAAGGCCAGGCTGAAATATTTGAATTTATCGCAAAGGAATCGGACAAATTTTTAAATATTCCACTTAAAAAATTGAAATTCCCTAAAGATGTAATCATCGCCACAATTGTAAGAAAAAATGAAATAGTTATTCCCTGTGGTACCGATGAAATCCAAAAGGGTGACCGAGTGATAGTTATTACCAAAAATACTAATATAACTAACTTAGATGAATTACTTGCTAGTCTAACAGGAGGAATACAGAATGAACTTCGCAATGGTATTAAAAAACTTGGGAATATTATTAGTCTGTGAAGCCCTAGCGATGCTTCCATCTCTTGCAGTTGCAATAATTTATAATGGTAATGATATAACCGCATTTATTTATACCATTATTATCCTACTTATTGTAGGTGCACTGATAACAATAGCAATCAAACCTAAAAATAAAAATATTTATCCCCGTGATGGCTTCGCAATTGTTGCTCTTGGATGGCTTTTAGTTTCTTTTTTTGGTGCACTGCCATTTTATTTTAGCGGTGCAATACCATCGTTAATTGATAGTGTTTTTGAGTCAGCTTCTGGTTTTACAACTACCGGAGCAAGTATACTAACACAAATCGAAGGGCTTCCTGACGGTATATTGTTTTGGCGTGATTTTACACACTGGATGGGTGGAATGGGTGTTCTTGTATTAGCTTTAGCCATACTACCATCTGCCGGAGCAGGAGCCTTTCAAATCATGACTGCTGAAAGCCCCGGGCCAAATCCTGGCAAACTAGTTCCTAAAGTAGGACAAACTGCAAAAATATTATATAGTATTTATCTCCTTGTTACCATTGCTGAAATACTCGCATTAAAGATTGCCGGAATGTCTTGGTATGACGCGATGGTTCATACTTTCGGTACAGTAGGAACAGGTGGTTTTTCAAGTCGGAATGCTAGCATTGGAGCTTTTAACAGTCCACTTATTGATACTATTATTATATTTTTCATGTTAATGTGCGGCGCTAACTTTTCTTTATATTATCAAGCATTGAAAGGTAATATTAAAGGTATTTTTAAAGATACTGAATTTAGATTTTATATAGGTATTGTAATCACATCCATGATTTTAGTAACACTTAATATTTATGGAAGTATTTACAAAACTGTGGGTGAAGCAATTAGATTTTCGTCATTTCAGGTAGCATCTATTGTAACTACTACGGGTTATGCTACCGCTGATTTTGACAAATGGCCAATGTTAAGTAAAATAATATTGTTCCTACTCATGTTTATAGGTGGTAGTGCAGGCTCCACCGGAGGTGGAATGAAACAAATTAGAATTTTTTACAAATCTAAAAGTATTAATTTTCCACACGTATAACATTTTCTACTCGTATAACATCTTGCTGACATTTAATATCATCTATTGCTTTTTTCATTGAAAGTTCTTTGGCATGATGTGTAACGAAGATAAGCGGAACACTATCTTCGTTATGATTTTTTTGAATCATTGAAGCAATACTTACTTCGTGTTTCCCAAAAATTCCAGCTATTTTAGCAAGAACACCGGGTTTATCTTTTACTGTTAAACGTATAAAAAATTCCGTTTCCCAATTTTTAATAAAATTTACCTCTTCTGATACTTGCGCTTCATTATAAAAAGTAGTATACCGGTGTTTTTCACTTTGGTGGCAGGCAGTAATAATATCTGATACAACAGCACTGCCGGTAGGAAGATCTCCAGCCCCTCTACCATATAACATCATGCTTCCAACTGCGTCGCCTCTTATAAATATGGCATTATATGAATCCCGCACAGCAGCCAACGGATGACTCATAGGAATAAAAGTAGGATGAACGCGAGTTTCAATACTAAACCCTTGCTTCTTGGCAATAGCAAGTAAACGAATAACATAGCCCAGCTCTTTCCCGTAAGCAATATCTTCTGCAGTAATTTTCGTTATCCCTTCTCGATATATATATTCTATAGGTACTCTCGCATGAAATGCAATAGACGATAAAATTGATAACTTATATGTAGCATCAAAACCCTCTATATCTGCAGTGGGGTCAGGTTCTGCATATCCTAATCGCTGAGCCTCACTTAAAACATCTTCAAAAGACCGCCCTTCTTCAGACATTTTAGTTAAAATATAATTAGTGGTTCCATTGATGATACCCATTAGTTCATACACTTTATTTGCTTGTAAGGATTCTCCCATTACTTTTATAATCGGAATACCTCCGGCCACACTTGCTTCATAATACAGTCCTACTCCATTTTTTTGTGCAGCTTTTTCAAGTTCTGACCAGTACCTAGCCATCACTTCTTTATTTGCCGTTACAACTGTTTTTTTCTTTTCTAAAGCTGCCAAGATATATTCTTTTGCAGGATCTATACCACCCATAAATTCTGCAACTATCGAAATTTCAGGATTATCTATAATATCCTTTATATTGTCTGTAAATAATGAAGAATCTATTATCATTTTTCTCCTTTTATGAACATCTCGCACTAAAATTTTCTCTACTTTTAATTTTAGCCCTTCCCGGTGAAGAATATCATTTCTATTTTCTTCAAGTATCTTATACACTCCCGTTCCGACATTACCAAATCCTAATAGACCAATTTTAATTTCTTCCATATGCTCTCCTCCCTCTTTATTTATTATTCTTCTCATAGTATATTTTCAAATTATATCAGCATTAATCGTTTTTGTATCCTATTATATCTTACTTATAGGATTCTATACAACTAATATAATTTATTTAATATTCAGTAATACTAATGAGTATTACATAGCATAATAAAAACATACAAACTAACAAATTTGTATGCTAAATATAAATATTACGCTTAAAACTTTCTTTACTCAAAATTCCTATTTTGTTATACCGAGATATCAAAATGAGTATCACTAGCTTTTACTGCTTCTATAAAAACTCTCACAATATCGGGATCAAACTGAGTTGAACTGCACTTTTCCAACTCTGCAATTGCCTCATCGAAACTTTTTCTCGTTTTATAAGGCCTATTTGAAGTCATTGCATCAAAACTATCAGCTATGCTCAATATTCTTGCAAGATAAGGAATCTCTTTCCCCTTCAATTGTTGTGGGTATCCTTTTCCATCATATCGTTCATGGTGATACAAAATTAATGGAATGACATTTGTCAGCGAATCAACTGGCTTTATTATTTCCGCTCCATTGCTGGGATGCTGTCTTAATAGCTCCCATTCTCTATCAGTCAGCGGCATTTTTTTGTTTAACACCTCTTTAGGGATTTCAATTTTCCCTATGTCATGCAAATAAGCTCCATACTTTAAGATTTTTCTATCTTCTTCATTAAGACCTAATTTCTCACCGACCAATCCACAATAAATAACTACTCTCTCTACATGTCCGTAAGTATAACGGTCCTTTGCATTAATGACACTAATTAAGGTTTTAATTGAACTAATAAGATCAATGTGTTCTTCTTCTATATCCATTTTTAATTCTTCTAAAATAGAAAAATAGGTTTCTACCCTATTTTTATTAAAAAATTTAGCTCTATATAAAGCATCGTCTGCACTATTGATTAGCTCTGTCTTAGATTTTGCTTTATGCGGGTAAACTGATACTCCTATAGAGACTGTTATTTTTCCGTTTGGTTGATTTTGCTCCCCCTCAAAACTCGCTTCCTCTACTTCTCTTCTTATTTTCTCTGCTACTAAAATTGCTTGCTGTTCAGAAGTATTTGGTAAAATTACTGCAAATTCTTCTCCTCCATAGCGGGCCACGACATCGCCGGTTCTTACACTGGCTTTTAATATGTCTCCCATTTGAGCTAAAATCTTATCTCCCGCTAAATGTCCATAAAGGTCATTATAATACTTGAAGTAATCTATATCCAACAATAACAGTGATACAGATTGATTTTGTCTGTGTGCACTTTCTAATTGCTGAGTCAAAGAATCTTGGAAAAATCTATGATTATATACTCCAGTCAATTCGTCCACATTGACTAAATTAGCTAATTTTTCTCTATATTCTTTTTCTACTTTTACATAGTATCCTAAAAGCCATGCTGTGAGTATAAAAATACCTACTAGAATTAAATCTGTTTCAAAATATTGATTTATAATAGTATCAGATATAGCAATAAAGTCTATAACCAAAATAATCACAGATGATATCGAAGCAATAATAATTCCACATGTTATTCCAAATTGAATAGTTGATGTAATAATTAGAAATAAAAACAAAAATTTATATTGGCTGATATGACCACCAGATAAAATAATTAGTGTCGAAAACACTATAATAAAAATGGATATTTCAATAGCATCTTTAAACTGAATATTTTCACTAAAATTACTCTTTATAGATGATAATATCCACCCTTCATAAACTATAAGCAAAACAATAATACATATAGTCTGCGAAATAGTATTAATACCAGTATTATCTAAGCTAAAGTTTTTAATAAAATAAGATTCATTAAAAAGTATAATACTACATAAAATTATTGAAAGTAATTTAACAACAGATACAATTTCATGAATTCTTTTTTTTCGATTATCTTCAAATTTATACATTTATCTACACCTACATACATAATTACTTCATAAATAGTATAAAAGGTCGGTGTTCCGACCTTTTATACTATTCATTGCGTAAACATTTTGGTTCTTCAGGTTGATAACTGCCAAAAGTACAAGCTGACGCTGACACCATAAATGCAACGAAAGTTAATACTGAAGCACCTAAAGTAACCATTAACATAAATAGTTTCTTTTTCATATTTATAACCATTCCTTTCGCTTTGCTCAAGGCACAAAACGGCATGAAACCATTGCCTTTGAGCTTATTTTGTCTTATAACTATATTGTTG
>JASGMB010000019.1 GCA_030156665.1 Clostridiales bacterium
TCTGGTATAATCTTGGTGGCGGAAAAACGCCGAAAATACAGGTTATTTCCGCCTAAAATGGGGTGTCCAGAGGGAGTAGGGGCCCCCATGTCAATAGGATCGTGGAATAAATGCGATCGGGTCTGCACAAACATTATTACAGTTGATTTTGTAATAAAAAAAATTTGCCAACGTTTACTTGACAGTAACTGATAATGCTAGAGTATTGACAGTTTTTTATGTTAGTGATATAATTCCCAATGAAGTGTATAACCTATAATCCTTTCTGAGTATTTAAGACCATGTATTTAGAACCTTCAATCTGAAGGTTTTACTTATTTTATACTCTCCTTGGTATGGATTTCCCTTTTTTTGGTTATAACTATAATAGTGTAGAATAGCATAAGTATGATAAGGCGGTGAAGTATGGATAAAGATATCGATCTTAAGAAAAAGACGTTAGAAGATCTAAGATATATAGGAAAAATGATGGGTCTAAAGGGAATTTCCAGATTGAAAAAAAATGAACTCATAGAAGTGATTTTACAACATGTAGAGCAAAATGAAGAATTTAAAGGTGAGGCATCCCTTGCAGATACATCGCTACAAAAGAATGAAGAAGAGCAAAAGGTTAAAAAAAGAGGTCGTAAAAAGAAAACAGAAGATTCATCTGAACAGTTAGAGATACAGGACAAGTTAGTTGAGGATAGAGCTGAGGATAAACAGAAAGCAGAAGATTTAAAAAGTGAACAAGAGAGTAAAAAAAATATAAAGACACCAACGGAAAAAGCCGTTGATTCAAAGGAATCCAATGAAGAAACGGAACTTGCATCCGATGACCTGATAAATCAAAAAAATATAGAAGAACAGGAAGTAGAGTCTGAAACAAAATCAGAATCTGGTCAAAGAGACCAGAAAAAACCGAATGACTATCCTGCAGCCTTTGAAAAGATAGAAAGTGACGACCCGGTGGGCGGGGTGTTGGAAGTACTCCCTGATGGGTACGGGTTTTTAAGAAGTGATAATTATTTATCAGGTGCAAAAGATATTTATGTATCCCCTTCACAAATTCGTAGATTTAATTTAAAAACCGGAGATAAAATTATTGGTAAAGGTAGGATACCAAAAGAGGGAGAAAAGTTTCAAGCCCTTCTCTATGTGCAAACGGTGAATGGAGACCCTCCAGAAGTCGCAGCGCGACGAACACCTTTTGAAAACTTAACCCCCATATATCCTGACGAACGTATTACATTGGAAACTGGTCCAAGAGAATTAGCGATGAGACTTATCGATTTAATTGCACCTCTTGGTAAAGGTCAAAGAGGAATGATTGTGGCTCCACCAAAAGCGGGAAAAACAGTTCTTTTAAAAAAGATAGCCAATAGTATTTCTATCAATTATCCTGATATTGAATTAATTGTTTTATTAATAGACGAACGTCCTGAAGAAGTTACTGATATGCAGCGGTCTATCAGAGGTGAAGTAATATATTCAACTTTTGATGAGGTGCCGGAACATCATATAAAAGTTGCTGAGATGGTGTTAGAACGGGCGCAGAGATTAGTAGAACAGAATAAGGATGTTGTCGTACTGCTTGATAGTATTACTCGACTTGCTAGAGCATATAACTTGACAATTCCTCCAACAGGAAGAACCCTTTCGGGTGGTTTAGACCCAGGAGCATTACACAAACCCAAGAGATTTTTCGGTGCAGCGAGAAATATTGAAAACGGGGGAAGCCTTACAATATTAGCGACAGCGCTCATTGAAACAGGTAGCCGAATGGACGATGTAATATTTGAAGAGTTTAAAGGTACTGGTAATATGGAATTACACCTGGATAGACGTCTATCTGAAAAAAGAATTTTCCCAGCGATAGATATTAATAAATCAGGAACTCGAAAAGAAGAACTTTTACTTTCACAAAAAGAAATGGAGACAATTTGGACAATTAGAAAAGCTCTGAGTAATCAAGGAACAGCCGAGGTTACTGAAACGCTGATCAATCGTTTGATGACAACCAAAACGAATGAAGAATTTGTAAATAATATTATCAACGCTTTTGATAGATAGAAAATCAGTTTGCGTAGTTAACCGTAGTGAGTAGTATTTTGTGCGTAATTTAACTATTTGGAAAATTATAAGTTGCAAAAACATTAATTTTATGGTAGAATATCATTTGTTGTCAAAAGAACTTTATATATTAACATATAAGTGTCATTGAACGCTGGAGAAAGAGGTGAAAAAATGAAAGAAGGAATTCATCCAAAATACGAAGAAACTGTAATCAAATGTGCGTGTGGAGAAATAATTCCTACTGCTTCTACTAAAAAGGATATTCACGTAGAAATATGTTCAAAGTGTCATCCTTTCTTTACCGGAAAGCAGAAACTTGTTGACACCGGAGGACGTGTTGAGAAATTTAGAAGAAAATTTGGTTTAACTGACGATAATAAATAATGAATAAGATTAGAGAAATATTTCTCTAATCTTATTTTTTTTGTAAGTATATATACAAAGTATGTAGTAGTATTCATTAAAGGCACCTCTTTTGATTTAAGTTAAAAAATGAGATTGCCACAATCAGAAAACCAGAGAAGGCATTGCTGCCTTCCTAGCTTCTAAAACATCTCCACCATCACAACAGTTAAATATATCCTAAATCTTTGGTGTCAATGAGGACAGCTACAGTTATATTAAAAAATGGGGAAGCTCAAATTACCTTAGAGTATAATTTTTATTAGTAAAAGTAAAAGGAAGAGGCAAAATACCTCTTCTTTAACCAAAAAAAAGGGACTAATAGCCCCAGACCAGGCATTGTTTTGGACAGATGAATGGCAAGAGGGCGAAAGGGAAGTTGACAAGGATTTAAAGGCGGGTCGAGTAAAGACGTTTGAGATTAATAGCCCAGAGGATATTAAAAAGTTTTTGCACAAACTCAATGAGGATAAAAATAAAGACCGATAACACCGGTCTTCATTTTTTGCCAAACAATATAAACATTTTATGTTAATCACTACTTATTATTTTTACTACGAGTCTGAATTATACATGCCAGCCTAATAATAAAATATTAACATATAATTTTGGACTATCTATTTTCGTTTTTTAATTTTTTACATAATGCGTTAGAAATTTCCTTTTGACCATATATAATTATATAATATGGACCACAATTTTAGTCGATAAAATTAAAGAAGGAAAGTAAAAAAGTATTACTAAGGGCGTATATTTTTTATTTGAAGAATATTATGGAAATAACGTTGCGGAAAGGCTTAGAGCCTGTTAACGCAGCGGATGAAAAGTCGCATCACTTGTTTGAGCAACAGCGAATTTGATGTCTTTATTGGGGACATTCCTCGACGAAGGAGAGGAGTGTTCCCTGACCTTAGATGCAAGTTTATAGGATCTTAGCCTTGTAGTTCCGTCATTAGAAAAATATTTTTCAAACAAATTAAATGCCCCCTATTACTAATAGCAACTGGAGGAATAATTTAATGAATGATAAAATTAAATGTTTAATTTGTAATCAAAACTTTGAAAGGAAGAATGATTACTTGATTCATTTTAAAGATAAACATATTAAACAATATAATATATTCATGGATAGATTATTAAATTTAGATGATACTGGTTACATAATTGAAGAAAATAATGGAGAAACTGGCCTGGAAGCAATTCCTACAGTTAAAGAAGAAGGTAGTTCATATACAGCAAAAAACTCTATCAAAATAACGACTTGGGAACCAAACATTTTTAAAATGGAAGCAACTACTATTTGGAGTTTTCCGAATAGAGGGTATTGGGCAACACATAATCCTAAGTATAGAGGGAATTGGTCTCCATATATACCAAGAAACATTATATTAAGATATTCTACAGAAGGTGATTATGTTTTAGACCAATTTCTCGGAAGTGGAACCACTTTAATAGAAGCTAAATTATTAAACAGAAGAGGAATAGGGATTGATATTAATCGTAAGGCATTAAAAATAGCTGAAAGCAGTCTTAATTTCAAGAAAGAAGATTATTTTGAACCTAAAATTGTACAAGGAGATGCAAGGGATCTTAACTTTATTAAAGATAATAGTATAGATTTAATATGTACCCATCCACCATATGCTAACATTATAAAATATAGTAAAAACATTGCTGGGGATTTATCCCTTTGTGATATAGATGAATTTTTGGAGGGTATGGTTAAAGTTTCCACTGAAAGCTATAGAGTGTTAAAACCAAACAAATATTGTGCAATTCTAATGGGGGATACTAGAAGAAAAAAACATATGTTTCCTTTAGGATTTAAAGTGATGGAAGTATTTTTGAGTGCTGGCTTTGTATTAAAGGAAATTGCTATTAAAGAACAGCATAATTGCAAGGCTACAGAGTTTTGGTATAAGAAAAGCATAGATTACAATTTTCTATTGATTGCACATGAATACTTATTTATATTTAGAAAGCCGGAGTGATAAACATTACTAATGACACAAGCGGCGTATAAATTCAAAATAAAAGTACAACTTTTCATTGTGAAAAGTTGTACTTTTGACGGCTGAAAAAGGGAGACCCTGATTTTTTTTAATGCATCTTTTATGCTAATAGTCAACGCTGCAAGTCCAAAATCCAATTTATCCAGCTTGCTATGGTAGAGGCTCTTCTATAAAACGTGCTTTCCGCTTCGACTTGGTAAAGGTCGCATTTCTTCATAATGTTCACTATTTCGCCCTTTGTGGGCATCTCACTGCGCTGTAAATAAAGCCTTAATGTTTCGCTAAAAACTTTATGCTTTAAAACGGTCTCAACGAATTTGAGTTGCCTTGTCTTATACTTGGAACGAACAATTCTCTGGCCTTCCTCGGTCAATGAAAATACGATTTGACCATTTTCCTTATGCTTGGATATTAAACCAAGATAGCGGCCTGCGTCAGTATAGTAATTGGTCTGCCTCGGATCAAAAGCATAATTTAAGGTTATATCGTCCCGAGTCATGTTGCCCTGTGAAAGCAATTCACAAAGGTTTATTATCCGTTTGAAGCTGTCGGCTTGCGGAAATGCTACTTCTGGTTCTTCAATATAGCGAACCTGGTCCAAAACTGCAACTATATCATCCAAGCAGATTTCAACAGCCTCTATGCTGTAATTTTTCTGCTTTACCAGCACTAAAGAGTTGTAATTCTCTGGGTCTTGGAATTCGTACTCATAGAGGTTAAAAATACCATTCGAATAAACCAAAAACACCGGCGTAATTTTCTTTGAAACCTTGCTATTCCAAAGCCTGTAAGGGTAGTAAAGCTGTCTTATTAAGAAATCGTCTGATATGAAGTTTTTCGCTTCTATGAGGGCCAACTGCCTTATGCCTTCATATCCTCCATCTATTTCCATTTGTGAATTTACCACTTTAACCGGCACGTTGGAATTGGTTGTTATATTACGTATGTAGAAGGAGAAGGTATCGGAACTCATCCTACCGCTTACCGTTGGCATAAGTTCTTCGTCCTCTAGGAAATCTGCAAGAATGTTGGAAACGTAGGCACAATTTATGGCTATGGCCTCGCTGGTTATGTTTTTGTAATCGATACTTTCGATATACTCTGGGAAGGAAGCCCTTGTGATTTTATCGTCCAGCTGTTCAAAATCCTTATAAGCTTCAAACTTTGAAATAATATAACTACCTCTTGTAATGGGTAGAATAGCCAAGTTGTTGTCAGAGAATAGCTTCGGAAGATTTATGCGGTGGTCGAACTTTGTCATTAACCTTGCTTCTCTGAACTCGTTGATTTGCGTTGCTGTAATTTCAAAATATCCGTTGCGTTCTATATGGTCCAATATTTTGTACTTGCTAAATAACTGAACCCATGCCCTATCGTTTTTCGTTATCTCGCTACTGTTACTCAAAATTCATCACCAACACTTCGTCAATTTCGCCCCTCTTGTCAGGCTTGGAGTTAATGACTCTTTTGGCCTGTATTACTTCGATTTTGTAGTCTTTATAAAGATCCTTTATAAAATCCGTAGCCGAATTTGAAAGCAGGAACTTTATGCCCTTTTCATTTAGCTTATCACACATCTTTTTGAGTCGTACTTGTTCATTACGGTCAAAGCCGCCCTTGTCGTATCCTGTGAAGCTGGCAGTGTCAGAAACCGGGTCATACGGTGGATCAAGATAGACAAAGGCTCCTTTTCTTGCTTTTTTTAAAACTTCCTCGAAATCCGTATGCATAAAAGTAATTTGGGCTTTGTTGAAATAGTTACTAACGGCCCTTAAGGTGATTTCATTTACAATGTTAGGGTTCTTATAGTTTCCAAATGGCGTATTGAATTGCCCAGCCTTATTTACCCTAAACAGGCCATTATAGCATGTCTTATTTAGGTAAATTATCCTTGAGGCCCTTTGGACCGGAGTAAGCCGGTTATATTGTTCTTTATCTCGGTCCAGTTCCCTTATTTTATAAAAATAGGCTTCTTCATTCCTGTGCTGTTTTAGGTCTTCGATTAATTCATCAACGTTGTTTTTTATTACTTCGTAAAGATTCATTAACTCGGCGTTTATATCATTTATAACAGCCTTCTTTGGCTGCAGTTCAAATAAAACAGCACCGCCGCCCAAAAAGGGTTCGTAGTAGGTTGAAAAGCTTTTTGGAATGTATTTTGTTATTTGATCTATAATTTGCCGCTTTCCTCCCACCCATTTCACTACAGGTGTAACTAACTTGTTAATTGCCATTTATAATCCCTCTACTTTCAAACTCTATTCTATCAAAAATTTGTCCTAAATGGTACAATTTTAATGTAATTTTGTTCAGACCAAGTATAGTCTTTTTTGGTCTCCCGAGTGTTCTAACTGAACTTTAACCAGACTTTGACTGGGCTTGTGTTTCACTAAAGCCAAAAGTTATTTAAACTAATGAATTAATAGATTTGGATATTTACGTATTATGGCTAAAACCGAAATAACATTTCATTCATTTAAGATTATAAACTATGGTAACCAATACGCAAAATTTATAAGTAGACTTCCAAAACTAATATAAACATAAAAATAACAGATATTGAAGTAATATATAATATCTGTTATTATAAAAATACGAACATTAGAAAAGAGGTATTTATATATGGAAAACGATAAAAAAATCGTACCAAATTCTATAGGTGGCCAGGCGGTAATTGAAGGGGTAATGATGCGAGGCCCTAAAGAGATAGCAACAGCCGTTAGAACGCCGGAAGGCGAAATTACAGTGGATAAGAAGCCAATACAATCTCTCAGTATGAAATGTAAATTTTTAAAAGCACCTATTTTACGTGGTGTGATTGCTTTCTTTGAATCTATGGCCATTGGTATAAAGTCGTTAATGTTTTCAGCAGAATTTTATGATATTGAAGATGAAGAACAAGCACCGTCTAAATTTGATAAATTTTTAGAGAAAATATTTGGAAATAAACTTCAAGATGCGTTAATATATTTTTCAGTAGCGATAGCACTAATATTTGGGATTGGTTTATTTATACTTCTTCCTACCGTTGTAGTAGGCTTTGTCAAAAAGCTAGTAGAGAATCATATTATTGCAAATTTTGCTGAAGGGGTATTGAGAATAATAATATTTTTGACATATATTATAATGATTTCCCGGCTTAAGGATATACAGAGAGTATTCGAATATCACGGTGCAGAGCATAAGACCATTCACTGTTATGAACATGGTGAAGAACTTACTGTAGAAAATGTAAGAAAATATACTACTTTGCATCCCAGATGTGGCACAAGTTTTTTACTAATTGTAATGATAGTAAGTATTATTATATTTTCGTTTATTTCCTGGGAAAATATTTGGATACGTTTAGTGTTGAGATTACTGCTTTTACCATTGGTAGCAGGTATATCCTATGAAATCATTAAGTTTGCCGGACGAAGTGAACATCCTATTACTTGTGCAATAAGCAAACCGGGTATGCTGCTGCAGAAATTCACAACCAGAGAGCCGGATGACAGCCAAATAGAAGTAGCCATTCAAGCATTAAAAAATGTTTTGCCTCAAAGTAGAGAGGAAGATAAATGGTAATGGAAACAACTATAAAAGCTTTGTTAAAAGAATCAATTCAATATCTAAAAAGTAATGGCGTCGAGAATAATACAATTCTTGACGCTCAATTGATTTTAAGCCATATTTTAAATGTAGATAGACTATATCTCACAGTGCATGGGGATGAAACATTAAACGAAGAGATCATTAACCAATATCGTCAGTTGATAAAATTGAGAGCAACAGGAATGCCGCTGCAATATATTGTAGGTCGGCAGGAATTTATGTCACTACCGTTTAAAGTGACAACCGATGTTTTAATACCTAGAGGAGATACTGAAATTTTAGTGGAGTGCATAATAAAAGAATACAGAAAAGCAAAAAAGCATAATCAAGTCAGTATCATGGATATTGGTACAGGTTCCGGCTGTATTGCTGTAAGTTTAGCTTATTATATATCAAACAGTACGGTGTGGGCTGTAGATGTATCTGCAAAGGCATTGAAAATAGCGCAATATAATGCTGAATTGAACGGAGTGAATCGCTATATATCGTTTGTACAGCACGACATCTTAAAAAGTTTTCCAGAGGTTATAGCTGAAAATTCCTTGGATGTTATTGTGTCCAATCCACCCTATATTTCAACTGAAGTAATAGGACAGTTACAAAAAGAAGTAAAAGATTATGAACCGCAGCTCGCTTTAGATGGGGGAGCAGACGGACTGATTTTTTATCGAAAGATTGTTGATGAAGCCCATCCATATTTAAAATCACATGGCATGCTTGCCTTCGAGGTAGGACATGACCAAAGCGACGATGTAGCGGAGTTGATTGAAAGTAATGGTCACTATGCAAACATTGAGGTGGTCAAAGATTTAGCGGGAATTAACAGAGTGGTAATAGCAAGAAACAAGTAATAGCTTGGAGCTCGGAGCTTGGAGTTCGGAGTTCAAAAATATTATGACAAGAACATAGTGAAAAACCGTTAGAAATTCTTATACTTTTACTCTTTCCACAGCGTAAACAGACCTGCCCTTTGTAAGTTTCTAACGATTAATACAGTAATAGGGCCTAAAATCATTCCTACAATTCCAAAGGTTTGAAAGCCTACATACATAGACATCAGAGTGACAAGAGGATATAACCCAATCTGTACTCCTACTATTTTCGGTTCCAACAGTTGTCTTACCAATAAAACGATGCCATATAGTATGATGAGGGAAAAAGCCATCGGATAATTGCCCATAGCTAATGAAATAATACCCCATGGGATCAGAACAGTGCCGGTTCCAAGGATGGGTAAGGCATCAATAAAGCTAATTAATAATGCAAGTAGTATTGCGTAATCCACACCAATAACCAGTAGTCCGATAGAAACTTCAACAAAAGTAATACTCATAAGAATTAATTGTGCTTTTATATATCCCAACAAGGCAAATAATAAATCATTTCTGATATTTACAATCCTTGCAGCCCACTCAGGAGATAATTGTTTTAACAAAAACTTAGTGATTCTTTCTTTATCACTGCTCATAAAATAGGCGGCAATAAAGAGCGCAATAATAAAAATTAAAATAGAAGGCAGTGATGTAGCAAAGTTATAAGCAAACTTAGCTGTAGCACCGGTAGCAGCACCAGTGGCAGGCTTCAATAAGTCCATTATATTTTGAGAGATGTTTTCTAACACACTGTCTACAAACTGAGATATTTCATCAGGTAGATATAGATATATTTTAATACCTTTATCCAATAACTCATTAACTTGCAGCGTGATCATATCAAAAAATTCAGGAAGCCGCTCGGCTAATCTTTTAATTTCATAAATCATTCTATAAACAATAAAAGTAATAATAGCACTTATTAATAATAAAACAGAGAGAATAGCGATTGCACTTGCTATTGGACGAGGAATTTTTAATTTTTTTTCCATAAATGCAACTACCGGCTCCGAAATGTGTGCGATTACGTAGGCAAGAATAAATGGAAGAAACCATTTCAATACAGTAGTTAACACAAAGTATCCTAATGCTATTCCTAATACAAGAGCAGCAACAGTCAAGAGGAAATTCATATGTTTTTTAGGCAGTATGCTCATATTATTATCTCCTGATAAATAAAATCTTACTTAATAAAATGCCAAATTTCCTTTAAATATTGAATTATAAAATGTTCACGGTTCACAGTAAATAAAAAGATAAAGATCTGTGAGCTGTGAACCGTGAGCAAGTTCTTTCATTGGCAATTTGGCTTTTTATTAAATTATATAATATACATGATATAGGTGCAATATATCTATATTATTTATTATTTAGACTTCTTCGATGCATTTAAAAAATAATCCATTAGTTTATGTCCTTCGGTGAAATAAATACCTGTTTGTCCTGCCGAAAATTCATTATAAGTATTTGCCGGTGATTCTTTTTTTACATTGCTTTTATAAATTAAAAACGGTACCGGATCGGATGTATGGGTTCGAAGGTTTAAAGGGGTAGGATGATCAGGTAATATCATGATACTATAATCATCGTCCGATTTATCCAGTTCTTCTTTTATTATTTTTACAACCTGTTGGTCAATGAATTCAATGGCTTTCACTTTATTATCAATTTCACATCGGTGTCCACATTCATCGGGGGCTTCAATATGCACATATACAAAATCATGCCCTTTTTTTAACACTTCAACAGCTGCGTAAGCTTTTCCTAGAAAATTTGTATGAATATTTCCGGTAGCGCCTTCTACATCAATAGATTTTAATCCGGCACATATTCCAATTCCTTTAATAAGGTCAACAGCGGAAATCACAGCACCCTTTAAATGATATTTATCATAAAAACTGGATAGGGCCGGTTTCTTACCTTCACCCCAAATCCAAATAGAGTTAGCAGGCTTTAAACCTTTTTGTATGCGTTTTTGATTAATAGGATGATCTTTGAGCAGCTCATAACTTTTCTCCATCATGGCCAAAATAACTTCTTTATGCAGTCCTTTAGGAAGGTAATCGGCTATTTTTTTTTCCAAAATATCATGAGGTGGAGTCAATTCAAAATCATAGGGACCGTTTTTCCACACCATTAAGTGTCGATAACTGACACCTGGATAGAATTTGATAGATTCGGTTTCTAAGTGTTGCGCAACGAATTCAATAAGTTCTTTAGCCTCAACAGTAGATATTTCGTCTGCACTGTGGTCCACTATTATTTTTTCTGAATAGATTTTTGGCTTTCCATCGGCATGATTATCCGCCAGCGTTACTAAATTACACCTAAAGGTAATATCAGTATCAGACAATTCTACTCCCATACTCACTGCCTCAAGTGGTGAACGTCCTGTATAATATTCAAATGGATTATACCCCATTACTGAAAGATTAGCTACATCGCTTCCGGGCGCTACACCATCGGGGACAGTTTTAACCAAACCTATTTCTCCATGCTTGGCAAGATAGTCAATCGTTGGAATATTTGCATATTCAAGAGGGGTTTTGCCACCTAATTGTTCCATGCGATTATCTGCCATACCATCACCTAATATTATTACGTATTTCATTATACATTCTCCCCCATTATAATCATTTGTATTTCAACAGAGGTCATAAGTCCTCAGTACAAAAACATTTACTTTGATTATAGCAGAAGTTAAGGAGGAGGGGAAGAAGAATTTTTAATTCTTAATTGCAGTTTTGCCGTGCTATGCAATTTCTACTTCTTCATTCCCGGACTGATTGATGATTTCATATTTCTTTCCCAGGTATTCTAAAACATTCAAAACCCTATCTAAATGCTGCCTTGTGTGATTGTACATGAGACTCATACGTATTCTTGATAATTTGCGTGACACAGCAGGATATTGTACAGGATTTACGTATATTCCTGCTTCATGCATCTCTCTGCATATTTCACGGACCTTTACGTCATTGCCGATGATAACGGGAAAGATAGCGGTTTCACTATTTCCGATATTAAATCCTAAATCAATAAGATTTTTCTTGAAATAATAAATATTATCCCATAATTTTTCTCGCAATATAGGTTCATCTTCAATGACATTCATTGCCTCAATTAATGAAGCGGCAGTTTGGGGCGTTTGAGCTGTTGAAAACATATAAGAACGAGAATAATAATGTAGATATTCAATAATTTCTTTTTTGGCAGCCACAAATCCACCCACTACACCCAGGGCTTTACTAAAAGTGCCGGCAACGATATCTACTTTGCCTTCAATATTAAAATGTTCCGGTGTACCACGGCCGTTTTTGCCGATTACACCAGTAGCATGTGCTTCATCTACCATGACATATGCACCATAACTATGGGCGATGTTAACAATTTCATCCAGTTTGGAGATGTCTCCATCCATGGAATAGACACCATCAACGATTACCAACTTCGTCCGATATTTGTCTTTACATTTTTGCAGTGTTTTTTCCAATGAATTCATGTTATTATGTCT
This sequence comes from Clostridiales bacterium, assembly GCA_030156665.1. GTDB lineage: Bacteria > Bacillota > Clostridia > SK-Y3 > SK-Y3 > JASGMB01. The sequence continues at coordinate 12,450 of JASGMB010000019.1, forward strand.
AAAATATTCGACATGCGTTCCTCTGCAGCCATCAATAATGCTTGCATGTACCAGTAAATCTAATATGGCTACATCATTTTCACGAAGTAATGCTGCAATAGAGCCGCAGTTAGACCCAAAACCATTCGTATATATAATTGCTGATTCACAGCCTTTAAAGGCTGCCACTCTTTTCTCCAATTGTACATGTATGTCAAGGGTTCCACCTAATAAAGGCACACTGCCGGCACCGGCGCCATATTTTTCAAGTGCCTGTCTGCCGGCTTCTATTATCCTGGGATGGCGCGTAAGATTAAGATAATCATTAGATGCCATATAAATCATTTCTCTTTCAATTTCTGTGTAAGGGTCTAATACTTTTATAACCGGCGCTGAACCACTGAGGGATATCCGACGATATTGATTATGATGTCTTTTATGGATATCTTGATGATATTCATAAAAATGTTTGGCCCGTTCTATCATATCCAAGCCTTCTATATCATAAAAATCTGCAAGACTGTATTTAGTTGAATCCATTATAAATCACCTCATCATTAATTTATCAATTGTCATATTATTTCCATGAAAGTTACAATTTATTACATAAAATAGGGAAAAAACTTTGCAATATGAAATTAAAGTAGATCAATACAAATATAGATAAGGATTAAGAAGCATTTAAAATATTGTCAATTTATGATTTGTAGTGTATTTATATAAAAAAATGAGAAATCATAAGTATTAATGGGATAATCTCCATATATATCATATATTCAACATTGAACCGGGATAATGATTATGTTAATATCTCTACATACAAAAAACATTTGTGTGCGATGGAAGGACAAAAATATATGATGAATAAACAGCCAAAGTTTTTATTAGTTGATGCTTCAGTACTTCCAGAAGTCTTTGAAAAAGTTATTGAAGTCAAAAAACTTTTGGAAACCGGAAAGGTAAAAAAAATAAATGATGCGGTGCATAAGGTAGGAATAAGCCGTAGCGCCTACTATAAGTATAAAGATTTTGTATTTCCTTTTTATCAGATGTCTCAAGGAAAAATCATTACCTTATTTTTTATCCTTGAAGATGTAGCGGGCATTTTGTCAAACTTATTAAATATTATTGCCAAAGCGAAAGCAAACATTTTAACGATTAATCAAAATATACCTATTAATGGGGCTGCCAATATTACAGTCTCGATTCGAACCGGAAATATGGCGTGCGACATTGAAGAACTTGTTGCGCAAATGAGAGAGATAGAGGGAGTAAAAAAGATTGATATATTGGCAAGCGAGTAAAGAAATTCAGTGAATAATTAGTGAAAAAATTTGTTCACAGCTCACAGATTTTTATCTTTTTTATAACGCATAGGAAAGTATATTTTTTCTTTAGTTTTACACTTTCCGTTAAATGCGTTTCAAAAAAGTCAACCTTGAGAATCTTTTATAAAAAGACTTTTTTATTCACTGTAAACTGTTAACCGTGAACATTTAATAATTGTTAATTAATATTTGTGGAGGGTTTTTGAAATGGTAAAAATTGCAGTATTAGGTTTTGGAACAGTAGGTTCCGGAGTTGTTGAAGTAATACGTACGAATTCGGAAAGTATAAGCCGAAAAGCAGGTAAAAAAATAGATATAAAATATATTCTAGATATTAGAGATTTTCCTGATAGCCCCGAGAGACATCTATTAACTAAAAATATAGATGATATCTTAAATGATGATGAAGTCAGTATTGTAGTAGAAGTAATGGGAGGGCTTGACCCAGCATATACCTTTACCAAAAGAGCGTTATTAGCCGGAAAGCATGTCGTTACTTCCAATAAAGAATTGGTGGCGACTCATGGAGCAGAACTTCTTGGTATTGCCAAAGAAAAAAATATAAATTATTTGTTTGAGGCCAGTGTAGGTGGCGGCATACCTATTATAAGACCTTTGAATCAATGTCTTGCTGCAAATGAAATTACTGAAATAGAAGGCATTTTAAACGGAACAACAAACTACATTCTTACACAAATGATTAAAAAAGGAAAAACATTTCAGAATGCATTACAGGATGCACAAGAAAAAGGTTACGCTGAACGTAATCCTGCTGCGGATGTGGAAGGACATGATGCATGTAGAAAAATAGCAATTCTCTCGTCGCTGACTTTTGGATGTCATATAGATTCAAACAAGATTCATACGGAGGGCATAACAAAAATTAGCCTTGAAGATGTTGAATATGCAGAGGCAATGAGTAGTGTAATAAAACTTCTGGGTTTTAGTAAAAAGATTGGGGATAAAATCATTGCTCGTGTTAGTCCAATGATTATTTCAAAAGAACACCCTCTTGCAGGTGTAGAAGATGTATTTAACGCTATCCTTGTGAAAGGTAATGCAATTGGCGATGTAATGTTCTATGGTAGAGGAGCAGGGAAATTACCTACTGCTAGCGCCGTAGTAGCGGATATTATTGATATTGTGAAGAATATTGACAGAAATAGTAGAATGATATGGTCGACATGTGAAGAAGAAGTGTTGATAGATATTGGAGAAACAACAAGTAGTTACTTCGTTAGGGTAAAAACCGATAACAAACCTGCCGTTATGGAATTAATCACCAAAGTTTTAGGAGACTGTAACTTTATTAGTATACAAAATCCTAAGACGCAAGATGAGGTTGCTTTTGTCACGCCGGAGAAAAAAGAAAAAGAATTGCAAACAGCATTGAACGATATTAATAATCATTCTTTTGTAAATACCGTATATAGCGTAATTCGAGTTAAAAATGAATAGATGCCGGAGGATTCCCAGATGATATCTTTAAAAGTTCCGGCTACCAGTGCAAATATGGGTCCAGGATTTGATTGCATGGGGCTTGCGTTACAACTCTACAATATAATTGAGGTGGAGGAAATTTCTACAGGTTTAGAAATCAATATCCTGGACCACACAAGTAGTTTTTTACCAAAAAATAAGAAAAATCTTGTTTACCAATCCATGTTGAAGGTATTTGATAAAGTCAAATGTTATCCGAAAGGCTTAAGAATTAATCTCACTAATAATATACCGATTACACGCGGATTGGGTAGCAGCTCAGCATGTGTAGTGGGTGGACTATTTGCGGCTAATGCCTTAACAGGTAATCAACTTACAAAAGAAGAGTTAATATTAATGGCTGCACAAATAGAAGGGCACCCGGATAATTCAACTCCTGCAATTTTAGGTGGTATGGTGGTTGCAGTTTTGGACAAAAATGATATCTGTTATGTAAGAAATAAATTACCAGACGAATTGAAATTTGCGGTTTTTATACCCAACTTCCCACTCGCGACAAAAAAGGCAAGAGAGATTCTGCCTAAGTTTATTTCGCATAAGGATGCAGTATTCAATGCGGGTAGAGCAGCGTTAATGGCTGCATCTCTTATAACTGGTGATTATAAGAATCTTTCTGTGGCACTGCAAGATAAGTTGCACCAACCTTATCGAAAAAAGCTTATTCCGGGGATGAAAGAGATTTTTCAATTATGTAAGGAATGTGGAACAGCAGGGGTATATTTGAGTGGTGCCGGACCTACTCTGATTGCAATACTAAATGAGCGATATCAAGAACATAGTGAGAAAATGGCCGGATATTTAAAGAAGCATATGCCAAACTGGTCATTGCAAGTAATTTCTCCAGATAATGAAGGCATACAAATCCAGTATAAATAATAGTTTTCTCTGCATTTGTATTTTGAACTTTATTGCAAAACCTAACAGATTTAAGATATAATATTAACAAACAAAGAATACAATGAAATGTGTATAATGGAAGTTAGAATAATCAACTTAAAATAATGAAGAATTGGGGGTTTTGGGCTTGAGTTTAATTGTTCAAAAATTTGGTGGAAGCTCTGTTGCCAATGCCGAAAGAGTGTTCAATGTGGCCAATAGAATTATTGATACCTATAAACAGGGCAATTCTGTAGTAGTAGTAGTTTCAGCCCAGGGTGACACAACTGACGAACTGATAGAAAAGGCAAAAGAAATTAATGAAAGTCCATCTAAAAGAGAAATGGATGTACTGTTATCTACCGGCGAACAAATCTCAATGTCTCTTTTAGCAATGGCGATTGAAAAGTTAGGATATCCTGTTGTTTCACTTACCGGGTGGCAGGTGGGTATTACAACGAATAGCAATTATTCAAATGCTAGAATTAAGACAATCGATACTGAGAGAATTACCAGAGAATTAGATAAGAAGAATATCGTTATTGTTGCCGGCTTCCAAGGTATTAATCGATATGACGATATCACTACACTTGGAAGAGGTGGTTCAGATACCACTGCGGTTGCTTTAGCTGCCGTTTTAAAGGCGGATGTATGTGAAATATATACTGATGTTGATGGTGTATATACTGCAGACCCAAGAATTGTAAAAGATGCTAAAAAACTTGAAGATATTTCCTATGACGAAATGTTAGAACTTGCGAGCCTTGGTGCCAATGTCTTACATAATCGATCAGTGGAATTGGCGAAAAAATATAATGTGAACCTTGAAGTAAAATCCAGCTTTGAAAAAGTTCCGGGTACAATTGTTAAGGAGGTCGGTAATGTGGAAAAAATGCTTGTAAGGGGAGTAACAAGGGACAATGATGTTGCAAGAGTAGCTGTTGTAGGTATTGAAGATAAGCCGGGGAAGGCTTTTCAGATATTTTCATTGTTAGCGAAAAAGAATATAAATGTAGATATTATTCTTCAATCTATCGGTAGAGAAGATACAAAAGACATCACATTTACGGTTTCAAAAGGCAATTTACAATTGGCATTAGATGTTATTAATGAAAACCTGGGTATCATCGGAGCCAAAGAAGTAAAATATTCGGATAAAGTTTCAAAGGTATCCATCGTAGGTGCAGGAATGGTAAACAATCCTGGTGTAGCAGCAATGATGTTCGAAGCTTTATATGATGCCGATATTAATATCCATATGATTTCAACTTCTGAAATTAAAATTTCTGTACTTATTGATGAAAAAGATGCTGAGAAGGCGGTAGTTGCTATTCATGATAAATTTAAATCTAATTTCTAATTTTATTTAATTTGTATTATAGTCATTCGCAAAGCCTTTATACATTTATAAAATGAGTGTAATAAAGGCTTTTTTTGTTTATACTATAATACAACAGTTCACGGTTTACAGTTCACAGTTCATAGCATTTTGATGAGTTAAAATCATAGAAATGTTAGCGATACGATAGTCATTGAGAATTAAACCGGTCTGCTATGCACTGTGAACCATGAACTGTGAACCGTGAACCATGAACTATTATAGACAAGGAGTATGACTGAAATATGAGTGAAAAATTTTGGCATAATAGGCAAGTTAAAGACATTGTTGTAGAATTAAAAAGTGATATTCATCAGGGTCTTAGTGATAGTACAGTAGAAGAGAAACTGCAAAAGTTTGGGTACAATGAAATTAAAGAAAAACAAAAAAAGACGCTTTTGGAAATGTTTCTGGAACAATTCAAAGATTTCATGGTAATTGTCTTACTTATTGCCGCTGTAATTTCATTTGTATCCCATGAACGAACAGATGCAATTATTATTTTAGCAATTGTTGTTTTAAATGCAATTTTGGGCGTTGTGCAGGAAAGCAGAGCGGAAAAATCATTAGAAGCGTTAAAAAAGATGTCGGCACCTAATGCAAAAGTTCTGAGAGATGCGAAAGTAAAAATAATACCGGCGAAAGAGTTGGTTCCGGGGGATATCATCTACCTTGAAGCCGGCGATTTTGTTCCTGCCGATGCACGCTTGATAGAAACAGCTAATTTGAAAGTAGAAGAATCCGCTTTGACTGGAGAATCGATGCCTGTAGATAAGAATGCAGAATTAATAGAAGAAGAAAAAATTCCTTTAGGAGATCGAAAAAATATGGTTGCATCCAGTAGTGTTGTAACCTATGGAAGAGGTAGTGCCATCGTAGTAGCTACAGGCATGAGTACCGAAGTCGGTAAAATAGCAAAGATGATTCTTTCAGGAGAAGAAGTTGCAACACCGCTGCAACAGAAGTTGGCACAACTAGGAAAAATGTTGGGGATTGCCGCATTGGCAATTTGTGCATTGATTTTTGGTATAGGTGTTATTGAAGGAAGAGATATTTTTGAGATGTTTTTGACTGCAGTTAGTCTAGCCGTTGCTGCTATTCCGGAAGGTTTGCCGGCAATTGTTACTATTGTGTTAGCAGTAGGTGTACAGCGAATGGTAAAAAAGCATGCCATCATCAGAAAGTTGCCTGCTGTTGAAACCTTAGGAAGTGCTTCGGTTATATGCTCTGATAAAACAGGCACACTGACGCAAAATAAGATGACGGTAGTGGAACTGGCTACATCGGAGCGGTCATGGGAATTAAATGGTGAAATAAATGATGAAGATAAAAAAGTAGTGTCCACTATACTTGAAATGGCAAGCCTTTGTAATGATTCGAAATTAGAAAAAGTAGATAATGAATGGGATGCGGTGGGTGATCCTACAGAAACGGCATTGGTTATTGCTGCAGCCAAGCTGGATAAACCTAAACCGCAGTTGGAAGAAAAAACACCTCGGGTCAGCGAAGTACCGTTTGATTCTGATAGAAAAATGATGACAACCATACATAAAATTGAAGAAGGTTATAGAATTATTACCAAGGGAGCACCGGACGTGTTGCTTGACCGCTGTATCAATGTGTGGACCAATGGTGATATTGTCAATAAGGATGAACAACAGATTAAAAATATTGAAAAAGCTAACGGCAATATGGCGGATAAAGCACTAAGAGTATTAGGTGTAGCATTTAGAGATATCAAAACACTTCCGGAAGAAATTAGTACCGACACGGTGGAAAGAGATCTTACATTTATTGGATTAATCGGAATGATAGACCCTCCAAGAGAAGAAGCAAAAGAAGCTGTTCGCCTATGTAAGCGGGCCGGGATAAAAGCAGTAATGATAACAGGAGACCATAAAGCTACTGCCGTAGCAATTGCCAGAGATCTAGGTATTCTGCAAAATAATTCAGAAGCGTTGACCGGCGCTGAATTGGACGAGTTAGATCAAGAATTTCTCAACCAAAATGTAGATAAATATGCTGTGTATGCCCGCGTGTCCCCGGAACATAAAGTAAAGATCGTAAAAGCATGGCAGAGCAAGGGCCACATTGTCGCAATGACCGGAGACGGCGTAAATGATGCACCAGCACTTAAAAGTGCCAATATTGGATGTGCCATGGGGATTACAGGGACCGATGTTGCCAAAGGCGCTGCACATATGGTATTGACAGATGATAACTTTGCGACCATTGTTGAGGCTGTACGAGAAGGACGAGGAATCTTTGAAAACATTAAAAAGTCAATACAATTCTTACTATCCTGTAATATAGGTGAAATTCTTACACTATTTATAGCCATCTTATTAAATTGGGATTCACCACTTTTGCCAATACATATATTATGGGTAAACCTTGTTACTGACAGCCTACCAGCGTTGGCTTTAGGGGTAGAACCGGTAGAAAAAGATATTATGAACAGGCCGCCGAGAGATCCTAAGAAGAGTATTTTTGCCGATGGATTGGCTGCCATAATTGGCATTCAAGGGGTTATGATTGGTGGCTTAACTTTAGCAGCATTTGCGATTGGGAAGCTGGTGCTTTCAACAGGAGCAAGTCCCGAAGAAAGTGTTATAATAGGTAGAACGATGGCTTTTGTTACGTTAGGTCTTTCACAATTGGTACATGCATTTAATGTGCGTACCCGCAGTTCGTTATTGAAGATAGGATTCTTTACTAATAAATATATGATTGGGGCTTTTGTGATATCTTTGTTGTTACAGATGTCAGTAGTGACAATACCTGTATTAAGTGATATTTTTAAAGTTACAATGTTAAATAGCAGTCAGTGGTTAACTGTAGCAGGGTTATCTATTGCTCCGTTAATTTTAGTTGAACTTGGAAAAGCCGTTAGAGGCAATTAAGAATTAATAATTAAGAAGAAGAGGAGAGGTCATACCGATGAAAAGAGCGCCATATAATAAAAGATCTAGAAAAAATGAGCTACCAAAAAGAGGGATGGATAGAGGCAGCGCTGTATTCATTGACGCGCAGGAAACAAACGCGGATCATTTGACGGAAGATAAATTAGAGGGTAGAAATCCTGTTTTGGAAGCACTGAAAGCGGAACGACCTATTGATAAAATTTTAGTGCAAAAAGGTGAACGCGCAGGCTCAGTTGTAAGAATTATTACACTTGCAAGGCAAAAAAAAATAGTTGTACAAGAAGTGGAAAAACAAAAACTCGACAGTCTTTCATCCACACGGGCACACCAGGGCGTTATTGCTTTTGTGGCAATGCATCAGTATGTAGAATTGGAAGACATATTATCTAAGGCAGCAGACAAAGGAGAACACCCATTTATTATATTGGTAGATGAAATTCACGATCCCCATAATTTAGGTTCAATACTGAGGACAGCCAATGCAGCAGGTGCGCATGGAGTAGTAATACCTAAAAGACGTTCAGTGGGATTGACGGCTGTAGTGGCCAAAGCTTCCGCAGGGGCTATTGAATATGTTCCGGTAGCAAGAGTAACTAATCTGGCTCAAACGATAGATAAACTTAAAGAGCAGGGTATCTGGATTGTGGGTGCAGATATGGAAGGGGAACAAAACTTTTATGAAGCAAATTTAGAAGGTCCTATTGGATTGGTGGTTGGAAGTGAGGGGGAAGGAATAGGAAGATTAATCAAGGAAAAATGTGATTTTTTAGTAAAAATTCCTATGAAAGGAGAAATTACTTCTCTTAACGCTTCAGTAGCCGGAGCAATTATGATGTATGAGATATTAAGGCAGAGAGAACAATAAAATTTAATGAAATGGTTAATAACCTATAAAAAGGAGCTGAAAAACACTCAGCTCCTTTTTGTTATGCAAAAAAAAATTATGCTTACATGGTTTCCTAATGAAAATGGTTTTCTGTATTTTGCTGTAACGTAATGCGATGCGTCGGAGTATAATGAAATAGGAAATCAAAAAGGTTTCTATCAATTTTTCTTTAGAATATGAAAAGAATTCAGTGAGTTGTAAGGAATATAGTTTAATTGGGTCGGGAGAAGGGTGACTAGAATGGATACGATATTTGTAACAGGTGGTGCGGGATTTATCGGTTCTAGCCTTATAGATAAACTACTGGAACAAGGGAATAGGGTTATTACTATCGATAATTTTAACGGATATTATAATTAACCAACCTTAAAACTAAATATTATGATTTAAAGTTGGTTAATTTCATCGATAACTACATTAATTTATTTTAAATTTAGATATTGGTTATCTAATTTTTAAAGGTCAAAAAATAGATATTGTAATTCATCTCGCAGCTATGGCAGGAGTAAGGTCTTCTATAAGATACCCACAACTTTATTATGATATAAATATTAATGGGACGCTAAATCTTTTGGAAGCTTCTAAAGAAAACGGCGTTCAAAAGTTTATATTTGGGTCCAGTTCTTCTGTGTACGGCAATAATAAAAAAATTCCTTTTAGTGAGAAGGATTCAGTAGATTATCCAATTTCTCCCTATGCAGCTTCTAAAAAAGCGGGAGAATTATTGTGTCACACATATTACTATTTATACGGTATAAGTACTGCTTGTTTGAGATTTTTCACAGTATATGGTCCTAGACAGCGGCCAGATCTGGCAATACATAAATTTGTTAAATTAATGATGGCAAATAAACCTATTTCCATTTATGGAGATGGCACAACAGAAAGGGATTATACCTACATAGCCGATATTACCGATGGTATCATACGAACTATAAATTGGCTAAAGCAATCGGAAAAGCGATACGAAATATTTAATCTTGGAGCATCTAAGTCCATTTCATTAAATCAAATGATACAGACGATTGAAGAAATATTAGAACAAAAAGCTTTGGTAGAAAGACTGCCTATGCAGCCTGGGGATGTAGATAGAACTTTTGCAGATGTGAGTAAAGCAGAAAAAATATTGGGGTATTCACCGCATAAGGAATTTAAAGAAGGTATCAGGAATTTTGTTGAATGGTTAAGAAAACAGTGAGTTTAAGCAAAGAATATTTGTATTTGCAGCAAGGCGTAAAGGTTTCATAATATTTTCACTATTAAAATTGGCTAAAATAAATACTTTTACAATTGTATCCGGCTGAAGCTTGGAGTGCCGTGCTATAAAATCTAATTGTTTAGCAATTTCTAAAATTTTGTTATTGCCTAAAAAGCTAATAAAGCTTATAATAAGTGATATAGGAATATTCATGGGGACCTCACTTTTTTTTATCACTTGGAGGTTCCCACATTTTTTGCTTTTTCAAGTTGTAATTATTGTAAACTTATCATAATGTGATTAACTTAACGTCTATGATATTTTTATTTAACTTCTACAATCCAACCTTCCGGAGCTTCTACATCTCCAAATTGAATGCCATATAGTGTGTCGTAAAGCTTTTTGGTAACAGGTCCGACTTCTGTCTCACTGTAGAAAACGTGAAGTTTTCCTTTATATTCAATACCGCCGATAGGAGTGATCACAGCAGCAGTTCCACATGCGCCTGCTTCTTTAAATTCATCTAATTTATCGATGAGAACATCCCTTTCTTCTACTTCCATTCCGAGATAGTTTTTTGCTATGTGCATGAGTGAATATTTTGTTATGCTAGGAAGAATGGATGGTGACTGTGGCGTTACAAATTTGTTATCTTTCGTAATGCCAAAGAAGTTTGCTGCGCCAACTTCTTCTATCTTTGTATGGGTTGCCGGATCAAGATAAATACAATCAGCAAATCCTTTCTTTGCAGCTAATTCATGAGGATAAAGGCTTGCAGCATAATTTCCGCCGACTTTTACCGCTCCTGTTCCATATGGTGCTGCCCTGTCATATTCGGAAACGGTAAAGTTTACAGGAGTCATTCCTCCTTTAAAATACGGTCCTACCGGAACGCAAAATACGCAGAATATATACTCGGGAGCCGGTTTTACGCCAACGTTATCTCCAACACCTATGATGAAGGGTCTGATATAAAGCGTTGCGCCAGTTCCATATGGTGGAACATAAGCTTCATTTGCTTTAACCACTTGAAGACATGCGTTGATAAATTTTTCTTCCGGGATTTCAGGCATTAAGATGCGTTTACAGCTATTATTCATGCGCTTGGCATTTTGGTCAGGTCTGAAAAGTTGAATTTTACCATCTTTTCTACGATAAGCTTTTAAACCTTCGAAGCATTGCTGACCATAATGTAGAGCGGTTGAAGCTTCACTGATAGTAAGCATATTATCTTCCACTAATTTGCCTTCGTCCCACTTGCCATCTTTCCATTTTGAGATATAACGGAAGTCTGTCTTGATATAATTAAATCCTAGTTTGCTCCAATCGATATTTATTGCTTTGTTCATACAATCCCCCCACTATGTTAAAAATTTTATCCAAGCATGTATCCAAGCACGGAAAAATGAGATTCATTCAATATATATTTTCCTATACGCTAGAAATTGATACACGTACAATAATTATAACATAAAAAAAAAGTATTTTTGTAGGTATCATGAAAAAAAAGCAAGAAATAAGCAAAATGAGAAAAAATCCTATCTTTACTTGTAGTATCACATTACTGCATGATAATAAACGTATACTTAAGTATACACAAACATTAGTAAAGCTTAAATGCTGCAATTTGAATAATTTTCTAGGTTTATAATTTACTAATAGTGATTGTATCGATAACCAATATCTAAATTTAAAATAAATTAATGTAGTTATCGATGAAATTAACCAACTTTAAATCATAATATTTAGTTTCAAAGTTGGTTAATTATAAAAGTTATTCTAAATTTAATTGGTTCTTTACAAATTCAGGAAGATAAAAAGCTTTTTCCAGGATTTCTTTATTAATATATCGGGTGTCTTTGTCAAAGTTATCAGTGTTTACTGTTTGATATTTTTTAGATCCTAATGTAAAACTCCATAGACCTGCGGGATATGTTGGGACCACAGCCGTATATAATTTTGTGATTGGAAAGAGGCTGTTAATACGTTTATAGGTTTGTTTTAAAATATCAAAGTGAAAAATCGGAGATTGACTTTGACAAACCATTACCCCATCTTCTTTTAATGAATCATAAAGATTTTGATAGAAACTCAATTCAAATAATTGTTTAGCAGGGCCGATAGGGTCAGATGAGTCAACAATAATCACATCATATTCATTGTTATGTTCCTTGGCAAATTTAACACCGTCCGCATAAATAAAATGAACCCGTGGATCGGAAAGATTGCCGGACACCTCTTGTAAATGTTCTTTACACACTTTAACAACAAGTTCATCTATTTCCACCATATCAATTTTTTCAACCCCTGGATATTTGGCAACTTCACGGGCAACACCACAATCACCGCCACCTATAATTAACACCTGTTTGGGATTTGGATGAAAGTTTAATGGCATGTGAGAGATAATTTCATTGTAGATAAAGCCATCCAGTGAGGTTGTTTGTACAACGCCGTCGAGGACAAGCATTCTGCCAAAATCGTACGAATCAAGAATCATAACATGCTGAAAAGGGGAATGACCAGCATAAACGATTTCTTTAATACGGTAGGAAAGTTTTAAGTTGTCACGTTCATCTTCGGTTAACCAAAGCTCATTATTTACTTTTTGAATGTATTTTGGTAGCTGTTCCATTTCAAACCTCCTTATAATGAGCGAAGTTTAAAATTCAATATTTCCTTAATACAAACTTCGCGAATTTCATCGATAACTACCTTAATTTATTTATAATTTTAAAGTGCGTTTATACAGAACTTATATCATCTAACGCATGAATGAATCTTTATTTTTGGTTAAAGTTATACTCATTAACAAATCGAAATTTCAAAGGTTCTATTAAAGGGTTGAGATTTTTCAAAGAAAAAGACCCTTAAATGATTATATCGATAACCAATATCTGAATTTAAAATAAATTAATGTTGTTATCGATGAAATTAAGCAACTTTAAATCATAATATTTAGTTTTAAAGTTGCTTAATTATAAAATGGGCACAATTTATTATTATAAGGAAAACTGATGAAAAGTCAAATTTATATCATAATATTTGATAGTAATTCCAAGAGATAGAAAATAAATGATAAAATTAACGCTTTGTATCTGCAAATATGCGAAAAACCTTACTATTTTGTTATAGTAAGGTTTTTGTGAAAATTGATTTTATATATTAATAATCAACCCATCTCAAACCTTTTGGATAGTGATTTTTAAGAACATGATTTGATAATTTTCCCCATCCTAAAGAATATCCATTTACAAGTACCAAATTCCAACCTTTATTTCCCGCTGTTTCTAAAGACTCACCTTTTAGATATGAAAGTATTTTGCTGGAAGATGAATCTAAAAATATACTATTTTTCACTTCCGTTGACTTTAAACTCAAAGCAAGAGCATGAGAAGGTTCAAACCTATTTTTCTTAAACATACCTAAGTGCCATCCCGGTCTTAGCACTTTTAGATTTTCTAAAGAAATCATTTCGTCGGGTACAATATATAGATGGTCTCCAAATAATAGGAATTCACCCTCCGGCGTATACTGCAAATAGCTCTTTGTAAAATCCATATAATCCTTGATATGCTGTTTGTTCATTGATTTTTTATCCCTTTTAACTTTAGTTTGTTCTTCTCCATCAATCTTCCTTAGTACTGCGATAAAGTGCCCCTCTCCTCTTAATTTATGTGGCCAAAGTCTAATGGTTTTATTTAGATCGGTATTCTTAGAATTTATCCATGCGGCTCTGCCATGATCAAAGCCTTCAAAAGATTTGGATTTTTCAATAATAAATTCTTTATGGATTTTTAAAAATTGTTCTATCACACCTTCATTTTCTTCCGGGGAAAAGGTACATGTGGAATATATCAAAATACCTTCAGGCATAAGCATCTCGGAAGCGTTTTCTAAAATATCCAACTGTCTATCGGAACAGAAGGATACATTGTCTAAGCTCCATTGATTGCAAGCTTCAATATCTTTTCTAAACATGCCTTCACCAGAACAGGGAGCGTCTACTAAAATTTTGTGAAAATAGTTTTTGAATTTCTTAGCTAATCTTTCCGGATGCTCATTGGTTACCACGCAATTTTTAATGCCCATTCTTTCTACATTTTGAGATAGAATTTTGGCCCTAGACGGATGTATTTCATTGGAAACCAGTAGACCTTTTCCTTGAAGTTTAGCAGCGATATGTGTGGATTTGCCGCCCGGGGCGGCAGCCAAATCCAGAATTCTTTCTCCCGGTTTTACATCTGCTAAAGCACCTACCGCCATAGCACTGGGTTCTTGGATATAGTATAATCCGGCTTCATGGAAGGGGTGTTTCCCGGGTCTATCTTCCATATCATAGTAAAAGCCTTCATTCACCCAGGGTATGTGGTGTAAATGAAAAGGATTTATGCTTAAGAAATCTTCTATTTTAATTTTAAGTGTGTTTACCCTCAATCCCTGTACATGAGGTTCATCATAGCTTCTGATAAAAGCTTCATATTCTTCTTGCATTAATTTTTTCATTTTATTTATATAATCTTGTGGTAAGTTGACCAATTTATCACCTCATCTTCGAGTTATATGCTTATTTTTTATTGATTCTGCTGCAATAACTCAAAAATATAAAATCTTGTGAATAATTATACTGCTTTTAGGTCTTATAAAGGTGCATTCACTGTATATTTATAAGCAGTAAATGATATTATTATCAAAAATACTGGACAATCTAAAATATATGCATTACTTTACATAGTAGAAAAGTATGTAAAGAGTGGAAATAAATATTTCTATTAAAAATGAAGGTACTCAGAGAGGGGAAGCGCAAATGATTTATATGGCAATGGCAATGTATTGTGAGGCCAAGCCCTTTATTTCATATTTGGGCTTAAAAAGAGATGGAAATATTACAAGATTTCAAGTTTTTAAAGATGATGAAGTAGTGTTGATTGTTAGCGGAGTAGGTGCAATGGCATCTGCCATTGCTACCACATATCTGCTTACTCAATATAAGGTACAGCATGCTGACTTGTTTCTGAATATTGGTATATGCGGTACGAAGCACCAAGGCATAAAAAAAGGAACGGCTTTGTTGTGCCATAAAATTATTCATCATGATACAAAGAAAACATTTTACCCGGACATGTTGTTCCGTCATCCTTTCAAAGAAGGGGTTTTAGAGACTTTTTCCAGAGTGGTGGATATAAAAGTAGATTCAGAAATAGAGGGAGATATTGCAGATATGGAAGGATCGGGAGCATTTCAGGCAGCCTCTGTTTTTCTGCCTCCTCACCATATTTGCTGTATCAAAATCGTTTCCGATTATATGGAAGGGGAAATTTTGACACCGGATCAGGTATCGGAATTAGTACAACACAATGTTGAAGTAATTAGTACATGGATAAGAGAAAGAGCAGCAGCTTATGTCCCACCGTTTCAGATATTGACCGGTGAAGAAGAGAAACAGCTTCATACAATCAGTCATAACCTCAAGCTTTCTACTACAATGAACCATCAGTTCAAGCAGTTGGCGACACATTATAAGATTCGCAGCGGAAACTTAATAGAGGTTTTACAGCCTTATCTTGCCATTGAATGCAAATCTAAGAATGAGGGGAAGATACATTTTGCAAAAATTAAGGAACAGCTTACAGAATTTTAATTTTTCACATATCTATATTGAAAAAAGTGCCAAACATCATCCAAATACAGAAAAGATTCTAACGCATTTTAAAAATGCAATCCGGATTGAAATTGATCATTATAAAGATGTATTTAACCGCGGACATCAAAGCTTCACACTGCAAAAACAAAGTCCAAAACTTATTTTGGCCACTAAAAAGGACAATCTAATTTATAAAGGTGCAGAAGTTTGTGAAGATTTTGGCAACAAATATTTTTATTATACGTCTTCAATGATGAATTGCATTTATGACTGTGAATATTGTTATCTACAGGGGATGTATCCGTCTGCCAATATTGTTATCTTTGTAAACTTAGAAGATATTTTAACTGAGGTGGAGCGATTACTCAAAAAGCACCCTGTATATCTTTGTATTTCTTATGATACCGACCTGCTGGCATTTGAGGGAATTATTTCTTTTGTAGCTTCATGGTTTGAATTTGCAAGTCAGCATTCCGATTTGACCATTGAACTTCGAACCAAAAGTGCAAACTTTAATGCAATTAAACATATAGCTCCCTTGGAAAATGTGATTTTAGCCTGGACATTATCTCCGGCAAAGGTGATCAATGCGTATGAAGCCAAAACCCCTTCTTTTACTGCAAGACTTCACAATATTGGTGAAGCTATTGAAGCCGGTTGGAGGGTAAGACTTTGTTTCGACCCTTTGCTGTATGTAAAAGATTGGCAAGAACAATATAAGCAATGTATAAATCAAACTTTTGAAACTTTATCACCGGAAAAAATCTACGATGTGAGTATAGGGGTTTTTCGGGTATCCCGGGATTATCTTAAAAAAATCCAAAAGGAAAGAATACATTCGGTGCTGTTGGCTTATCCATTTGAATGTAATGATGGCGTATGTACTTATTCTGAAAGACATACAAAACAGCTGATAGATTTCGTATATCAAAGGGTCTGTCGATATGTGCGGCCGGATAAAATATATAGATAATGGATAAAATATAATATCGATGTGTGGTGCTATAGTAAAAAAAGCGTTATTGTGTAAAATGATTACAAAAATTAATTTAAAAAATTGTTTTTTTGTTAAAATTATATATAAATAGGGTAAATATAAACAAGTGTAATTGTTTGATAGGTATACCTATTAAACAAAAAAGACAAAAATTATTAAAATAATTTAGGAGGTTGATGTTATGGTACAAGGTCCAATGCTAATTGTTATTCTAGTAGTAGGTATTGCATTTATTGTGTTGGCGACTTCCAAATGGAAGCTGCATCCATTTATTTCTCTATTAATTGCTGCTTATGGTATTGCTTTTGCTGCCGGTATGCCGGTACTGGAAATTGGTAAAACAATAAGAGAAGGCTTTGGGGGAATCCTCGCATACATCGGTATCGTTATTATCCTGGGAACCATTATCGGAACCATACTGGAAAAGTCAGGAGCCGCAATTACAATGGCGGACACCGTTTTGAAAGTAGTAGGCGAAAAGCGGCCTGGACTTGCGATGAGTATTATTGGATATATTGTTTCTATTCCTGTTTTCTGTGACTCCGGTTATGTTATCCTATCTTCATTGAAAAAATCATTGGCAAAAAGAACAAAGACCTCTGCGGTAATGATGTCTGTTGCATTAGCTACAGGACTATATGCAACACATACGCTTGTTCCTCCTACTCCCGGTCCTATTGCAGCAGCTGGAAACTTAGGACTTGAAAACAATCTGGGATTAGTTATTTTAGTCGGCATATTGGTTTCCATTCCCACTATGTTAGCCGGTTATTTTTGGGCGAAATATGCCGGAAGGAAATATACATCAAAAGAAGACTTTGAAGAATTAGCTGTCACATATGACGAAGCAAAGCAAAAATATGGCACTCTTCCCGGGCCATGGAAGGCGTTTGCACCCATACTTGTACCCATCATTTTGATTGCGTTAGGTTCTATCGTAAATTTCCCGACAAAACCTTTAGGAGAAGGAACATTATTTGTTATACTTTCATTTTTAGGTAAGCCGGTCAATGCATTGTTTATAGGATTTATTTTCTCTCTATTCTTACTTCCGAAGTGGAATGAAGAGACACTATCAGGTTGGATAGGAGAAGGATTAAAAAATTCAGCAATTATTATTATGGTAACAGGTGCCGGTGGAGCACTGGGAGCAGTATTAAAATCAACACCGATTGGTGATTATTTAGGTAGTACATTAACTACATTCCATATGGGCATTTTCTTACCGTTCATCGTGGCTGCAGCACTTAAGTCTGCACAAGGATCCTCGACTGTCGCCCTTGTAACAACCTCAGCTTTAGTAGCACCGTTAATGGGTGTATTGGGGTTGGATTCAACGATGGGTGGAGTATTAACAGTAATGGCTATCGGAGCCGGAGCCATGACAGTCTCCCACGCAAACGACAGTTTCTTCTGGGTGGTGGCAGAATTTAGTGGAATGGATGTATCTACAGCATATAAATCACAAACAGTAGCAACCTTAATACAAGGGCTTGTAACCATTGTGATTGTTGGTATTTTAGCTGCCATTCTCGTGTAAATGATGGATTTACAGCTATTTGAAGTATGCATATCGAATCTATTGATCAAATATATCGATAACCAATGTCTAAATTTAAAATAAATTAATGTAGTTATCGATGAAATTAACCTACTTTAAATCATAATATTTAGTTTTAAAGTTGGTTAATTATAAAAAACTTCAATAAAAACTAATTAATGATTAGCATATCTTATAGATTCATAATCATTTTATCTATAGGATATGCTATTTTTATCTGTACCATTTAGATAAAATTTAACAATATTTTTGAACTCCAAGCTCCGAGCTCCAAACTTTAAAAAATTTAAAAATTTAGAGTTGGCATATTGGGTGATTCATGAGATAATAAAGTGGAAGAAAAAAGCATTTTTTTGGTATGAAAAGGTAAGTGGCTGATAGATAGGAGGGATTGGGTGGAAACGCTAACCATTGACCAATTTCAATTTGGGACAAAAATTGAAGGATTTTTTATTATAAAATCTTCCCTATGTAAAAGTACAACTAATAATAGTAAATATTTAGATATGATTTTGGGAGATCAAACCGGTGAAGTTAGTGCGAAATTATGGGAATGTACTGAAGAGGATGAAAATAAGTACATCAATAATACCCTAGTAAAAGTAAGAGGAATTGTGACCGAGTGGAAGGGGCAAATGCAGCTGAAAATTGAAAAAATTAGACTTACTACCGATGAAGACGGGGTTGATGCAGCAAATTTTGTGCAAGTAGCTCCATATACGCCAGAATATATGTATAATCAAATATTAAGCTATGTTAACAAAATAGATAATCAAGATATTAAAACGATTGTAAGCTGCATACTCAAAGAGCACAAGCAAAGTCTTATGATTTTTCCGGCAGCAATGAAAAATCATCATGCCGTCAGGTCGGGACTGTTGTATCACATTATGACCATGTTAATGACTGCCGAAAAATTGGGTCAAATTTATACGTTTATTGATATGGATTTGCTTTATGGCGGGATTATACTACACGATATAGCTAAAATATATGAAATGGATGCGAATGAATTGGGTATTGTATCAGAATATACCACTGAAGGACAATTATTAGGACATATTATTCAAGCGATTAAAATAGTGGACCGGGTTGCGAAAAAAGTGGGTGCCGACGAAGAAATGGCTATGCTATTACAGCATATGATTCTATCCCATCACTATGAGCCGGAGTTTGGAAGTCCTAAAAAACCAATGTTTCCTGAAGCTGAATTACTGCATTATATCGATATGATAGACAGCCGCATGTATGATATGAAAAAAGCACTGGAAAATACTCCGGAAGGATCTTTTTCGGATCGGATATGGTCACTGGAAAATAGGAAAGTCTATAGGGCCAATACAATAAATAAAGCAGATGAGGAAAAGTCACTGGCATAATGTGTGCAGCAATGGCACAATGAAAAACTGTGTTTAATGAAGCAAGGTGTAATTATTATACCTTTATATATTGGTACATAATATAAATAAAATAGGTATGATGTGTGCAAGTAATACTATAAATTACTTGAATAATAGAGAATAAAAAACACAAAGGAGGCGGATGATTATGAATATATTGGCGATAGAAGTAAGTACTTCTTCGGCAAAAGCGCTTATTTATTCATCTGACGAGGGTGAAGCGAAACATGTCTTAAGCATTCCATACGGTAAAGAGATTTGCGATGTTGTTTCACAAGATGCGGAAGGAATTTATCAAACGCTGGTACAGTGTATCAAAAAAGTTATGCAATTAGGAAATTATCGCATTGATGCCCTTAGTATTTGTACTACCTGGCACAGTTTATTATTTCTAGATCAAAATCGAAAGCCTATGGGGAGAATACTTACATGGGCGGATACTGACGCAGGAGAAACAGCAAGAAAATATAGAAAAGACAGCAGTCTAACGCAAAAGTTCTATAATAAAACCGGGTGTATGGTTCACAGTATATATGCGCTTTGGAAGTACATTCACATTCGAGATAATGAGCCGGAAAAACTTCGGAATGTTGCCTATATATCAACACAGCAGGATTATATTTTTGAAAAGTTAACCGGTGAAGCTGCTATATCCCAATGTGTTGCTTCCGGAACCGGTTTTTTTAATATTCATACACTGGATTGGGATGAAGAAATTTTAGCATTTGCAAATATACAAAAGAAACAACTGCCGGTATTAAAAGAACCTACCTATACCGCTCCTTTACGCAGTGATGTAGCTAAAGAATTAAATTTACCATCAGGGATTCCTGTAATTCTTGGGGGAGCAGATGGTGCACTCAATCAGATTGGGGCAGGAGCACTGCAAAAGGGAATTATGACTTTATCGGTAGGAACCAGCGGGGCACTTCGTATTGCTTCAGACCAGCCAATACTTCCTGAAAATCCATCTACATGGTGCTATTATGCAGCGCAAGGAAAAAGAGTGGCAGGCGCTGCAACTTCGGGAGCCGGTAATTGCGTGGAATGGTTTGTAAAAAAGGCAAACTATAATCGTGCTGACTATCGTACACTGGACAATTTAATAGATGCGATTGATAAAAAAGAAGCACCTATATTCTTACCTTTTCTTTATGGGGAGCGTTGTCCCGGGTGGCATGACAATAGAACAGGAGGATTTATAGGGGTAAAGGGAAGTCACGATGTTGGCCATCTTTATTATTCAGTATTGGAAGGAATTCTCTTTCACCTATACCAATGCTATGAGATTCTAATAAAAGTAGGGAATACACCTGATCAAATTCGAATATCGGGAGGAATTACCAATTCTCCCCAATGGCTTCAAATGGCAGCCGATATTTTTCAAAAAGAAATTTATATATCGGAAATAGAACATGCTTCTACAATGGGGGCGGTTATTTTAGCTTTAAAGGCTGTGGGTGCGTTAGAAAATCTTGAACAATTTAAACCGGAAGCAGGAGAAAAAATTCTTCCAAATCAAGAGATGGCGCAATTTTATAAAGTGCGATACAGAAAATATATAGAAGGATACGAAAAATTATAGTTCAATATTAGATTGTAAAATCAAGCTATGGCATCATGAAACCATAGCTTGATTTTTATTCTTAATCAAATCTAATATATTTTAGGGAAGAGGGTATTTATTCATTATAGTTGAAAAGCGGTGACAAGTAGGATAAAATTAATACAATGAAAATGTATAATCGCAAATGCAAACATGCAGTATAAATATTGTGATTTACGAATGAATGCAGCTAAATATCTAAATGAAAAATAAGAGTTGTTAGTTGTTGGTTATTCATGTATTCATGGCAGTGATGACCAACTATTAGAGGTGCAATGAATGGAATATTTAATTATAGATGGTTATAATATAATAAATGCATGGCCGGAATTAGCCGGTATTGCAAAAGAAAGTTTGGAAAATGCGAGATGGAAACTTCTTGAGATGATTGCCAATTACCAAGGATATAAAAAGAATAAGGTAATTATCGTTTTTGACGGGCATTTGGTGAAAGGCAATCTAGAGAAAAAAGAAGTTTATGGTGAAGTAGAGGTAATCTATACAAAGGAACATGAAACAGCTGATAATTATATAGAGCGGCTTGTCCATGAAATTGGAAGGAACAAACAGGTAAGGGTAGCAACTTCAGACTTTTTAGAGCAAACAATCATATTAAGCAAAGGGGCAACCCGTGTATCCGCCAATGAATTAAGAGACGAGGTAAAATTAACCCAGAAGAATATGAAGAAGCAATATTTACAGCCGACTATAAAAAATCACACAATAGGTTCACGACTGGAAGGAGATACTTTAAAAGCTTTAGAAAAACTGCGAAGACAGAAGTTTTAGCTTGACATTACAGATACAGATACTCTATAATAAAATATGTATTATTATACAAAACAAGCATATATCAAAAATCATCATATATATAGAGAGATGATTTGTTTATTTATTGGGGGGCGTTATCTTGAAGTCAAATGTTACGCTTGATTCTGTGAACTGCTTTAACACCATGTTAGATGAAGAAATAGTTGAAGATGCCAGAAATGGTAATGATAAGGCCCTAGAGTACATAATAGATAAATATAAAAATTTTGTTCGCGCAAAGGCGAGAACATATTTTCTTATAGGTGCCGATCGTGAAGACATTGTTCAAGAAGGAATGATTGGATTATATAAGGCAATTCGTGATTTTAGAGAGGACAAGTTATCTTCTTTTCGAGCATTTGCTGAATTGTGTATAACACGGCAAATCATTACTGCAATTAAGACAGCCACTCGTCAGAAGCATATCCCCTTGAATTCATATGTATCATTAAATAGACCTATTTTTGATGAAGAATCGGATAGAACGTTATTAGATGTTTTAAGTGAAGAAAGGGTATATGATCCTGAAGAAATGATTATCAGCAGAGAAGAGTTTACTGGTATAGGAGCCAAAATGGAAGAAATTTTAAGTGAATTAGAATGGGAAGTACTTTCTTCATATTTGCAGGGAAAGTCTTATCAAGAAATTGCAGAAGATTTGGACCGGCACGTGAAATCTATAGATAATGCGCTTCAGAGAGTAAAGAGAAAATTAGAAAAATACCTTGAAGAAGTAAAAAGACAATCATAAAGGAATCCACAAATATCGGTTGTTATTATATGCCCGTGTAGCTTATGTGGAAGAGCACTGGTTTTCAGGGGAGTCGGTTCAAGTCCGGCCAGGGCAATTTGATATCTATTCAAAGTGAGGGGATGTACAATGTACGAGGACAAAACTTTAGTATGTAAAGACTGTGAACAGGAATTCGTCTTTACAGCCGGTGAGCAGGAGTTTTATGCAGAAAAGGGATTTCAAAACGAACCTGTCCGTTGTAAAGATTGCAGAATTGCCAGAAAGAATAGTATGAGACAGTCAAAAGAAATGTATACTGCAACATGTGCAGAATGTGGCCAGGAAGCGAAGGTTCCTTTTAAACCAAGAAACGACAGACCAATTTATTGTAGTAATTGTTTTGCAAATCACAGATAATCCCCTGCTTTGAGGATTAGAAGTGAATATAAGCGAATATAAGTAATATATACATAACTTTGTAGGGGTAACCCCCTATGTATAGGTTGTCCACATGGCAAAAAACGCTAAAAATAAGTTATGCACAGAGTTATTCACATTATCCACAGGAATTATATCCACAAAACAGGTGTTTGGTGGATATAGCAAGATTACCTGTGGATAACTTTTGTCATTTTGTCAATTCATAGATAGCCCGGGCAAAAATCTTACTATTTTTAATCAAAGCATCAATTTCAATATATTCGTCTTTTTCGTGGGCCAGCTTGATTTGACCGGGAAATACTGCACCAAAAGCAACGGCATTTTCAATCGCGCGTGCATAAGTGCCTCCTCCGATAGCAAACGGTTCTATAGGGTCGCCGGTATACTCTTTATATACTGCCATTAGTTTTTGTACTAAAGGATGATTTTTAGGCAAAAATTTAGATGGAATATGGTCCAGTTCTTCAACGTTTATATCATATTTTTTTACCGTATCATATACATTAATATAAATCTCTTTTGCGCTAAAAGTAACAGGGTAACGAATATTAGCAATTATTTCACCTTGATTTGGAGTTACATTAATCAATCCCACGTTAAAGGTCAGTTCACCTGAGACATGGTCTGAAAAAGCGATGCCCAATGATTTTCCGTTATTCTCAAGAGCGATGCAGTGGCGGTAGAAAGTAATAAAAGCATGATTGATATTTATGCTTTGTAAACTGTTATAAAGCGTTGTCATTAGCAAAGATACTGCATTCACACCTTTTTCCGGTGTACTTGCATGGGATGATTTTCCATAAGCTTTTAAAATAATTTTATTCTCCGCTTGTTCAAGTTCAATATTAAATTTGGAATTTTTAATGTAATGTTGAAGTGTTTCATATATGCTATTCATAAGTTGGAGATTTATTTCGATTACAGCTTCGCAAAAATCGGGAACTACATTTGGCCGAGTACCACCTTGAATACAAATAATTTTTACAGGCGTTTGTTCATTATCTACCGTTTGATAAAATTTATAATCGAGAATTCCTTTTTCAGCATGTATTACAGGATACCGGGCATCAGGAACAAAAGCGACTGTAGGGATTTCTTCAACTTTTTTATAATGTTTTATACACTGCCAGTTACTTTCTTCATCTAGGCCAAGGATAAGACGTATCCGTTTATCAAATTTTATGCCGCTGTCTTTAACTGCTTTCATTGCATATAATGCTGCCACAGCAGGACCTTTATCATCTATCGAACCTCTGCCGTATATTTTTCCGTCAACGATTTCACCTCCAAAAGGAAGGCGTGTCCAACCGGTTCCGGGAGGAACTACATCCAAATGTGCCAAAATGCCGACTAACTCTTTCCCGGTACCAAATTCTATATATCCAATATAACCATCCACATTTTTGGTTTTGAATCCCATTTTTTGTCCAAGACCCAGCATATACGTTAGTGCATTATTAACGCCTTCTCCAAAAGGTTTGTTGGGTAAAGGATCACTTTTAACACTTGGTATTTGTACCAGTTGCTGTGTAGATTTTATGATTTCAGGTAAAATGTCATCTAAATAGTGGTCAAAGTGCATTTATCATTCCTCCTTGCTTTTTAGTTTTGTAAGCTAATTACAGTTTGACAATATCACACAATCAATAGTGTTAAATTATAATGTACATCTTATTCACAGATAAAAAAAATTAAAAAGACAGTATTCATAAACCTGTCTATTGATTAACAAATTGTATTATTAATTTAATATAAAATTATTGAAATTTGAATAAATATAATATATAATAACACAGGAATAAATTTAGATAATAGATAACATAACATTACTAAAGAGGGGACGTTGAGAATGAAAAAGAGTTTATTTACTAAAATAGCAATCATTGTATTAAGTTTTATCCTTGCAGCAGCTTTTGTAGGTTGTGGAAAAGTGGATACTATGAAAAGGGTAAGTAAAAATAAAGTGGTAATTATGGGCACAAATGCTGAATTCCCTCCTTTTGAATATAGAAATGATAAAGGTGAAGTGGATGGCTTTGATGCTGCAATGGCAAAAGAAATTGCCAAAGAATTGGGTGTGGAATTAAAAATTGAAGACATGGCTTTTGATTCATTATTAAACGCTTTAGCGTCTGGAAAAATTGACTTTGTAGCAGCAGGCATGAGTGTAACAGAAGAGCGTTTAGAGAATGCAGATTTTTCTGAAGCGTATTATACTGCATCACAAAAAATCATTGTAAAAAAAGATAATGATACCATTAAAGGTAAAGCAGATTTAGAAGGGAAGAAAATTGGGGTACAAGAAGGAACCACCGGTGACCTTGAAGCATCAAAAATTAATAATGTACAAGTGAGCCGATTCAAAAAAGGTATTGATGCAGTGATGGATTTGAAAAATGGTAAGATAGATGCAGTCGTTATTGATGCAAGTCCTGCAGAAGTTTTTGTAAGTAAAAACGATGATTTAAAAATATTAGAAGAAGATCTTACAGAAGAAGAATATGCAATTGCTGTCAGAAAAGGAGATAAAGAATTGCTCGATGTCATTAATAAGGTGATTAAGAATTTAAAAGATAGTGGAAAGTATGATGAATTGGTGACTCAATACATCGGACAATAATTCGGTGATGATACGCTAAAAGTTGACGGCTAGTAGTTGGCAGATATACCAGACCAATTGCTAGCCTTATTATATGTAAAGGTGTGGTCGAAATGTACAGCTATTTAAATAATTTATTATTACTGGATGGTTTCAAAAAGGCCTTTGTATTAAATTTTATAAATGAAAATAGGTATATGTTTATTATAAAAGGTCTGTTTATTACCATTGAAGTAACTTTTTTTGCAATTATTCTGGGAATTATAATTGGATTTATTATTGCACTTGCAAAGCTGTCCAATTTTAAAATAGGTAACATAAAGCTTTTGAATATCCTGGCATCAGCTTATGTTGATGTAATCAGAGGCACGCCGGCAGTTGTGCAGTTATTAATCATCTATTATATTATTTTTGGCAGTGTATCTATTTCTAAAGTAGCAGTTGCGGTGATTGCATTTGGTATTAATAGCGGTGCTTATGTAGCAGAAATCATAAGGGCCGGTATATTGGCAGTGGATAGGGGACAAATGGAAGCAGGGAGGTCTTTAGGCCTGTCCTA
This sequence comes from Clostridiales bacterium, assembly GCA_030156665.1. GTDB lineage: Bacteria > Bacillota > Clostridia > SK-Y3 > SK-Y3 > JASGMB01. Next base: position 38,869 of record JASGMB010000019.1, read on the forward strand.
TGGTGCAACAATGCGGTATATTATTATCCCTCAAGCGATAAAAAATATTTTGCCTGCATTGGTCAACGAATTTATTGTACTGTTAAAAGAAACAGCCATTGTAGGATATATTGCATTAGAGGATTTGACAAAAGCGGGAGATATTATACGAAGTAGGACGTTTGATGCATATATGCCGCTCTTAACGGTAGCATTTATTTACCTACTGCTTACTACTGCGCTTTCGAAGCTGCTGGGTCAGTTGGAAAGGAGGTTGAGACAGGGTGATAGTCGTTAAAAATCTACACAAATATTTTGGTAGCCTAGAAGTACTAAAGGGCATTGATGAACACATATATAAAGGTGAGGTAGTAGTGGTAATTGGTCCGAGTGGTTCAGGAAAAAGTACTTTTTTAAGATGTCTTAATCTTCTTGAAGAACCAACCAAGGGAGAAATATTTATTGAAGGCGTATCCATTACCGATAAACATAATGACATTAACAAACTCAGAGAGAAAGTCGGTATGGTGTTTCAACAATTTAATTTATTCCCTCATTTAACCGTAATGGATAATATTACACTTGCACCTCGAAAGTTAAAAAAACTGTCAAAGGAGGAAGCGGAAGAAGCTGCAAACAGGTTGTTAAAAAGAGTCGGATTAGCGGATAAAGCAATGGCATATCCAAACCAGCTGTCGGGAGGGCAAAAACAGCGTATTGCTATTGCCAGGGCATTGGCGATGTCCCCGGATGTGATGCTCTTTGATGAACCGACTTCAGCTTTGGATCCTGAAATGGTTGGTGAGGTTTTGGAAGTTATGAAACAGCTTGCAGCAGAAGGAATGACAATGGTAGTAGTTACGCACGAAATGGGATTTGCCCGTGAAGTTGGCAGTCGTGTTCTATTTATGGATGAAGGGATTATTGTAGAACAAGGTGAACCTAAGGAGTTGTTCAGTAATCCGAAAAATGAGCGAACAAAGGCATTTTTAAGTAAGGTGTTATAACGACTGCGGCAGAAAACTTGCCCGCTTGCGGGTAAGATGAATGCCGCACAAAATTTCATCAAAATAGAAGGGAGTGAATTGTGAGGAGTGGGGAGTAAAAAAGGCTCCTATCTTTCTGCTATTCACTCTTTGTTTTTTAATAAAGTTCACAGTTTGCAGTTTACGGTTCACAGTTCTTAGTAATGTAAACTACCTTTAAATCCACAAACTGTGAACAATTTATATATTCATTGCACTTTACAAGAATTTGAATTATAATATGGATAAAATAGGTTTTATACGGGAGGTTGACAACAGTTAATAAAAAGTTATAAAAAGTTATAAAAAGTTATAAATCAATGTTGATATTTATAATTTAGCATAGTATAATACAACTAGAGG
>JASGMB010000020.1 GCA_030156665.1 Clostridiales bacterium
TGCCTCACATAAAAGTTCATTTAATTTGGGCATACTCACCATTACCCCCTTCTTGACTTTTCAAATTTTTTAAATAATTTAATTAACAAAATTTGGTATATAAAATTTATATACAACCAGGCAAAGGCTTAATTAAATTTTATAAGAACATACGTTCGATGTCAATTCATAAAACAAACCTGTCCCTTATATAGTACAGGTTTGTTTTACACTTTTATCTAGTAAAGCTTCCACAACAATTAGCTTTCTGTAGTAACTAATTATCAACATAACTCTTTAATGATATTAAATTCATCTATCCTATCTCTCAATTCATAAGCTTTATCAATGTAAAAATCAATATCATCAATAAAATCTTCCCACTTTACAACTTTAATATAACTACTATCACCATAATAAACAATGGTACCATCTTCACATTCTTTTTTGTTAAGCTCTTTGGCATTGAACATGTTTTGAGATATTATATTAAATATTCTACAATTGGAAAGTATTCTACAACCATCAGCACAGCAATCCTTATAATTGATATAATAATTGTAAGAATTATTGCGATCCGGAACCACTACAGCCAAAATTGCATTTTCAGAACTCGTAACTGGATCTCCGTTCTTATTTTTTCTAGAAACTGCTTTAAGAGAGTATGATATTTCTCTTGGGATCCATTGTTCTTTTTCTTCTTTAAACAATTCTTTCATATTGGGAGATATTAATACAATCGTTAAAGTACTATCATAAATTCTATTTTTTAACTTCTCCCATATTTGCTCTTCACTTAAATGTGATAAATCTTCTCCTTCTGATTCAGCTTTATAAATGTGATCAGATTCACCGATAATTTCTTCAATTTTGTCAACATAATCTCTAACCGTGCTTCCCCAAATGCTGCCTGTTATATTATAAACATCATCATCTACATATTTATACGATATGAAAATTTTTCGACCCATTTTTATCCCCCTTTTAATGTTAATATTATATTTTACATACTAATGAGTTCTTTTTATTTCTGATATTATTTTTAAAACAACTAAAACCAAATTATTTTCATCAGTTTCATTCTCTAAATCCACTAAGAAATCTTTAATATACGGATACTCATGAATATTAGTTTTCACTTCCTCGAAAATTTCTCTAGCTGCATACCCAGTCGATCCAATTGGAATAATATATTTTTTTCTTTCTTTAGCTATTTTATACTCTTTAAGCACGCCATCAGCAATTACTGTTTTGTCTCCTTCTTTTTTATTTCCAAATATGAAGATATCTATCCCAGAATCACTTATCATTTCTTTTCTATATGAATCCCATAATTCAGATAAGGTTTTATCTCCTGATTGAATTTGTGGAAATGGTCTTAAGCATAAGTGTTCATCTAGATGTCTATATTTTGTGGCCATAATTTCTTCTAAAGCACCATTAATAATACTACTTCCTACCCCATTTCCAAAACCAGAAATGATCTTATAATTATTTTCTACTAAGCGCTTTGAAAGCAAGTGCATAAACCTTATCGCCTTCTCTCTATTCCAGTTTTCATCAAACTCATCAGCACTTCCAGATATAAAAATGTTATTCAACCGATACTTATTTTCAATTTCAAATAATATTTCTGTAATTTGGGTATAATCATCTAATAATACAGCTTCTATACCATATCTATTTAAATCCTTAACTTTTAAGTCTTGTTTAATTTGCATATAATCATATTCTTTCTCATTCTCGTAATCTTCCCTGAGAACTTTTTTCAAAAAACAGTAATGTGTTCTAGTATTTTCTCCAAGTAAGACTTTTATCCTACTCAAAATATATTCTAAATTTGGATCTTCAAAACTAAATCCAATAAATAAAAATGTTTTTGAAATTAAGTCTCCCTGAAGAGCTGTGGAGAAAAGAGCTCTTTTAATATTGTAAGTCTCGTAATCATCTTTTGTTATAACGGCTTCTGAAGGATTTCGTACATCCCCATGCATTTTATACACAACAGCATCTCTGTCATATATATTGTTAGCTAAACTATTCTGTGTTGTCTTAATATCAGGCTTCCTATTGTTTTTCTCTAAGTTTTTCTCGATCAATTCATCATAATTAGTAGTCCAATATGTATCAATAGGCAGTCTAGTTAATATTTCTATATTGATATTTTCCTGAGAATTTTTGGTGAATTCATTGAGTATTATCTGGTTTATATCTCCCCTTCTTCCTCCTCTCTCATTTTTATAATATTGCGCGACAGCAATTAAATCTGTCTCTCTATCAACATCTAAATTAATATCTTGCGCTATCGTTCTTAATAATTCTTTCCAATTAACATAACCTGAACTCCTTGAAAGCCCTGCACCTGCAAATATTGCTGCATATCCTTCCGTTATTGCTTTTGTATACTCTCTCTTAAATTCGCTTAAACTGACAGCCAATAAAAACACTCCTTTCAAGCGGATAATTTTGCTTATATACATAAATTTAACATAGTAGATTAAATTGTTTAACAATAATCAAAATGAACTAATTCTATTTGATCACAGCTTCCTTTTTTCATGGTCTCTAGTTTCAGATCTTAATATAGCTTCTGTAGTAAAAAATCCTCTAATTATTATTTGTTTTCTCTACTATTCTATCTTTTCCTTGTAAGTCTGTTAAACTATCTACTCAATATTTATCAGTGATTACTTCAATATTCATTTTCTTTGTACCTTATCTTCTCAAAATAATAAAATGATTAAAAATATCTTCTCTAATTCGTTCAAAAGATATTTGATAAACTATACTAAGAAAGTATATTCTCAAAAAAATCAATAGCGTATCTTCTCTTAATAATATCATGATGCTTTTGATTGTAATAATTACACAAACAACTGTAACAAGCAGAATCACCATTGCTATCTTCACCACAATTACATTGTTTAACAATATCCAATGATTTCTTTAACATATTAATAAATTGAGTATCATTAGCTTCTCCAATTCTACGAACATGACCTGCTCCACCAGGTACAGTATCAAATAATATAAAATTTGTCTCCCAGTTACCTGTATCCAACTTATTATAATGAAGTGTACCTGATATATCGTTTCTTTCTATTCCTAAATATTGGCTAATGCCTTCTAATAAAGCATATACAATTGAAAATGCTTTCTCTTTTTCTATATATCCTTCTACAGAAATATAAGCTACATCTGTTTTAAACTTATGTCCTAAAGTTCTTCTATATAGTTTTTTATTAACACATGGTTTTCCATATGGATTATTATGTTCTTCCTTCTCAATAATGAAATTCTCATTTTTAAACCTTTCGTCAACTTTAGAATAACCACAAGTTTCACAAACATAAAAATTAGAAGTATTAATTACCACTAGTTCATCGTTTGAAGTAGATTTTATTCGAATTGAATTATTATTAATTTTATGCTCTTTCAATTCATTTTCAATTATCTCATCTTTATCTCCTACATAGAAGATTTCACCTCTATACGTTTTTTCTGGCTTTTTCGTTGTTGCTTTACTAATTTGAGGGCTAATAATAAATCCATACTCTGGTATAATGAAAGTATTGTTTTTTTCAACAATTTCGCCACAAATATCACATAGTTTTGGGAATTTGGAGTTTTTTTCATCTATATGCCTTTCAATATTTAAGTGTCCACATCTTGGATTAGAACATACACCAAAGTCGTACAAATCCCAAACTTTATTTTTACCTGTTGGTCTTTTAATAAATTGACTTTTATAAATATCTCCATCAGCAATTACTTCAGAACCAGGTGCATATTCAGATATTGCAATCATTAAATCCCTTTGCAATCTAAGCTTTGATGATTTTACAAAACTTGTACTAATTGCATTCTTGTCAAAAGAAGTAACCAATTCTACAGTATCAACTGGAAAACCATACTTAGGAATTATATTCTTCTTAGATAAAAAGGAAAGAATATTCTCCTTTTTTATTTTATCAATATAATAGTCTATTTTCTTTATATAATCGCCTACAGCTTCCCCAGAATTGGCTTTAATTAGTGCCTCATCTCTTAATTTTGATAATTCATCTAATTCAGCTTTATATTGTTGATATTGTTTGTTAAGACATCCATTATCACCTTTCAAATCAAATATCCACTTATTGACATTTTCTTTAAGTACATCTGGAACAAATTCATTAATATATTCTTTCAGCTCATTAGGTAAATTATCTATAAACAATATCAATCCCTTATAAGCATCATCATTGAAGAAGGTTCCCACGTCTTTATAATAATCTTTATTCATTTTCCAAAATGCAGAGATAATAGCAGCATTCATATGTCTTTTTACAATTTTTTCATTCTCTATTTTAAATCTTGGTGGTAGTATTTTCCCTTTAATCATTTTTACAGGTGTATTAAAATATGTCAAATCATGAGATGAAAGTCTACAAAACGTTAAAGAATACGCTACTGAATTCTTGCTTCTACCTGCACGTCCTGCTCTTTGAGTATAATTTGCTGGTGATGGTGGCATATTTTTCATAAAAACAGTTTCTAATTCACCTACATCAACTCCCATCTCAAATGTCGTAGAACAACTTAAAACATTTATCTCATTCTTGACAAACATTTCTTGATATTTTTTTGCAGTTTCTGGACTTAATTGTGCAGTATGTTCTCTTACAATCATAGGAAAAATGTCTAATTCCAAGTATTGTTTTCTATAGTGATTATTCATGAAATCTTTTTCAAAATCACATAACCTTAACTTTCCATCGCATCTATTTGCTGGACAAACATTATTTATATTATTAACAGTTACCTTTCCACATTTATCACATATATACCATTCAATATTATGTGTGAACGATGTTCTTATTTTAAATTTGGAAATATCCATAACATATTCATTTGGTCGTCTTGCAATTAACCCACCATCATTGTAATCTGTCTTTGAATATACTCGCTTCCAAATATTTTCTAAAAACTTATTAATCTCATCTTTTTCTTTACCAGTAGTCTTAAATATATAATTATACCGTGAATTTGAACTAGTTTTAGGTATCCATGATTTACAATACTTATTCTTAGAATCAAGATTTGAAAGCGCCATTGAACATTCTACTCCTTTATAGGAATAGTATTCTTTATCTGATTTCAACATTTCACTTGCTAATGGAAAGTCAAACATACAATCCCTTTTAAAACTATTTGCTAATACTCTTTGAATTGTTAAAACCTCTTTTCCTTGATAAGGTCCCATTTTCCCAACATTCATACCTTGATATTCAAAAGAAATTAATCCTAAATTTTCGAGGCTATTTCTATCATTACTTGAAATTTCGTATAAAATTGTCTTCCAAGCTTCTTTAACAGAGGAATCAGGAGCTACAATATTATGCTGTTCTAAAAGTGCAGCTAACCTTTTAGCCGCAGCACTTATCTCAATACCATTATCACTTGCAAATTCACCAATTTCTTTTAAGGCTTCAATAAATAAACGCCTTCTTAAAATGTTGTTATATGTAAAGTCAAAATAGCTAGCAAAGTAAGCTGCTTCTTGTCTACTATCAGAAAAAACTAACAATTGCTTATCAATTTTATTTCTAATAACATCTCTAATAGTTGTACTCTCAGTTGTACCTTCACCAAAAAAGTCATCATCAAAACTATGGGATGTTTCAATAACACTAACTTCTTCAGATGGAATTTCTTCATATAGACTTGATCCTATTACACTAGCAGCTGCTTCTTGTCCCAAATAAAATCCTCTTAAAACACTGCCTTGAGTATTGATTAATCCACATGAAAGACATCTATTTAGAATCTTATTTTTAGGGATAGATTCTTTCACTTTAACAATATGCTCCTTACCACAATCGCACATATTACCATTAATAGCATTAGAATTAACTATTTTCCCACATTTTCCACAAAGATTATATATTTGGCAATTTTCATTATCAATGAAATCATCGTCATTTTCTTCTTTATCCATTACTGAATCATCTATAAGCATATAATAATTATTTATGCCATTGTGTTCATTCTCTTTCTTCTGGATCAAATAATCCTCTTCATCAATAACAGCTTCAATGTAGACCTGTCCACAATATTGACATACAGAAATTTTATAACTCTTATATTCATCACCATAGATAAATACTTTATCTCGTGGGACAATAGAAAGATCCTTATTTTTTCCAAGTGTTACATAGGCTCCTTCTAATGCTCTTATAAACATATGATATCTTGCATCAAGTAACATGATATTATTCTTCTCAGCTTTGCACGCTACATTTACAAAGTTAACTAGGTCTTTCTCATTTATTTGCAATTTTTCAGAAATACTCTTAATTGTTGCTGGTTGATTTTGGAGAATTTCTCTAGCTTCATAATATAAACCATCTTTGCTAATAAGATCATATAGCAATTCTGATATATTCTCACAATTACATGTAAAATTAATATCATAAGTATCTATTAGATCAAGAAATTTCTGGATTGATGCATTCTCTTCTAATAAACTAAGCAAATCCTTATATATTTCAATAGGAAGTCTACTTAATGAATCTGGTTTTCTAAATGAATGTCTGAACGCTCTAACAATGCTCTGATCGTCAAACTTTGAATCTGTACAAAGCCTAGATGCAAATTCACAAATTTCCTTGTTATCTTTTTCGTCACCCAATGTTGCACTTGTTAAAATAAATCTAATCTGATCCTTGTTTTTTAAAGTGTTTTTTAATCTCCTAAGCAACATTGAAACCTCTATACCAGTAGCACCAGTATAAGTATGTGCTTCATCAAGGATTATGTACTTCCAATTTTGAGCATTAATACCATGAAAAAAGACGTTATCATCAGGTCTTAGCAATAAGTACTCTAACATTGCATAATTTGTGATAAGTATATGCGGTGGATTTTTCTTCATCTGATTTCTAGAAATTCTTTCATTAGCTATTGGCTTTTGACTATTATTTAGGGACATATATTTTGATATTGCTTTTGAATCTTCTTTTTCAGTTTCTCCTGTATATGACCCAAAAGTGATATCAGGATAGTCTGCCAATAATCTCCTCATCCTTTTCATCTGATCATTAGCTAAAGCATTCATTGGATAAATAATTAATGCTCTAACGCCATCGCTCAATTCTCCTGCTTCCTTTTGCTTCATTAAATAATTAATAACTGGAATTAGAAATGATTCTGTTTTCCCCGAACCTGTTCCAGTAGTAACAACTAAGTTATGTTCTTCTATTATCTTCCTAATTGATAACTCTTGATGCTTATATAAAGGTCGTGATAATAATTTTATCTGATTTTTATATAGCTTTTTAAATTCAGTACTTAAAATACCTTCATCAATCAGTTGTTCGATGCTTTTTCCTGATTCAAATGAGTCAGAAAAATCAAGATAAGGACCTTTAGCAAAGTTATTGATTTTTGATAAATGCTCTCGAAATTGTTTCATATAAACTTCATCTTTAATGTAAAAAGTAGTCTCTATATATCTTAAATACTTATTAACTATATTTTCTGATGCCACTATTGGATTTAATCCCATATTTTTCACCTCAATTCATAATTTCAAATAATACACTATCAATCAACTTATACCTTGACTCATCGCCATTTTCTTCTTTTGGGTTTATATGACTTGTTTTTATATCATATATAAGCCCGTCTTCATCTCTATCAACTATTTCAAAGGAAAGTTCATTTGTTTCTATATTAATTGGTTTAAGAATAAATGGATTATACCGAGTAAAAAACCATTCACGCTCTTTACCTGTATTACGGTCTCTTATATAATATAAACCTGTCGCTTCGTAGTACCCCCTTTTCTTTGCAAATTTAATATCCTTAAGATAAAAATTCCCAATATCAAATTCAATAGAATCACTAATACACTTTTTCCCCTTCAGAATTTTATTCTTACACTTTACTATTACAGGATCTCCTACGATGAATTTTTCATGTAACAACACCTTTTTCAATGCTGTCTCTCCAAAAAAATCATCTTCTTCTATTTGATAAATTTCAATCTCATGTTCACCATAATAAAGTTCAATATCTCTATCCATTAGATTATCAAATTGATCCAGCTCATATTTCTTTATAACCATCGAATTTGCTGAGTAAATTACATCTACAAACAACTTTCCTTTGCCCAAGAAATACCAGCTTGCATATAAGCCTGAAATAAGATGTCGATTGTCATAATATGAGATTAAAAAATTCTTAATACATGGTTCAAAGTGTATTGTTGTAATTAGTTCATCATTATTTCCAATTCGAACCCCTAAAGTAATCGGTTCCTGTTTGGTTACTTGAAACAAGTAATGCAAAGAAAATTTATATTCATCTCTTATTAGTTTCCCTTGTATTTTTTCGCACCCTTGAGAAGTTACAATATAAAGTTTCGATGGCTCATTAGGAAACTTAATGTACAAGGAATAATCCACCAAGTTTTCCCACCAGATATTATCGCTATATTTCATTCCAGAATCAATGTTTCCAAATCGCCAGGAAAGTACAGGAACCTCAATAACAAAATAGTATTTTTTATTATCAATCAGTATTTCTTTACGATGTTCCTTATTTTTCTTAATGTTTATTGTCATTGGTAATTTATACTTTGTGGTGAACTGAATACCTTTACACTCAAACTCAATGATTTTAGCTTCTTTCTCATTATAATAATAATTCTTATCAAACTCATATTTTAAGCCTTTAAGAACAATAAAGTCCTCTTCAAGATAAACTCGATTTGAACCTTTCTCACGAATTTCTAAATGGATAGGTATGTTGCATTTTATTGCCGAATCAAAAAAATTAATCTTAGCTAACAAATCACCACTGCCATCATAAATATCTTTCATCTCGATATTGCTTATTTCAGTCATAAGATAGTTCTGCTTGTTTAAAGATACAATATAATCTTCTTCACTTTTTCTAAAAGGAACTCGAATTATAATGCTTGGCACTTTTGAATAAATTTGATACTCCTTGAATCCATCTTCAATACGAACTCCTTTATAAATGAAACTTCTATCAATTTCATTCTTTACTGCCGCAGTATTTGTAGTTATTACTTTATCATTAATTACCAATACTGACTCTTCATTAAGATATGCCGTTGTTATTCTATAATTAGAGCAATATTCTACTATAATTTCTGCATCATCTGTTAATACATCATTCTCAAGTTGAGTTATTATTTTAACAGGTTCATCAGTTAACTTTTTAGGATTAATTTCATTGCCTTGTAAATCAAATATAATAAATTCTCTAAACAAAACAGCTTGTGAAGAATAAATAACAGTATCACCACTCATAATTCTGTAACTTATTTTATTATTAAAACGTGGAATATGAATAGTAATTTGCTCAGTCTTAAATAACAGCCTACTTTTAGTAAGTAATAATCTTTCTACAATCTCTACTTGATTGTCAAATAAAATCTCTACAAATAATTCTTTATCAATAAAATCTGACTCAATAATTTGCCTTGGTAACTGTAGATAAATATTTTTATCCTCATAATAGTATTGAGCAGTGTGGAATCTCTTAATAATTCCATCACGTTTTTGTTTCTTAGTTCCATTTGAAATCGTATTATTATTTGAATAATCATATCTTGAAAAAAAGAAATCGAATCGATCGTTTTCAAGATATTCAATCATCTCTCCATAATTTTTTTGATTAATATAAAATAACAACCTTTCAATAATAGGTACTACTATACTTGGAGACTTAACAAATGCTATTCTAAAAGATTTTGGTAATTGTTGTCTTGCTATTGTCATTTTCGAGCCTTGTACTATTAAATTAATATCTTCATCCTCCAAGTATTTAGAGAACAATCTATGCATGTATTGAATTAATTCTTCAACTTCTTGATCTATATAATCTTCTTCTAAATCTTTAAAATATAGATCTTGCAGAAATTCTATAAATTTTACTAAACTTGAATTCGGGATAATCGCATGAACTAAAATAGACGTTACATAACCTTTATTCTTATGCCCAATATGAAAATAAAGGCCTTTTTTTATACAATATGTTTCAAATGCTTTTTTACAAACTTTCATAACTTCATATACATCGATATTTAGTTTTTCAGCAACTTCATGCCAAAATTGACCATTCTGATAATCCTTTATTGCAAAATTAACAAGAGCAACTGAAATAATTGCATTTTTTTCTTCTTTTAATAGATATTTATCTCTATTTATTAGGTCTCTAGCTAAGCAAATAACTTCTTCGTATAGTTCATCGCTTAATTCGTACATCCCAATCAAGTACTCTTCATTATACTGGCTTATATCTTTCTCAATTTTTTTTAGTAATTGAGTAATATTATCTGATTTTCTCATACTCCCACGTCCTTAACGATCCCTAATTCTTAGTAACACTTTTATTATACATTTACTCCTATTTTATTACAAATTTTACTGTCCCATGAACAGTACAATATTAATTATATAATGCCATCACCTTACTCGCATTCTCATACATGCTCTTTTTCAATCTCTCAGGCTCTAATATCTTCACCTTATCACCAAACATAAACAACCACCCTAAAAAGGTATTTGTAGCAACAACATCGACTGTTATTGTAAAATTATCACCATCTTGTTTGTGAATGACTACATCTTTACCAAATCTATCTATAACCACGTTAATCAGAGAATTATCAAATTGAAGTTTAACTGTTTCTGTCTCTCCACTAAACATTCCGAAATATTTTTTTGAATAATCTGCTACATTAAAGTCTTCAGTATCTTCACACACTATTCTTTCTTCTTCTACCATTTCAATAGCTACCATCCTGTCAACTCTAAAATTACTAATGTCATTGTATCTTTCATGATATGCAATCATGTAGTAATTATCGTCAGCCCATGTTAAAGCGTAAGGACTTGCATAATACCATTCACCATTTCTTCGATATTCGATTTGCTTGTCCAAGTTGTAATCAAAATATTTAAACTTAATCTGTTTGTTATTTTGGATTGCTTTATGAATTTCATCAACATTATAATAAATGCTTTCATTCATCGTTTTTACTCTATCTGTAACTACAACCTGTCGATGTAATTCTTTAGCTTCATGAATGCTCGTTAGCTTTTCAATCTTTTTAATTAGTTCTTCGCTTTTCTTATAAGTTATAAATTTAGATGATTGAACAGCATCTACTAGAAGCTTCAACTCCGGCAACTCAAAATCTCGATTACCAATATAATAATAATTTGCTCTTGCTTTCTCACAAATAATATCTAAACCAAATTCTTTTAGTAATTCGATATCAGAATAAATAGACTTTCTTTCAGCTGGTATTCCAATTTCATCTAATTCATTGATGATATCCGACACAGTCAACGGATGTTTTTCATCACTCTTTTCTAACAAAATTTTCATTATAAACAATATCTTTAATTTCATTTTAGAATTAGATGCCATACTATCACCTTTCAAAATTTACGATTTCGAATTTACAACTTACACTTTTAAAAAAATCTTTTGATACCTTAATTGCTTAAACAAGTTCTCCAATTCACTTGCTTTTTTAGTAGACTTAATTAGAACTCCCATTTCAATATTACCCTCAATACCATGATATGACAAATTTGATGATGAAATAAAAACATACTTACCATCTGTGGTAATAACTTTTGCATGTAATGCAGCCATTTTATCATTAGAATTGTTATTATAATCATAAATATTTATATACTTGTTCCTATAAATAAGAACCTTTTCTAACTGCTCAATTTTCCTATCAAAATCATTTAAATATATATTAACATAGATACCTTTTCTACTTTTTTCAACAATTAGTTCAATCAAATCTGAAACATACTCAGATATTGAATAGCCTGTAATAGTAATGTTTTTTTGAGCTTTAGATATCAAATCATAAACTACAGTACTTGTTTTTCTAGCTTTAAAATTAAATCCTTTTGGTGCAGTTACTACTAAGTCTATTCTTTCATTATTCTTATAGTTATACATTCCAATGGCAATATTAAGAACACTAATAACTTCATCTTTTGACAGATTAGGAAATCTCTTTTGAATTTCCAAAAGAGATTCCTTAAAATCAAGAGTCGTGCATTCCTGATGTCTTAACTTCTCTATTTCTGAAACAATAGTCTCAATAAGTATGGCTTCATTTATACTTCCATTCCACATAATTCTTTCACCAAATCCTTAAAGTAACTATTATCTTTTTTAACTGGAAGTGGTACAACAAAACTTCTATCTAGCAATCGGTTCCCATTTTCACATGAAGTCTCAGCAATCATAGTACATGAGTGACATGCTGCACCATTTAATCTATCAAGAGAGGGTTCATTATGCATGCATTCAGGGTCTGTTGTGCACATAAGTGCATTTTCTAAAGCAGACTTAAGTAATTTAATAAAATTAGCCATTTTACCCATCTCTACAAGACCACCGAGTGAACCTTCTTTATCAGAACTACCTGTATATAATAATACTCCGCACATAGTATCACTGCTGTATATTCTTTCTTTGATTGATGCCGATGAATAACCACATTGCATCGATAGTTCTTTTATAATTAAGTGAGCAAAAGTATGAAGCAGTACATATGTTGCATTTTTCTCTTTATAGTTTGTCCAACCTCTTGACTCACAAAATGCTGAATAGCTTCTTTTATATATTTCAGATAATTGAGAAGTACTTCCTTTCGAATGCCATTTTTGAATACTCTCTCTATTAAACTCAATAAAGATACCTTCACCATTGATCTCAACAGCAGGTAACCACGATTCAGCCTTATTCTTTGTTAATGGAACAATATTTTTGGGATTATCGACTTCTGGTTCTGGAGAATCCATTCTCATAAAACCTAATAATACCATTACTTCTCTTAATCTATGGATTCTTATCAACCTTAAAAAGTATGGTTTTAAATAATTTGGGAGTGTTTCTTCTTCAGCCTTAAAGTATTTGACATCCGTCTTAAATTGCACATCATCATGATGAGTTATAGCAGCATACTCCATTTCTTTTATTTCAATAAATTCTTTTATTTTTTCATCTCTTTTTTTCAAAGCATCATCAAATTCTTCTCTGCTAAAATTGTCTTGAAAGAATCGTTCATATATCTTTGTAACACCAAGTTCACCAAAATCTGCTCGATAGTTTAAAATATCTCTATAATGTTCATCAATTAAACTATACAAAGGATTTATCCATGGTGGAATAGATATGGCGCTTCTAATAACAGGAAAATAAACATTCGAAGCTCCTCTTTGAGAGGGAATCACTGCTTTATCGCACTTAGTATATATGCCATTTGATTTTTTTGTGACACTTGGTCTATGCGGATGTCTGCCAGTACAAGTAAGTCCTTTAAAATTTTCTGGTTGAGTTGCTCCGCTCATACTTCTTGAAGCCCCACATTCACATTGAACAATTATTTCAGCCAATGATGATGTATTTCCAGTTGAGATAAGTTTCATATTTCTTTTACAATCTGTTACTCCGTGATGCACCCACCATCGCCATGGAAAATCATCTAAATGTCCATTAGTACAAGCAACAATGAATCTAGCTGGATATGCAGGAAATCCACATATAGGACAGGTCGGTCCGTATTGTAAATATTTATCTAAATCAAAATCAATTGATATATCAAATAAATTCCTACAATTCCCTTTAGTACATACATGATAATTAGGAAATGACACTACAGGTATATCTTCTTTAAAAGATGTTTTTGGTGTCTTAAAGCAATCAACCCCTAAATATGAAGCCAATCGAGAATCATAAATTGTTTTTCCATAACTTGACCAGTAGTTTATATCCAAAACTGTTACAGAGTCTTTTACTGAATCCAATATAGAACCAGGACCAAATGTCGTTATTAACTGATTTGGTCTTACCTCACCAAGCTTATTAAACTTCATATCCACTACCTCCCTTCTAGGTAATAAAATAATGACGATGCAGCCTCGACTTCTCTCATTGAGTTTAAAGTTGCTTTTTCTTTTGGTGTACAGTATTCACCATAATAATTTAATAGTCTATTATATTTATCAGTATTCTGAATGTAATAGAATAATTTTTTGTCCTCTTCATTGAGACGTTTCCAATCCTCAATGAATAAATCCATTTCGTTTTCAACTTCTTCATAAACTTTAGGAGCTACTGTATTTACTCTATCCAAAATAATTTTTTTTGTGCCCTCAATCACTGCATCTGATATTTGATCAATATAACTAGCTCCTTTGTTTGGTGCTAATTCAAAATTTCTTAATCTTAATATTGATACAACTAATGCATGAAGAACTCTATCTCTTGCTCTAGCTGAAAAAGGTGTTGCTGTTGTTCCTTCTACATACCTATACAAGTGAGAATGAAACGCCTTAAAGTTTTCATAGTGTGACAGATCTCGAGGTCTGTAAGGATTGTAAATCATAACTACTAGTCCAGGATGTTTTCTTCCAATACGACTCGTTGCTTGAATATATTCTGAATTTTGCTTTGGTTGCCCAACAACGGTCATCAAACCAAGTCTATCTACATCCATTCCAACAGCAATCATGTTTGTTGCTACTGCTGCATGTAGACATTCTTTTTCAGTCCATGGAATAGTTAATTGCTCTAATAACTCAGCAATTTTATAGGATGATATTCTTGATGTAATCTCTCTATATTTGTTATTAATAAATCTTTCAGAATTATGTCCATATTTCTTTTTAATCCTTCTAATTCTATTGGGAATGTCATCTTGTAATAATCTAACTGTACCACCTAGTTCTCTGATACTGTTAAAATATCCAATCAAAGTATAATATGGATCAATATAGTCTTTATACTCATCTTTTTCAGATAAAGCAAATACAGTCTGTAGAAGAATAGCATATACACGTAAGACTGTAGTTTTCATGGATTGACCTGGTGCACAAATTCCACAGTAATTTCTAAATGGATTTTCTTCTAAAGGTACTTCTTTCATAAAGAATGAATCACTTATATCAAAACCACTTGGTGGAAATTGAGCATAATTTTCTCTTCCATATAAACATCTGATCTGCTCTTTTGCATTTTTTATTGTTGCAGTTGAAACAATATATTTAGGTTTATATTTTTTATCAGCAAAATAGCTAGTACACATGTCTTCAATTACCGTTTCATATCCTCCATAAATTGTTCCCAGTGGTCCAGTAATTAGATGCAACTCATCTTGTACAATTAATTCTGGTGGATAAAACTGTTTTACATTATGTACTTCCGCTTTTTTAAGTCCTCCTTTTTTGTTATGCCTCTTTGCATGCTTTTCACCAATTGCTAGATAACCATGTCGTTCGCAATAGCGATCTGTGGAACCAAAAATCAATCCAGTTTTCTCATCCCATGGTAGCCGAGCAAATTTATCTACAGTTGAAATAACAACAGTAGGACATTTCCTATAGATTTCTTCATCGACTACATAAACTGGAATACTTTTATTTTTATATTTATAAAAATAGCAATTAGGATCATGACAATAAATTTTTACTTCACTAGAGTCACTATCAATAACGTAATCTTTACCTTCAATAGGTGTACCACATAACGGACACTTAATAATTTGTTTGATCAACTTATTGTATGCTTGCTTGCTTTTTATCGGATCTTCTGGATCTTCAATAAATTCACTAAATTTGTTCGGTGTAACTCCACCACCAACCCAAAATCCTATTGATATTCTTGAATGCCCATATTTTTCTGGTTTTTTATCTCTTAACATTTCTGCTGCAATAATTAGCTTAGTTAAACGATCTCTTTGTTGTGTAGTTAAAAGCCTTAATGTATATCTTAAGAAAACTGTTACTCCTCCGTCTTTTTCATACTGATCATCTTCTCTAGCAGTTAATCTTCTAAAAGCAATAACAAAAGCTATTATCCCTAAATATGCTTCTGTCTTACCACCACCGGTAGGAAAATATAATAAATCAACAATATTTCTATCTTCACTATCTTTATTTATACATCCTTCAATATTTAAAAGAATAAATGCAAGCTGAAATGGTCTCCACTTACTATGATCATCTTTTGTAAACTCTCCTAGACTACAAGAAATTCCTCTGCCATATTTTTCAGAAAAAGCTCCAATACTTCTTTGTAAATACATCGCTTGATTCATAAAACAAAAAGCTTCAAACGCTTCTTGATTTTTTTCAAGTATTTTTATACCTGACTCAATTCTATCTGATGCTTTTTTACATGCAGCGATAATTTCATTACCTTTTCTAACAAAGGATTTATTTCCCATTCGATAATCTTGTTTTAAATTATCAATCCATTCTAGATATTTCTCGTTTAATAACCTGAGCCTTCGGATTATTTCATCCTTATTAGCTCTTTTTGACATAAATCTCATAGAAAAATTATCATCAGAAAATCCATCAAGAACTGGACTTACAGAATTAATTTCATGTTCAGGAATAAATTCAATCCACACTTTTGTTGCATTCTCATGCTGACCTTTTTTCCAGTTAGCTGCACAACCATATCCTCGAGCATAAATCGGTCTATTCTCATAATAAAATTCATCGTCTAATTCTATTGCTCGGCATTTATTTTCAGGGACAAAAATTGATTCTCCATCTGTGCCTGAAACACTCAATTCAACCTGAAACATTACCTTAGTAAAATCTCGATCATTTTTACTTTCTCTCTCATTTGACAAATAAACGGATACTAATATGTAATTGTTAGGGAGTATAAATTTATTAATTATAACCTTTATACTAGGATCTTCATCCAGCTTAATCACTGTATTACTTGAAAAACTAGATAAATCAATATCAACAGTTTCATTCTTTTGCTTTCTCAAATATCCTGTTTTCTTAGATTTCTTCTTTTTCTCTTCAATTTCTTCATTTTCAATAACAGTTTTAGTATATTCACCCCAACTAATTTGAACTCTAATATTCTTAACTGAATCATTTACATAAAATCGTATACCAGCAGATGACTGTTTCTTAAAATTATTCCTTGTCTGTTCAATTTCTTCTTCCTCATCAGCACTAACTGAATAATTCCTATTATCCTCTCCACCATTCCCAGTCATAAACTCAGCATTTTCAAGTTCTGCTTCATCAGAATACACACTCATTTGAGGATATAGCATACCTGTAATATAACTACTTAATGGTGATTCATCTAATACTTCCTCTTCTGTCAACGGTCCCATAAGATCAACTTTCAATGATTTTATTATTTCCGAACGAATTTCTTTATATTTTTGATTACTCATTACTTAACGCCTCCAAATTCTCAGCAATTCCCATAGTATATTTGAAAGTATTTCCAACAATTATTTTATCTCCAGCAATTAATTTATATTTCCATTCTTTTTTTTCTGGATCAACGGTTGTAGCACACTTGCACCATTTTATTGCTGCTTTAGCTTTTGCTAGTACATCTTCATCTTTAGTTTCATTACTTGCTTTTACTTCTACCATGTACTTTGCATCAGCAGTTTCTACTATAAAATCTGGTGTATACTGTTTCGCTGCCTTATAAAATAAACCAAGTTTATTTAAAGGTGGTTTAATCCATCTTACTACTTGTGGATCTTCCTCTAATATAACTGAAAGTCTACGTTCATCATCACTATCAAAACCATTCTCAGAGTAGTAAGATTTTTTATATCCAGTAAATAAATAATGTCTAATATTTCTTTTGTCCGGTACTTCCTTTTTAAAATTCACTAATCCATTCACTTTTATGTTTTTCACAAATTTACCAAATAGGATTAAATCTTTTTCAACTTGATAAACAAATTCAGTTTTTACTTCCATAGCGTCATAAATCTGTTTTTTTATGTCTTCAACTATTAAAGTAGCATATCTTCGTACAATCTTTTTCTTATCTTCATATGATCCTTCTATTAAATTTAAGTATTGATTAACAACATCAATTATATATTCAGCATCATCAGCACAAAATTCAGGAACACTCTCTAAAAGCATACACGCAAGTTCATTTTCAGGATCATCAACTTCCAGTGCTACAGCTTCAATAGTTTTTAGTAATTTATTATTTATAACATCATATCTTTCGATCGATGATGCTGCTATTTCAAAATCATCTATATTTCTTTTAATCTTAATCTTTTTAAATTCAACTGTAGAACTATAGCTCATGCTAATCTTAGGCACTCCTATAGCTTTTACTCGAATCTTTCTTATTTTTTCAATAAACTCTTCTTTTTTTAAAACTGGAGGCTTCGTTTTCCCTTTTGTCTTCATTTTCTCAAGTTCTTCTGCTGCTATAGCTGTATCTTCTTCAATTTTTTCAGTTATTTGCTTTTCAAGATCAAATAAAGACATCTGCTCTACTTCAGCATCATTTTTAGCTTGTACTGTTTTAGCATAATTTTTTAAATATCCTTTGTACAATTCTTCTTGTACTTTTATATCATCAATATCTTGAAATGATTTTATGGCAGTATATTCTACAGCTTTTTCAAATAAAACCATTTGCTGGTCATCGAATTCAGAATAAACGTCAATAGATTTTGTATCAATTAATTCCTTTTCATCGAGATTTCTTGATTTAAATATTGGATTATTCTTAATATCATCAACAATCTCTCTATAATGTTCATGTGCTACTATATCAAGTGTATCTATCTCCTCTTGCCCTGTAATTTGACCAAATGGAAGTCTCAATCCTCTACCAATAGTCTGCAATGCTAAAATTTCACTCTTTGCTGCATTCAAAGGAATAATGGTAAATAGATTGTTTACATCCCATCCCTCTTTAAGTTTATATACATGAATAACTATTTCAATTGGATTAGTATTCTCCTCGATTGTCAGTAATTTCATAATATTTTCATCTGTTTCTATGCTTGAATTTCCAGAATGGATCTCAATAACTTTTCCTCTATATTTCCCTTCAAAAAAGGTATCAGAGTCAATAAGTTGCTTCACTCTACTTGCATGAGCTGTGTCTTTACAAGAAATAAGAACTATAGGTTTTACTTGTGGCAAGTTATTTTCATAACAATATTTATAAACTACTGCCTTACGTTGCTCATGCAATCGAATACCATCTTTTATTTTCATTTCTTCAATGTCAGATTCAGTATATCCTGCAGTGTTGGTTCTACCTGTTACAACAGGAATCTTTAGATATTTTCCTGCACCTTTTGCTAGGTCATATCTATATATAATGTTCTTATTCGTTGATTTTGGAGTCGCAGTAAATTCCAGTCCCAAGATAGGACTCAAATAATTTATTGCCTTGAGTGAAGCTGGAGCGTAATATCTGTGAGCCTCGTCCATACAAATAACAAGGTCATCAAAACTTCTAAGTACATCTGCAAAAGATCCACCCAACTGTTCTTGAAAATCATGGAATTTGAACTGTACATCTCCACGATTAAAAATCTTACCAATATTAAATATAAAAAGCTGAATCTCTGATGTTTTTTCTAACACCATCTCACCTTGAACGTATTTAACTGGATAAGATAAGTAATTTTCACCATCATATACTTTAGGTCTTCCTATTTCTGCCTCAAGACCTTTAAAAATATATTTAGGATGATGAGGCATAGTTTCTTTTCTCAATTTATCATAAATAGTATTTCCCGGTGCTAAAATAAAGAAATGTTTATATCCCTTAGTTTTATATAGATAATATATCGAAGCACCCATTAGTCTTGTTTTACCTATACCGGTGGCCATTTCAAAACAAAATGAAGGAAATTCTAATGATTTATCTACTTTTTGAAAATCTTGCGTTTCTGAATTCTCTTTAGCTACTCTTTCTGCATCAGATTTACTACATGTCTTAAAATCAAGTTTTGAACAAATTTTATCTAAAGTCCTTAACGCTTCAAACTGAGGTTCTCTTAGACTCATAGCCCAGTTTATTTTATTAATAATACTCATACTAACGTACCTCACTTTCAAAAGTACATTTTTCTAATAAATCCTTCGGTATTTTCTTTATTTCAATATTTTCAGGCAATACAATATCTGACTGCATTTTAGTACAATATATCAAAAGAGATTGTGTTGTATCCAATTCAGTTAATAATGAAAACACATACTTACTATTAACAAATTCTTTCGTTACATGAATGAATCTCTTTTCTGATGATTGTCCATGGAACTTACCATTTGGATTATATTTAAACCCTTCGATTTTACATATGGCTTCAGCCATCATTTCAAATGTATAATTAGGATTAATTGAATAAATTGGTAACTTAGGATTCTTAACAAGTAATGATTCTGCAAGTTCAAAAAATCTAAAGCCACCGCCGCCACTCCAATTTACATTCTTAGAAATACCCGTTTGTTCTCCATCAATTACTCTTCGCATTCTTGGAATGCAGTGAGTGTAGCATTGATTTCCCAATTCTATACCAATCCACTTCCTTCTTAATTTATGAGCTACTGCTATAGTACTTCCACTTCCTAGAAAACTATCTAAAACAAAATCTCCTTCATTTGAAAAATATTTGAGTATCATTTCTATAAGCGCTTCTGGTTTTTTGCCACTTCGAAAATCAACACCACCTTCCTGCCTACAATTACCAAAATTTCCAGCCATATCGTAAAACCCGTTTATTGGAGATGTCTTTTTCATATCCCCATTATTCAATTTGGCCAAAGGTACGCCTTGGTAATATTTACCTTTTGTAGCCCCCTTTCGTTTAGGCCCTGTAAAATATCTATAATCAAATCTGTCATCACCAATTCCATAAACTTTATATAAAACACCATAACCATCTTCTAAATACCTACCTGCTAAAAAATCTCTAAAAAACCTTCCTGAAGAATTACCATCTAATATAGTTCCTGATGCCCATATTTCCTTTAAACCATATTCAGATCCTTCTTGTTTTTTAATTCTATATTGATTCTTTTTAAATACTTCTACCTGTTTTCCACCGAGTACAATTTTTTCACCAACACCAATTTCTTCAATATAATAGCAATATTTATCATATCCAACATCTTTTTCTACCAAATTAGGTTTAGCTCCGTATTTTTTTCTATATACATGAATCTGTTCAATTTCTTTATGAAAATCCATATCAGCTTTTAATATTTTATCAGGATATCTTACTCGAATATAAAGAGTTGTCAAATAATTGTCACGTCCAAAAACTTCATCTAAAAGTACTTTTAAATAATGTCCCTCCGAATCATCAATATGGCAACAAAAAAAACCATCATCTCGTAAAAGATTACGAAGTAATTCTAATCTTGGCTTCATCATATTCAACCATTCAGAATGCTCTAAACCATCGTCATAATGCTCAAAAGCACTTCCTGTGTTGTATGGTGGATCTATATAAATACATTTTATTTTTCCTTCAAAATCCTGTTCTAAAGCTTTTAGTGCAATTAGATTATCTCCATGAATTAACATATTTTCAGTATCTGGATCTCCATAAGATTTAGACTTATCCTCTATTAATATTCTTGGTTCAATTTTTTTTTCTTCATATTTACCGACCCAAGTAAGTTCTAATTTTCCTTTTTTAATCATATTCTTCCTCCGTTCTATACTTTACAATTGCTTTTAAAAAAACAATTGGATTTATATCAAATTGCTTTTGGAATTCATCTTTTAACATCGATGCTTCTTTATCAATTGCTTCTAAAGACTGATGATACTTCATTAGAAGTTTTTGTCTTTCCTCTTCTTTCTTCTCAACTTCCTTTTTCAATGCAATTTTTTCTTTAAAATTTTTGCTTAGCGCAGCTCCAGTTATCAATCTTTGCGTCATTACGTTGTATAATTGATTGATATTTTGCATGATGTTCAATGAGTAAATCTTTATATAAATCATCAATATAACTATCTAATTCCTCGTGATTAATAACTGTTTCTTTAAGCTCTGCATTATCATAATTGTATAATAATTCTGTTAATCTATCTTCATCTACCTTAAACATACCTGCTAAATTATCAATAATTGAAAAGACAGGCTGCAAAAACTCTAAATTATCATAAAAGGCTCCAATCAGAATATATCCTTCTTTTAAATTCAAGCTATTGTTCTTGTCAATGTTCATTTCAAACATTTGGGGATATTCAGGTTTTTCTCTTATCTTTTTAATTTTAGACCATCTATTGTAATCATCTAAATACTTTAGTATTTTATTCATTTGTTTTTTCAAAACTATAGAATGGTCATCATCATCAGTAAGTAACGATTTTAACTGATGAAATTTTTTATTTCTTTTTCTTTCAAATTCTTTTTCTAAGGCTTTAAATTCTTTATTGAATTCACCCACAGTATTGCATTGTTGATAGATCCTAAGAATTCTTTTTTCAAAGTCAAAACCTGATTCTAAAAGGCCTAAAGCATCGTCTGAAGCACCGAAAACACCATCAAATAGCATTAATTTTTTAGATAAAATCTCGTACACCCTTCGATCTGCAGCATTTTCAGTGTTTAATAAGTTTATTACCACAGTATCATTTTTCTGCCCGTATCTATGACATCTTCCAATACGTTGTTCAATTTTTTGAGGGTTCCAAGGTAGGTCATAATTTATAACTGTATTACAAAATTGAAGATTTAATCCCTCTGATCCTGCATCAGTTACAAGTAGAATTTTTCCATTATTTCTAAAGCAATCTACAACTGCCTGTTTTATTTCAACTGCTCTACTACTAAAGTTTTTGCCAAAATTTTTTGCACGCCATGCTTTATAAATTTCCCTAGTGAAACCATCGGTCAAACTACCATTGAACAATACAACTTGACCTTCATAACCATTCTTAATAAGTTCATTATATAAGTATTCTTGAGTTCTAACTGACTCAGTAAAAATAACCACCTTCTCCTCAATACCCATATCATTTTGCTTATTAAATGCTATCTTTAAAGCTTTTAACAATGCGTCTAATTTTGAGTTCTTATTTATTGAAGTTGCTAGTTTAATAATATTATCCACTAAATCGATTTCATGTTGGATAAACTCATTAACTTTTTCTCTATCATATAATTCAATTTTTGATTCATTTGTATCTTCATCTTTATTATTATCTTCATCGATAAAATCAAGGAAATATTCAATCCCTTTTTCGACACTTTCAATTTTAGTACTCTCAAGTAAAGTGACTAATCTTTCTCTAAGAACTTCAAATGTTTGAGCAACTGCATGACTAGAAGACGCAAGTAGCTTTCTAATTATTATCGTAATTAAGTTTCTATTTGAAGATGGAATCGCATAAATTATTTCTCTCTTTAAATAGTCGCTTACAAGTTGATAAAGAATCGCTTCTTGTGGCGACAATTTAAAATCAACAGTTATACATAGTCTCTTTTTAAAAGTCAAATAGTCTGTAACATCTTTTCTTAAAGTCCTATGTATTACTGGTTTAATCTGATTTCTCAATTCTTCATAGTTTTTATTTTTAATATAAAAACTTGTGAAAGATTGTTTATCCAAAAATATTTTCTCATCAATAAATGACAAAATGCCATATAAATCAAAAAGATTGTTCTGTATTGGTGTAGCTGTTAACATAATTTTGGGGATCCCCTTGGTGAACTTAAAAATTCTTTTTGCATTTTTTACATTTGACTTATGAACATTTCTTAGCTTATGAGCTTCGTCAAAAACAATAAGATCCCAAGTTTCCCTACTTAAAAAATCACTTTTTCTAGAAGCAAAATCATATGAGCATATCACTACCCTATATTTATTTCTATCGATTAAATTTTGATATTCCTCAAGCGTTTTACTATCAAGTATGAAAGAATTAATTGAAAACTTTTCATCTAGCTCAAATTGCCATTGCTTCCTTAAATTCGAAGGAATAATTAAAAGAACTTTTTTACCTCCAGTTAAAAGAGTGTGTTTAATGACTAGACCAGCCTCTATCGTCTTACCTAAACCTACTTCATCTGCTAATACAATTCCTCCCGATTTTAAAGCAATTAGAGCCTTAGAAAAAGCCTCTACTTGATGAGGATTTATATCAATGTCAGATTTTATTAAACACACGTATGGATTTTTATTAAGTTCTTCCATCTTTATTTGAGCTATTTGTTGTATCAAATAATTCTCCTGCATTGTATTAACCTCTCATAAATTAGAAGATTTTCTCTTATCCCCTCAGCTATACCTTGTGCCATCAAAGGTGGTACTGCATTCCCAATTTGAACAAATTTTGCAGTTCTTGGGCCTTCAAAAAAATAATTATCGGGAAACGATTGAATTCTTGCAGCTTCTCTCACAGATATTGATCTTTTTTGCTCAATATCAGGATGAATAAAATAATGTCCATCTTTAGAAATATGAGCTAACATTGTGTGAGAATGTTCTAAATCAGCTGCAACAACTTTAAATCTATCTAAAAAGGATTTTCTATTATTATGAGTACATAGTTCTTCAGGTAAGTCTGTATATTTGATGCGTTTATGCTCCTTATTCCACTTATCAATTGCAAGCCTATATATTTCTCTATCTCTATCGTTATGCTTTCTTGCTATATGTAGTGTTAACACATCATCAGTATTTCTAATCCCACTTTTAATTAAATACTCATTAGGTTCTTGAATATATTCATTTTTCTCTTCACCAGGATTTAATCTTGCCAAATCATCAAATAAGCTACTTACTTTAGCATTATAATTAATTTTCTCAAAAACTGGATAAGCAAGACCACTTCCTTTTCTCCATCCAATTATAATTACTCTTTTTCTTACCTGTAATACTCCGAAATCAGCAGCATTTAGCTCATGTGCTTCTACTTCATACCCCACTCTTTTCATAAAAGCTTGTATATTCTTATAGGTTTCTCCACCTCTAGCAGACTTTAAACCAGGTACATTTTCAAAAACAAAGTAGATTGGTTCATACTTTTTTAGAAATTTAATATACTGCTTATACAAGTAATTTCTAGGATCATCAATCATACCATTTTTGTCTTTAGCTCTTCCAACTAATGAATATGCTTGGCATGGTGGACCACCTATTATTACATCAACTCGGTCAATATTAAAACTTGCAAGTTGTTTGTCAATAGTTGCAAATATTGAATTTATTGTTTTATCACTTATTTCTTCATTGATGACATTATTTAATAAATCAGCTGGAACTTTTTCATAAAGCTCTTCTCTTGTTATTTCACCTTTCAAGTATTGATAATATTCATCTAATCTATTGTTTTGTTTCAAATAATGATAACAATTCCTAGTTCTTAATGTCATTGAAGCATGTTTATTCATTTCAATATGAGCAATTGGATAAAATCCTGCTCTTATAAAACCTTCTGATAATCCTCCAGCACCTGCAAATAAATCTATGAAATTCATCTTATCAATCCTCAGCTTAAACTTTATTTATTTTTTAAGTTTTTTGTATTTCCCTGTAACTATTCTTCTGTCAGCAGGCTTTTCGGAAGTCTTTGGTATTGCCCAAACAGATGCATACTTAATAGCTCCAGGAATTCTCCCTTGAGAACATAACACCTGCACTCTTCGAATTGAAATATCCCATTTATTGGCAGCTTCTTGTACCGTCATATAATCTTTCATATTACACCTCTTAAACATTGAACTTACAAACTGTACCATCTTTTATTTTATTCGTTTTTGCGATGAAATGCAAGATATAATGACATTTATTTGTCCATTCTATAGTACAGATAATAAATTATACTTCTTTTGCAATAACCCTATATTATCTTAAAGTGTATAGTTCTATGGAGGTACCAAATTGTCATCCTCCCCATGACAGTTGATTTTTTCACTAATCATCTCATGTTCATAATAAGATTTGAATTGAAATATATTTCCATCTACACATAATATTTCATCAACAACTTCCTGTTCATCTTCCAAAATTTCATCGTCGATAGAAATGTAAGATTCATTGTTTTTGTCATTTGAATCTAAATAATCACTAAAACTTATGCTATCTATGTCAAGTTGCTCAACATCTTTTGTTGCTTCAACATTGTTTTTAAGTTCATCATTAGAAGGCTGAACTTCATTATATTCATTTATACAAATGGTATAAAGATTACTTGATTGACCACCATTTTCCCTATATCTTGATTCTTTAATAATCATTCCAGCTTCTAATAAATCTTTT
Organism: Clostridiales bacterium; assembly: GCA_030156665.1. Taxonomy (GTDB): domain Bacteria; phylum Bacillota; class Clostridia; order SK-Y3; family SK-Y3; genus JASGMB01. The sequence continues at coordinate 26,076 of JASGMB010000020.1, forward strand.
AAAGCCCTTTGAACAGTTCTTTTAGACATATTGCAGTCTGAAGCAATCGTTTTAATTGCCGGAAAACATGTCAGTTCTTGATTTGCTCTGTTAATCAAATAATTCATCACGAGTGTTGCTCTCATTGGCAGATTTGCTTTGTACAAATGATTTAAAAGTTCTCCTTTAGTCATTCCGCAGCCTCCTTTCGCTTAAATTTTGTGTTCGATAATATAATCATTTAATATCTCTCTAAAGATCTTTTCATTAGCTTTTCCATTAAATAAATCTGGTGAATAATTGGCAAAATGTACTTTTGTGGTCTTGTTTTCAAATTCTCTCTTTAGCTTACTTTTGACTTGCTCTTCAGTGAATGAAAATATAAAATGAATGCCTTGTTCATCATAAATTCCAATAGCATCCTTAGTAGCTGATAACTCATAAGGTTTAGATGTACTGCATAAGACGTTTATTTTGCAGCTTTCAATAACTCTTTTTTTCTCTTTAGTGATTTCACCAAGGTCAAAGATAATGAAATTACAATCCCAGTTAAAAACAGTTGAAGTATCAATGTATTTAGCCCCTTTACATTCATAACCATTCTCTGTTTTGATCATTTCTCGATAATATGAACCAATCACATCTAAATGTTTGCTCTTATTGAATTCCACATAATAAGCTTTAGCTCCCATTGTTGCCAGATAATTGGCCATATTAAAAGCAGTTGTTGTCGTTCCAACTTTTGAAGAAACACCAGCAACTGCTATCTGAACATTTTCGCAGATGAATGAGTATTGTTTTTCATCCTTTCCAGAGAATGTCTCATTTCTAAATTTGCATGCATCCCGATAACTCATGCCTTCTGGAGTTAATGTATTTCTGATTTCTTGATTGATTGTTTCTATGGTTGTTCCCGTAATGATGTTATAGACTCCAATATCCACTAGCTTATTTAACAGCGCATTGCCTTGTTTTAGACCTACACCATAAATAATAATCCTTGAATCATACATAGATTTAAAGGCCACTAGCGCTTCAATAAGCTCTTCTTCCGTATCTCTCATTGCTTTTAAGTCTATTGCTACATATTCATAATGATTCAAACTTCTCATGTCTCTGATGACAAAACTCTTAAAATCAAATTCCCCAGATAATTTTTTGACCAATATCCCTTGTTCTTTTGCTACTGAATCAAATATACCGATGTTTTGATTACTTGATAGGTATAAAAGCATCAT
>JASGMB010000001.1 GCA_030156665.1 Clostridiales bacterium
CACTTTTAGGTGCTGCAAGTAGCAGGCCCTTATAGGGCCAATCAAGCCGCCTGTTTTACAGGCGGTCATGACTTTTGCCAATTAAAATTATACTCTAAGTATTAATATGAATTTTTTGACGAGTTAGCATGTTTGGAAGGTTTGCAAAAAGTTTCATAAATTCCCATAATAAATAAAAAAACACCAAACATTCGTTTTAATGCTGTAGATGGGATTGATACTGCAAAATATGAACCTAAAATCGCTCCAATAATTCCACAAGCAACAATTGTCATTGCTAGTTTGATATCGATTCTTTTATTTTTCAAATGGACAATCAGTGCAATAGTGGCTGTAGGTATAAAATACAATAAATTGATACTTTGTGCAATATGTTGGTCTACATTCAATATAAAAACAAGCACAGGTATAAGAATTGTTCCCCCACCTATGCCCATCCCGCTTATGATGCCTGACGCAAACCCTGCTAAAATTGCAATGACCAATTTAAAACACCATCCTTATTGCGGCAACAATCATAAATATACCAAATATTTTTCTAAGAATGTTGGAAGGTATACTTTTTAATATCCGTGCACCTAGGTAACCTCCTACAATCCCGCCAAGTGACACTTGCCACGTCAGATTCCAATCTACAAAATCATTTTTAATATAGAAAAATACACTTACTAGTGTTAATGGAAGAATAATAGATATAGCAGTAGCATGAGCCCTATGTTCTTCTACATCTAAAATAAATTCCATTGACGGCACAGCAATGGTACCCCCTCCAGATCCAAAAAGTCCATTACATAATCCTGTTATAATACCAATTAAAGAATACTTAAAAAATCTTTTTATTTTTTTCACATTAACACTTCCTTCACAAGTTCTCAATATATCTTTTGAGAAAAATCACTTTAATATTCCTCATAACGTTTTACAATATTTTGTTGAAATGAAATCTTTAGTATAGACGCTATAATTTTGTAAATCAATTCCATCCTCAAAAAGATTCTTAAGTTTCTCAAAATAATAAAAGAGTGATAAAACAATTGATTGTTTTATCACTCTTTTATTAAATCTTTTACTACTTCACCAGCTATGATTAGACCAACAACTGAAGGTACCCAAGCTACACTACCAGGAATCTGTCTTCGTACAGTACATGTGCGGTTTTTATTACTACAAATGCAATCTGTCTTGCACGTATTATCCAACGCTAACGGTTCTAACGGTTTTTCTTTCGAATATACCACTTTAAGGGAATCTATACCTCTTTTTCGCAATTCTCTTCTCATTACTTTAGCCAAAGGGTCAATCGATGTTTTGTATATATCAGCTACTTCAAATTTGGTAGGGTCTAGTTTATTTCCTGCTCCCATACTACTAATAACCGGAATATTCATTTTCTTTGCCTTAATAATCAAATCAATTTTTGAAGTTACAGTGTCTATAGCGTCTACAATATAATTCGTGTCACTGTGTATGAGTTTTTCTGCCGATTCAGCATTATAGTAGTCTTGATATATTGTAACTTCTGCTTTAGGGTTAATCTCTAAAATTCTATTTTTCATTAATTCAACTTTTGATTTTCCTACTGTTTTACGGGTTGCATGAAGTTGACGATTTATATTTGTAAGGCATACAGTATCATCATCTACCAGCACAAACTTACCTACCCCGGATCTTGCCAGACCCTCAACTACAAAAGTTCCAACACCACCTATCCCAAAGATAGAAACTTTAGACTGTCCTAATTTTTCTAATGCTTTGGTACCTATTAATAGCTCAGTTCTTGAAAAAGAATGTAACATATTTTATCCATCTCCTAAAATCAATTGATTGTTATATATTTATACCCTAAATTTGTTCTAAGGGGCGACAAATAATCACTATCCACCACTAAAAACTAAAAAATTGTGAAAAATCAAAAAGTTGCCTTGCTTTCGCCTGGCAACTAAATTATCATTTATTCGATTACTAATGCTCTATAAGGCCCCAACAGAAAACCTGTTTGGTTCTAAAAAAATAATTATTCCCCCACCGAGCCGTGCTATAGGCAATATTTTAAACCCGCTCTCGCAGGTGGGTGCCCTCCTGAATGCTTTATATTTCCCCTATTCACACTGGGGCATATACGCCACACTCAGAGTCCAAGCTCCCTTATGATTAATGTTGGTTCAAAACATTTGCCTTAATCACGCACACAGCAGGGTAGATTTTGTATTATCATAATAGCATAAAAGCATTAAGTTTTCAAGTAGTCACGCAGAAGTTTCAGATCTATTCTCTATGACATTCCACTTTCCACATCTATCTCCCCATCGAGCTACCGGCTCGCTATCCGATAAAATTTCTACTACCTCACATATATTGGAACAGTCTTGACATTCAAAACTCCTCGCCTTGTATTCCCTATTGATTAAATCAAAACCATAAAAGTTTGTTTTTTCCGTTTTCATTACTTTTTCCTTAGCCAATATTGCGGCCCCAACCGCACCCATAACATCAAAATACTCAGGAATAATAATCTTTTTGCCTAATTCTTTTTCAAAAGCTTTCACAATGCCTATATTTGCAGCTACCCCACCTTGAAACAATATAGGTTCTAAAATTTCTTTTCCTTTCCCCAGGTTATTAAGGTAATTTCTAACTAATGCTTCACACAGTCCATTGATAATGTCCTCAATATTTTGTCCTGTTTGCTGTTTATGAATCATATCCGATTCTGCAAATACGGCACATCTGCCTGCAATTCTTACTGGTGTTGTTGATTTTAACGCATACTTCCCAAATTCTTGTATTGGTATGCCCAACCTGGAAGCTTGTCGGTCAAGGAATGAACCTGTTCCAGCAGCACATACGGTATTCATTGCAAAATCGTATACAATACCGTCTTTTATAATAATTATTTTTGAATCCTGTCCACCAATTTCTAATATTGTTCGTACATCGGGACAGTAATCTAAAGCAGCTACAGCATGAGCAGTTATTTCATTTTTTATAATATCTGCTCCTACTATTACTGCTCCTAATTGCCTCCCACTGCCTGTTGTTCCCACACCAGCAATTTTAAAATTCTCACTAAAGTCCTGTTTTAAGGTTTTTAAGCCTTCTTTTAATGCATTAATCGGCTGCCCCTGCGTTCTTATATATAATTTCTTATATATTTTTGAATGTTTATCTAATAATACTAAATTTGTACTAACTGAGCCTATATCAATACCTAGATAATATGTATTCATTATTCGTTACCACTCTCTCCTTTCTCCGCAAAAGCATATCAACAAATGCTTCAATCCTTGTCTTATATCCTGCCTCTCCTGTTAATTCATCGATGATTAATGTTAATATAGGTATATCCAAATCATTACTAATTGTAGGTAAAATACTTTCAGCAACAATTTCCGGCATACAAGTAAATGGATATAATTGTATGACACCATCATACCCTTGCTGAGCGTATAAAACACTATTTCCAATTGTTTCCTGAGCATGTCCCCCAATCATTGTATTTAAATATGGTTGAGCTGCCTGCTCATAAGGCCTGTGTTTTTTTAAAGGAAGTATTTGTTTAATCATATGTTCTACAATCCAATGACTAATATTTAATGAACGGTCTACTTCTACACCCATATTACCTAACAATTGCTCTATTTTAAAATTAGTAAAAGGCTCGATGACAGTATAAATTTCTCCTACTATTCCAATCTTAGGAATATATCGTGTATCATCAATTTCCACTGCTTTCAGCTCTTCTCTAGTACTATTGATTATATTATAAATCTCTTCAGCACCTTTAACTTTGAAAACTTGAGACTGAAATTTTTTCATAATCCAATCCGTTTTTCCTTTTACTTTTTCTCTAGGTCTTATTTGAAAAGATAATTTATCTAACTTATCTAATTCAATAGATACATTTGTAGCTTTTTTTACAGCCATCACTGCCTTCCACAAACTTTTCTTTCCAATGAGTTTTCGTACTCTCCGTAAAAACTCTTGAAAGTTTCCATTTGGTAGTTCTAAAACAAAAAAATCTACATTGTATCCTAAGTCTTTTAATATCTCTCTTTGAACTTCAGCATAATAACCAAATCTACATGGTCCGCATCCTCCAGTCATTAAAATTGTATCTGCTCCTTTTTCTATACTTTCGATAAAATTTCCTATATTTACTTTCAAAGGTAAACAAGCTAACTCAGGAGCATATTTAGTCCCTAATTCTAACGTACGCTTGCTGCACATTGGCGGCGTGACAAAATCTATATTTAGAGATTCAAAAAGTGCTTTTACTACGATACATGTATTACCCATGTACGGAAATGTTACTTTCATTTCTATTCCTCCATCTGATCATATCAATAAATGCTTCCAGCCGTGTATTAACGCCTGCTTCCCCAGAATGCTCATCTAAGGTTAAAAGAAAAAATGGTAAGTTTTTTTCTCTCCTTATTTTTCTTTCACACAAATCCGAAACAAAAGCATCTATACCGCATCCAAAAGACATGATATAAATAATCCCATCTATATTATCCATGTCCAGTAAATGCAGTATGGAACCCATCAATCGTTTGCCAAAACTCCAAAACATTTTTTTCGGCAGACAATTCGCCTTGTATTCTATCATTTCTTCATTCAAAAGTTCGGGTGTAATAACCTTTATTCCCTGTTGACACAATTTCGAAAGAATATCCATACTAATGTATTGGTCATATATATTATAGACATGTCCTATTAAAGCAATACATAAATTTTCTTTACCATTAGCATATATTTTTTGATTTTCAATGATTTCAATCGGATATTTTCCTTGTCGTACCTGATTTATGAATTCAGCTTGTTTTTTTAAAGCGTTATGATAAGCCTTTTTTATTTCATATGTATTGTTAGAAAACAGTTTGCCTACACGATAAAAAGATTGATATAATTGTGATTTTGATTTTCTTAAATTCACCTCACTATCGATAATAGGAGGCAAATCCGACATAGAATATTTAACCATTTCCGGTAATCCGCAAAATTTAGGGCATATGTATTCACTTTTGGCAACACTTTTTAATCTTGGAACAAACAAGTAATCTACCTTATCTTTTATATTCATTACATGACCATGGAATAACTTCACTGGCAGACAAGCTTCATCGACACAATGCCGTACTCCGTCATTTAAGATTGGCTTGGTCGTTTTATCTGATAAAACGACTTCCACTTTTAATTCTTCCAAAAAAGTTCGCCACATAGGATAATACTCATAGTATAATAATGCTCTAGGGATTCCAACTTTTATTGCCATATTTTCACCTCATATAATTTTTCATCCTCATGTATTATTGGTATTTATTTATATTTTTATAACCTAAATTTTTGTAATAAAAAAATACACCCAGTCTTTTTGGGTGTATTTTTTATGAAATGACTGCAATTAGAAAAGGTTATTCTTCCTCCTCTATAAAATCAAATTCACCTTCCATACGTATTTTGAATTCTTCAAAAACTTCATTAAGTTCCTCTTCATCTTCAACAGGAACCAATGTATCGTCTCCATTTTCATCCTCTACAACTTTCAAAATAACCACTTCTTCTATTTCATCGTCCTGGTCTTCATCTAAAGGAAGTAGAACTACATAGTTACTATTGTTCATTGTAATAGTATCAAGATGCTCAAATTCAATTTCTTCGCCATTCTCATCCACTAGTACAATGATGCCATCTCTTTCTTCTGTCATACTATTCACCTCTTTCGCTCTCATTTTATAACACTAAATTTTGAAAGTCAATTGTCCTTGTACTATTTTATTCTGTAAAAAATGATTTATACATTTCTTACACTATCTAAATAACCTTGCAAAATATATCCTGCTGCAACGGTATCCACTACGTGCTTGCGTTTTTTCCCTCTAACATTTGTCTCATTGAGTATTTTATGAGCAGCTACTGTGGTCAATCTTTCATCCCACATAATAATTTCTACATCGGTTTTTTGTTTAAGTCGGTCAACAAATTTCATTGTAAGTTCTCCTCTGGGACCAACTGTTCCATTCATATTTTTAGGAAAGCCTACAACGATCTTTTTTACATCATATTGTATAATTAATTCAACGATACGATCATACACTTTATCCAGCTTTTTTACGGCTATTGTTTCTAATCCCTGTGCTGTCCATCCCATCGGATCACTAATCGCTATGCCTATTCTACTATCTCCATAATCTATCCCCATTATTCTCATCATTGTACCTCATTTCAATTGTTATTAAAATATGTATGGTGAAAGTTTTAAAAAAACTGTATACCATCACACAATTTTTATTGCAAAATTTTTGCACCTGCTGCCACAATATCCGCATAATACACACTTATCCTTGTTTACCCTAAGCTTATTATTTTTTAAATAGATTGCTTGATGTGCACATGCAGATAAACACTCTCCACATCCTTCGCACCATTCTTCTATATGTAATGTTCTTCTTTTATTCCTTAACCGCTTTAAAATATCCGAATCAATTTTTTTCTTCTCTATGTAACTTATGTTTGCTACTACTTCTTCTACCGACTGCATTCCAATTGCTATGGAATGAATATATGGAATAGACAGAACATAATCTAAACTTTTTTCCATTTGTGCAATTAAGTTTCCTCCACCAAGAGGCTTCATTGCATATATTCCTATTCCCTTATCATAAGCCTTTTTAATTGCATTCAACATGCCTTCAATAGTACCATCAACAATGCCTATTCCTTTAAAATTTACAATAGGATGTATAACATCTATCTCATCCATGTCACATGTAGCTTCTACAGCTGCTATATGATGCATTGAAACTCCGACAGCTTTTATAATGCCTTTTGCCTTACACTCAAATAAGTACTCTAAAGCTTCTCGATGCCCCTTTAACGTTAATGCACTTTCTTGTTCATGTAACATAAAAATATCTATAACATCTCTATCCAGCTCTTTTCTTGCTTTCTCTATACTTATTACAGCACCTTTTCTATCGTATGCATAGGTTTTTGAAGCTATAATGACATCCTTCTTACTTCTTTTAATTGCCTCCGCAATATAAGGATAAGTATTATACAATTCTGCAGTATCAATAAAATTAATACCTAGATTAAAAGCTTCTGCTATCACCTCTGCGCCTTCTTCGACAGATAAATTGGCTTGCAATGGTCCTACGGTAAGACCTCCAAAACATAATCTGGAAACTTCAAGTTCTGTTTTTCCTAATTTCCTGTATTCCACTTACTTCTTCCTCCAATAAAAAATATAATAAACTAAATATTAAAAAAATATTACTGGTTGCAGCAACTACAACCCCTGAATCGTTTACCAGCATTCCAACCAAACTTGCAACAATGATAGCATACCACGCAATTGAAAAACTTTTATACTTATTAAGTAAAGTATGTAACACTCCCTGTGGCCTGAATGCTAAGACACCAACTACAAACACTGACACTAATAAAACTTTACTCCATATTGTCCAACGTAAAAGTTTTAAATTCATCTCCAATTTACGGTGTATAATATTAAGAATAATATCCACGCCTCCAGTGCGAAATTCGATTATGGCTTTAGCCAGGTGAGATTTATGCTGACTAAAAAATATATCATAAACCGCAAAAAGGCTAATTATTAAAATTATAATCAGCATGAGACCTATCATTTTCTTTATAGTAATTTTTTTGTGATATAAATTAAAAATAGCAAAACCGAAAGCCATTGAAGCAGTAATGGTTCCTCCTACATTTGCACCAAACATCGATAATCCTATAATAAGCACTACAAAAATAAATGCAGTGACCGCAACCCATTGCGGAATGATTCTTTTATATACCAGCGGCACTATACTTATAAGACTTGTTGCTATCATTATTCCCATATACTCGTTTCCCAATCCATAATATCTTGCTCCGATGATTGCATCATACCCCAAAAGTGAAGTCTTATTTAAAGGTCCATCTATTACTAAATCTATTAATATTACCAGCATGGTAAACCCAGCTATACAGATAATACGGCTTTCTTTATTTTTTAAAAATTTAGACACCATATAAACAAGAATGCAATTGAAGCTTATCAATAGCACTGTATAAATCAAAAGATGATACACTTTTAAAAGAGATAGCAAAAATAAAGCCAATGGACATATAAGCGTAAATAAAATCAGTGTGCGTAGGACCATATTGAGTTTATCAATATACCGAACATTCAACGTTGTATTGCTCCGTAATATAAACATTAGTGTTAATACTAAAAGGACGATCTGAAAACTTAAATACGATTTTAACACAATTCCCCTATTTTTAGAATTAAAAGCAGTTAAGTTATATAAATTGAATATTTTCTCCAGAGGTTTGGTCACCTTCTGGACTTTTATCACCTCTCCGGTGATTCCTTCTAACGTTCCCCCAAAAAAATCAGCAATAGAAGGTGCAATATCTACATTGCCTATAATTCCCGGCCTGCGAGTTGTATTAGAGATAAGCAAACCTGCATCGATGTCTTTATAAAAAAAAACAACAGGTGAGAGCTTTTTACCCAATTTTGCAGCAGCAGAGCTGTATTGAGGAGATACTATAATGAATAATGTATTCTGCTGATCTATTGTATTGATAATTCTACCTATAAACGAATCAATATTCTGTAAGATTCTTTTTTTATCCAAAGAACTTACCTGGTTTTTATTTTGAAAATATTCTAATCGGGATGTATCTCCAGTATCTATAACAATTAGGTTATTAGTAGCATATAGATTTTTAAATAATTCATAAAGATAATCAAAATCTGTTTTATACTCCCCTTTAAAACCAGTAGGTAGCAAAAGACCTTTCCCTACATCTCCGTTATCAATGATACCATCACTGTCCATAGCAATTAAACCAGCAGGAGCACATTGAATATCTTCCACATCCTGATTACCCAATAAAGCTGTTTTTAATCCCTGTTGATGAAAAAAATCTCCCAACGCACCCACTTTTACGTTATATGGGTTATTTCTGTTATACGCTTTTACTTGTTCTATATTTTTAACAAATAATACATTATTCCCTTGTTCGATAATACAATGACTTGCCAAAGCATCTGCACGACTACCCCACCCTAATGTAGCATGGGCCCTGATGCTATCTGTTTTGCCGGCTCCTCGAGTATTCATTAAACCGACTGCGCTTTGTTCCATTAATTTACGCATATTCTCCATGTTTAAAAATTCTTCAAGACTTATAAAATTGGCAATGACAACAACAGCTTTCCTATCCTTATATACAGTGTCAGCATCATGCTGATTTGCATAAACGGTAGAAAAGCTGTATAAAAAGCTTAAAATGATTACTATACACTTACACCTGTTTTTCTTTAAGATAGCTTCGAACAAGTTCTTCCAACAATTCATCTCTTTCTAACCTTCTTATCATACTACGTGCATTATTATGACTGGTTATGTAAGTAGGATCACCTGAAAGTATATATCCAACGAGTTGGTTAATTGGATTATAACCTTTTTCACTGAGCGCTTCATATACACTTGCAATAATTTGCTTTACCTCATTTTCTTTTTCATTTTCCACTTTAAACTTTACTGTTTCATTCATACTCATACCTACTCACCTTCCTTATTTTATTTATATTATTAGAATATTATACATTAATTATTTGTGCAATACCAAATTAGAATAAAAATTAGTTCGGAGTTTATAATTACTGTAAATACATCTTTTTATTAACTCCGAACTAACGAATCTCCAGCTTTTATTCTCTTAGTTGAGCCTCCAAATTCACTTTTAAACTATTAACAATTTTATCAAATACTTTATTAACATCTTCATCAGTCAACGTTCTATCATTTGCTCTAAAAGTAATGGAATATGCTACACTTTTCATTCCCTTAGGAATTTGTTTACCTTTATAAATATCAAATAACTTCACATCTTCTAAAAGTTTTCCTGAATATTGTTTAATAATATCTTCAATTTGTTTTACCAATATTTCATCTTTCACCAACAATGCAATATCTCTCGTTATTGCAGGATATTTAGGTAAAGGTTTGTATTGTTTTACTAGATTTGTATTTTCTAAGAGGGTATTAAAGTCTAACATAGCTACGTATGCACGTGTATCAATTTCGTAGTTTTCCAATACATCCGGATGAATTTCTCCAAAAGTTCCTGCTTCTTTTTGATTTAGATATATTTTCGCTGTTCTTCCTGGATGGAATGACGCATTTTCTCTTTCAGGAACAATTTCGTATTCTGAAATACCCAATGTACATATCAATTCTTCAATAACACCTTTCAGCTCATAAAAATCAGTATTGCCATACAATCCTAACGTAACAATAAGTTTTTCTTCCGGCAATTCATTCACCGGGAAATTCTTTGGAATATATATATTTCCTAATTCAAATAGTCTAACCTGTTCTACTCGGCGGCTATAATTTCTTGCCATCGTCTCAAGCATTCCAGATAAAGTGGTAGTTCTCATAATACTATTTTCTTCCCCCAATGGATTTGAAATAACAACCACTTTTCTCAATTCACTATCCTCTGGTATATTCAGCTTATCAAATATTTTAGGGCTGGTAAAAGAATATGTCATAATTTCTGACAATCCCTGGGCAATCAAGCAGTACTTAATCTTATCTTCTAAAACTTGCTTATAATTTTTCTTACCCTGTGTTGCTTCCCCGGACAAAAGTGTAGATACTATTTTGTCATATCCATATATCCTCACGATTTCTTCCGCCAAGTCCGCCTCAGCTTCCACATCCGGTCTAAAAGTAGGAACAGTAACCACCATCTTTTCAGCATCTACTTTAAAGTCAAGCTTTCGCAGAACATCAACCATAAATTCTTTACTAATGTCTGTACCTAAAAAAGCATTTATTTTTTCAGGACGCAATTGTAGCTGCATTGGAGCCATGTTACTATTATTTACATCAATGATTCCACTTACTAATTCTCCTGCACCTAGTTCAACAATTAACTGACATGCTCTGTCCAATGCTTTTACAACATTTTCAACATCCAAACCTTTTTCAAATCGTGCAGAAGCTTCTGTTCTCATCCCTAACTTTTTGGCAGTTAATCTTACAGAACTACCCAAAAAATTAGCCGATTCAAACAGAATCGTTTTTGTACTGTTTGTTACTTCTGAATTTGCTCCACCCATTACTCCAGCTACTGCAACCGGCTTTTCTGCATCGGTAATCACCAGCATACTGCTATCCAATTTACGTTCTTGCTCATCAAGGGTTTGTATGATTTCTTCATCCTTCGCTCTTCTTACAACAATTTTATTTCCTCTAATATTATTCAGATCAAACGCATGCATAGGTTGCCCAAATTCGAGCATCACATAATTTGTAATATCTACAATATTATTAATAGGTCTCACGCCACATGCTCTTAATCTATCTCTCATCCACTTAGGTGAAGGTCCTATTTTAACATTTTTTACAATTCTAGCGGCATAACGTGGACATAAACCCGGGTCTAAAACTTCTATAGAAACATAATCTTTTATATTTTCTCCTGATTCTTGTACTTTCACTTCAGGCACTCTGAATTCTTTATTAAATGTAACGGCTGTCTCTCTGGCTAAGCCTAATACACTTAAGCAATCCGGACGGTTAGAAGTAATTTCAAATTCTACCACATTTTCGTTTAACCCTAATATTTCTTTGATATCTTTTCCTAAAGGATATTCACCATCTAATATCAATATCCCATGCTCAGGCGCTGTTGGATAATCTTCCTTAGATAGTCCTAATTCTTCAATAGAACACATCATTCCATTAGATTCTATACCTCTTAACTTACTTTTTTTGATTTTTATATCGCCGGGTAAAGTTGCACCATGTTTTGCTACAGGGATATATGCACCCTCAAAGATATTGGTTGCCCCTGTCACAATTTGTACCACTTCATCACCTAAGTCCACCTGGGAAACCTGCAACTTATCCGCATTTGGGTGTTCTTCAACAGTGAGTATTTTACCTACCACTACATTTTGAATATCTTTTCCTAATTTTTCTACTCCTTCAACTTTAGACCCTGACATAGTCATTGCTGCAGCATATTCTTCAGGAGTTACTTCTATATCAACATAGTCTCTAATCCAACTCATTGGCACTTTCATACCGATATCTCCTTTCCTGATTAAAATCGATTATCCACTCATTTATTCAAATAAAAAATATATAATCCAAAGATTTATTACGAATAACAACTTTATATTTTGTATACTAGCAGTTTTATGCTATAATCTTAGAATCAATTAAAACTGTCCTAGAAAACGCATATCATTTTCAAAAAATAGTCTTAAATCGTCAATGTTAAATCTTCTCATAACGATTCTCTCTAATCCCATTCCAAAGGCAAATCCACTGTATTCTTCCGGATCGATACTACAATTCTTCAATACTTTTGGATGTACCATACCTGCGCCAAGAATTTCGATCCAACCTTCACCCTTGCACACTCTACATCCTGAACCACCACATACAAAGCAAGATACATCTACTTCCGCACTGGGTTCTGTAAAAGGAAAATGGTGAGGTCTAAATCTTACTTTCGCTTCTTCACCGTATAATCTTTTCGCAAATGCTTCTAATGTCCCTTTGAGGTCTCCCATTGTTACATTTTTATCTACTACCAATCCCTCTACTTGGTGAAATACCGGTGAATGGGTAGCATCAACAGCATCAGAACGATAAACTCTTCCCGGAGAAATAACACGAATAGGCGGTTTTTGTTTTTCCATTACTCTTATCTGAACCGGAGAAGTTTGCGTCCTTAATACAATATTTTCATTCACATAAAAGGTGTCTTGAGCGTCTCTCGCAGGATGATTTTTAGGAATGTTTAGTGCCTCAAAGTTATAATAGTCTAATTCTACCTCAGGACCTTCCGCGATTTCAAAACCCATACCAATAAAAATTTCTTTAATTTCATCTAACACAATACTAAGTGGGTGTTTTTTTCCTAAGTATCTCCTTTTACCTGGCATTGTAACATCTATAACTTCTCGCTGTAATTTCTCTTGTTTTTCTTTCTTTAATAATACTTCTTTTGCATTTTCAATTTTTTCTTCCAGGTAACTTCTAATTTGATTGGCCAATTGACCAATAACAGGTCTTTCTTCTGGAGATAAACTTCCCATTCCTCTAAGCACTGAAGTTAATTCTCCCTTTTTTCCAAGATATTTTACTCTTACATTTTCTAACGCCTGAATCGATGAAATATGATTTAATTCTTGCTCAGCATTAAGTTTAATAGCATTCAATTGTTCTTTCATGTTGGCATACTCCTTTCTTAACTTTACTCAAAAACTATATTACTCAGTACAAGTTATATACTTCAATCATAAAACTTATTAATAGTTTATATATATCAGCTTTTACTACTATACAACATCGCTATCACAAGCTGGGTTTTGTCTATAATCTTTGCACAAGCTATTTTCTTAATTTGCTCGTTGTACTAGTCAAAAATATTATTCTAGTCTCGGACTTCCACCGATAAGCAAATGCCCATGTTGGACGCACATAATAAATGCCTTCGTCCCAATTTAGGGACGAAGGCATAACTTTCCGCGGTACCACCCTGATTTTCGCATACACTACCATAAGTAGTGCATACAAACACTCATTAAAAGATAACGGTATATACCGGAATTACTTACTAAATCTAAAGTGATTGTTCAGTAAAACAGCTCCAGAGCGAACTTCAGTTATTTTTTACCTAAAAGTGCTTCCAGCCGATGACACTTTCTCTCTGGTGGCAAGTCATAACTTACTCTTCTCTTTCATAACTTTTCCTTTTTTCAATTTTTGTTGTATTATAACATACCTAACATTATATATCAAGGGGTTTATCATTAAAGGATGTATTTAATTTGTTTGAAGAATATTATTCTAATTACGGAGCTACAAGGCTAAGAGCCTTTCTCCATAATATTCTTCAAATAAAAAATATACGCCCATCATTAAAATAGCAGTTCTTTATTTGGACGTTATTTTAGTTTGACACACTTTCATTTAATGCTCGAATTGTGGCAATATATAGTGCTTCTGCTGCTTTTTGTCTAAAATCGTCGGTTTTGAGTTTTTGTCTGTCCGAATAATTCGTGATAAATGCTACTTCAGCAATAATTGCTGGCATTTTTGTTCTACGAAGAACTGCAAGTCGCGGCCTTTCCCTTAACCCTCTATCAGTAGTACCTAAACGCTTTACCATTTCCTCTTGAGCAATTTGAGCCAGTCTCCGTCCTGTAATACCGTAGCCAAACGTATACGATGAAGATGAAGGATAATATAACGTCATGGTGCCATCATAATTAGGATCACCCATTGCATTATTATGTACACTGATAAATAGCGAAGCATTTAATTTATTCGCAAACTCTGCTCTATCGGCCAATTCAACAAAAGTATCATCTTTTCTAGTGATATATACTTGTATTCCGGAATCTTTAAGCATTTTATATAATCTTAATGAAATATCCAGATTAGGATCCTTTTCTTGGATTTCATTATAATATATAGCTCCTGGATCTTTGCCACCATGGCCAGGGTCTACCACTACTATTTTCTTTTTAGCTCTAGGGTCTATCTCTATATCAAGAAGCTCATTTAAGTTATTTGATGTAGGCACAGCATTAATAACTATCTCTCCACTATTTGTTTTAGCTTGTACTGAATAAGTACATGTTTTTTGTGATTTAAGAATGATATCGGTTGTTTTTGATTTTGTATTTTTAACAATGTCTATGTAATCAATATAACCATCATTAATATCTAATCTTCCTTCACCCAAATCCAATTCAGAAGCTGGAACAGTTATTGTATAACTGTTGCTATCTACATCTATTTTTTCTACATAATTTATTAAACCCTTATTACTATAGATAGTAAGTTGGGGATTATCTTTGTTACTATAATATATATTCTTATAAGAAGGATTTATAAATTTTAATCTCAATCCATCATCTGTTTCTTCAATTTCAGATTGTGGTTGTCCTTTTACATCTACAACAACCCTAACTGTATTATTATCCTTTTGTGCATACCTAATTGATTTCACAATTTTTCCGCGAGCTGTAATTACTCTTTCCGCAATTTCCAATTCGGCAGAAGGAATATCTATAAATACCCTATCAGGACTAGTAAGTCTCACAACATCGGGCTTTTGTATAAAATCCATATGAATGTCAACTGCATCTACATTGCTTATGCGCTTATACTTAATACCCGTAATGTTTGAAATTTCTTTTTGAAATGTAATATAAATTTCTTTTTTATCCTTTGATTCTTCTACATTATAGCTTGTCCAATTGTTTAAATCTATAACAACACGTGTAATATTAGGATTAATTGCAAATTGTGCAGATCTTATTCTAAGAACATTATTATTATTTACTTCAATGGATCTGGTTTCAAAATCCAGTATGGCATTTTTTATATCTAATACTAATTTAGGATGATTATCCTGTGACTGATTCGCATCTAGTTCAAATGCTGAATATTCACTAATAACAGCATCAGCACTAATTTTAATGATTAAGCTACTATTTTTTACTGTATGTTCAATTTTATTGATTTTTATATCAATATTATTTGGATTCTTGGCTATAATATTTGTAATATCTTTCTCATCCTCTTTAGAAGGTTTATAATTTATTGTAATTAATCTTTGATTTGCTACCCAATCGACTTCCATTCCCAGGGTTTCTGCTACAAAACGAGTAGGAATCATGGTTCTGGAGTTAATAATCTTTGGAGGAATATCCATTTCATAACTTTTTCCATTTACAAGAGCATTTTTATCATTAATACTGAGCAGAATATTGGTATCATTCATGGAAATACCCACTTGTGACTTTACTCCATCCCATGTAACTTTAGCACCTAGTTTTTCAAATACTGCTCTAGCTGGTACTACAGAACGGTCATTAAATATAATTGGCGGCATATCCGTTGTTACATTTTCACCGTTTATTTGAAGAAATGTAGGCGGAATAGTATAAACATGCCATTGCCCATCATAAAAATATTTTGCTGTATTTGCTGGGTTCGTTTGTGCATACACTGGAATGTTGATTAATACTAAAATAATATATAAAAATAAAGCAACTACTCTTTTCATAAAAAATTTTGCACCTCACATGTAATTTCCCTCTTTACTGCAATTCGACATAAAATCTTTTTTTCCTTCAAAAAATATGACTTGTAATACAATAGTAATACATTTGTAATAGTTTGCGGTTAAAAATGAATATAATAAAAGTGCCCCCTGGTTCCTATTAGATTTAGGGCACTTCAGCATCATGTACTAATGAACATTTTCAATTGTCTATATGACACACAACAAATTCATTTTACAACTTTAAATCAATGCGTTTTTCTAATGTCATATTTATTTCCTTCAATATCTTCAAAATAACTGCCATAATGTCTGCTGTATGATGTATGTTCATTTTCTAGATAGTGAAGATTTGCTGTAATTCGAACAATATGAGCATTTTTATCGTGTTGAATTTGAATATTTGAAGGCTTTCCATCATCATTTCGATTTTCTAAATAGTAAGTTAAAAATTCAGATGCTATTTCATTTGTATATTGGTCATATATTGCTTCATATTCTTTTTCTGGGATTTCTAACATCACATTATATAGTCCATTATTTACACTTCTCGTTTCTACAACACTGTTTAGCATATTCATAATCAACTCCTTTGAAATTATTTTGTGAAAAAAGGAGTTAAATTATTTTTGTATTTAAAAAATTTTTCGAATGACATTTAATACAATCGTTAAAATTATACTTAAAATAATAGAAGTGGCCAATGGAAAATAAAATGCAAAATTACCCCTCTTGATAGCTATATCGCCTGGTAATTTACCTATGCCTAATTTACCGCCTAAAATAAAAATAAGACCAACAACAATTAGAATAATACCGAAGATAATAAGCATTTTCCCTATGGATGAAGAGAGATCTAACATCAACAACTCCTCCTTCTAACAATGATTTCAACAACTTAATGTTACATGATGTCGTCAAACAGATTATGGCAAAATCTTGAAGACAAGCCCCGAAATAATTTAAGTGGTAAACTTCGATAAAACTTCTCTATTATTAAGATTATTCGTTGTTATTATATTGAATTCCAAAATGTTCATATGCAAGTTTAGTTACCATTCGACCACGCGGTGTTCTATTTAAAAAACCTAACTGCAATAAATAAGGCTCATATACATCTTCAATAGTATTACTTTCTTCTCCAATAGAAGCTGCAAGCGTTTCTAATCCAACAGGACCACCTCCAAATTTATTAATAATTGTAAGTATCATCCTTCTATCAATCAAATCAAGCCCAATATTATCTACTTCAAGCATATTTAATGCAAGATTAGCAACTTCTTTAGTAATACTTCCATTGGCTTTTACCTGAGCAAAATCTCTTACCCTTTTTAGTAAACGATTTGCAATTCTTGGTGTCCCTCTCGAACGTCGCGCTATTTCTCTGGCCCCTTCAACCTCAATTTCAATGCCTAATATTTTAGCTGACCGAATTACAATATTCTCTAATTCTTTAGCTGAATATAATTCCAGTCTACTGATTACACCAAATCTGTCTCTCAAAGGAGAAGTCAACAAACCTGCTCGAGTTGTAGCGCCTATTAATGTAAATTTCGGTAAATCCAGTC
This sequence comes from Clostridiales bacterium, assembly GCA_030156665.1. Classification (GTDB taxonomy): domain Bacteria; phylum Bacillota; class Clostridia; order SK-Y3; family SK-Y3; genus JASGMB01. Next base: position 17,694 of record JASGMB010000001.1, read on the forward strand.
GAATTGATCGTGCACTAGGACCTTTGCCAATGATTATATCCAATGCATAATCTTCCATTGCAGGATAAAGAATTTCTTCAACACTTCTATTTATACGATGAATTTCATCAATAAATAAAATATCATGCTGTCCTAAATTGGTAAGTATAGCAGCAAGATCTCCGGGCCTTTCTATCGCAGGACCGGAGGTAATACGAATACTTACACCCATTTCATTGGCGATAATATTTGCAAGCGTAGTCTTGCCTAATCCTGGCGGGCCATATAATAACACATGGTCTAATGCTTCTTTTCTTCCTTTTGCAGCTTCAATAAATATTGTAAGATTTTCTTTTATTTTGCTTTGTCCTATATATTCATTTAACGTCTTCGGTCGAAGACTTGTTTCCACATCAAAATCTTCTTCCATCAATTCGGTAGTCACGATACGATTATCTAAATTCATAATTACCCCCTGTTAAAATCTTATTAAATATTGACTATTTCATTAAATTTTTCAAAGCAAGCTTTATTATCTCTTCCACTTCAATCCCTTCAGCATTTACAGCTTGAACCGCTTTGGTAGCTTCCGCAGCAGAATATCCTAAAACAACTAATGCATTGACTGCTTCGGAAGAATAATCCGGTTGTCCAGTAATCGTTTCTTGGTCCTTAATATCAATTAACTCTTCTGATTTGATTTTGTCCTTAAGTTCTAAAATTATTCGCTGCGCAAGTTTATTACCTACGCCTGGAGCTTTCGTAATAGTTTTAACATCAGAACTAACTAATGCTAAAGCAAATTGAGGCGGAGAAATAGTAGATAATATGGCCAGAGCAGCTTTTGGTCCGACTCCAGAAACAGAGATCAATAATTCAAACATCCCCAATTCTTCTTGATCAATAAATCCATATAAATCCAATACATCTTCTTTTACATATAAATATGTATATATTTGAACGTCTTGATGTAATGACGGTAATTTATTTATTGTAGAAATAGAAGTATAGACTTTATATCCAACTCCATTAACATCAATGATAATATAATTTTCCTTAATAAATTCAATATGTCCTTTTAAATATGCAAACAAAAATGACACGCTCCCTTTTAGCTGATATACAATTACATCCCATTCTTGAGATAAATGGTGATTATCTTACATTTAAATTTTATAAATATTTCAACTTATAATTCATGGTTGAAGAATTCGCATGACAAACTGCCACTGCAAGGGCATCGGCTACATCATCAGGCTTAGGAACCGCATTTAGCGATAGTAATGCTTTTACCATCTGTTGTACTTGTGGCTTTTGAGCCCTACCATATCCTACTACAGACTGTTTAACCTGTAAAGGAGTATATTCAAAAATATTTACTCCCGCATTTGCTGCAGCAAGAATCACCACGCCTCTCCCCTGGCCAACATTAAGCGCTGTTTTTACATTTTTATTAAAGAATAATTCCTCAACAGCAACTACACTAGGTCGATACACATTGATTAAATCTTGGACTGCTCTATATATCACTTTGAGTCGCTCAGGCAATTGCATAGACGATTCAGTTGTAATGGCTCCATAGTTCATAACAGTAAATTTATTCCCTTCATATTTTATAATGCCATACCCCACGATAGCAATGCCTGGATCAATCCCTAATATTATCACTCCATTCACCCCACAATTAAGTATCAAAACATTTTTAAATATTTATTCATAATAATGTATATTATTTCAAAAATAGAAATACTTTATTTTTTCAAAAATCATACATTTAAACCAAAAACAAAGGTAAAACAAATAAATTTAAAGCAAATATATTTTTAAATTAGTTATTGCATATTTATGCAATTTTGTATATAATATAGTCAAACACTGATAAATTTATTTTATCACACCAAGGGGGCTTTTGCATATGAATAAAAAAGAAAAAGTTATATTAGCATATTCAGGAGGTCTAGATACCTCAATTATTATACCATGGTTAAAAGAAAACTATGATTATGAAGTGATTGCCGTAGCAGGAGATGTTGGACAAGGTGAAGAACTTTCTCCTTTAAAAGAAAAAGCAATTAAAACCGGTGCTAGTAAGATTTATATTGAAGATTTAAGCGAAGAGTTTGTTAAGGATTTTATTTTCCCTACATTAAAAGCTGGGGCAATATATGAAGGTAAATATCTTTTAGGAACATCTATTGCAAGACCATGTATTGCGAAAAAACTTGTAGAAATCGCAGAAAAAGAAGGTGCCGTTGCCATTTGTCATGGGGCCACTGGAAAGGGCAATGATCAGGTAAGATTTGAGCTTACAATTAAAGCTTTAGCACCTCATTTAAAAATTATAGCACCATGGAGGATATGGAATATTAAGTCCAGGGAAGACGCAATTGATTACGCCCAAGCAAGAAATATACCTATTCCCGTTACAAAGAAAGATAATTATAGTAGAGATAGGAATTTGTGGCACCTTAGTCATGAAGGGTCAGATCTCGAAAATCCCTGGAATGAACCACAATATGATAAACTGCTTAAACTTATAACTCCTCCTGAGGAAGCTCCTGACAAACCTACTTATGTAGAAATTTATTTTGAACAGGGAATACCTAAAAAAATTAACGGTAAAGAATATAATCCTGTGGAGTTGGTTAAGGAACTAAATAAAATTGGTGGAGAAAACGGAATAGGCATTACCGATATTGTAGAAAATAGACTTGTTGGGATGAAATCAAGGGGAATTTATGAAACTCCTGGTGGAACAATTCTTTATACTGCGCATAGAGAACTAGAATATTTAACGCTAGATAGACAAACACTACATTACAAAGAAATGATTGCATCAAAATTCGCAGAATTAGTTTATGATGGAAACTGGTATACACCATTAAGAGAAGCTCTATCAGCATTTGTAGATAGTACACAAAAAACGGTTACAGGTACAGTAAGACTTAAACTATATAAAGGTAATTGTATCCCCGCAGGGTCAAAGTCAGATTATTCATTATATAACGAAGAAATTGCTACTTTTGGCAAGGATGAGATATATAATCAAAAAGATGCTGAAGGATTTATTAATCTATTTGGATTGCCATTAAAAGTAAGAGCTATGATGATGGAAAAATATAAATAGTTAAAATTTTTACGTGAGGAGTTCAAAGAATCGGTAATTACTCCTCACTTTCAATTCGGAGCAATAAAAGGATGTGAATAAAATGAAATTATGGGGTGGAAGATTTCAAAAAATAACAGATCAAATGGTAGATGATTTTAATTCCTCCATTAGAGTCGACCAACGAATGTATCACCAAGATATTTACGGAAGTATCGCTCACGCTAAAATGCTTGGCGAATGTAATATTATTTCTAAAGAAGAATCGGAGTTAATTCAAAAAACACTTTTACAGATACTTCAAGATATTGAGGAAGGTAAAATTACATTTGAAATTGATGCTGAAGACATTCATATGAATATTGAAAAGATACTTATTTCTCGCATTGGGGACACAGGAAAAAAATTACATACTGGTAGGAGCAGAAATGATCAAGTAGCGCTCGATTTCCGAATGTATTTAAAGGATGAAGTAAAACAAATTACTTCATGTCTTGTCGAACTCGAACAAACGCTTTTATCTTTAAGCTCAAAACATTTAGATACTATTATGCCAGGATACACGCATCTACAAAAAGCACAACCTATTACTCTGGCACATCATTTAATGGCTTACTTTCAAATGTTTAAAAGAGACATTGAACGGTTACAGGACTGTTACAAACGAATAAATATTATGCCTCTCGGCTCTGGCGCATTAGCCGGTACAACCTATAACCTTAATCGAGAAATGGTTGCTCAACAATTAGGATTTGACCAAATTACTCAAAATAGTCTTGACGCTGTAAGCGATAGAGATTTTGCCATAGAATTAGCTTCCTGTCTCTCTATTGTTATGATGCACCTGAGTCGTTTTTGCGAAGAGCTGATTTTATGGTCTTCACACGAATTCTCTTTTATTGAAATGGATGACGCTTACAGCACCGGTAGTAGTATTATGCCACAAAAGAAAAATCCAGATGTTGCAGAATTGATTAGAGGAAAAACAGGAAGAGTATATGGAAATCTTTTCGCACTGCTAACTACTATGAAATCCTTACCACTTGCTTATAATAAAGACATGCAGGAAGATAAAGAGGTTTTGTTTGATTCTATAGACACATTAAAACAATGTTTACCTGTATTTATTAAAATGATTGAAACAATGAAACCTAATAAAGCAAAAATGTATGCAGGTGCGCAAGGCGGTTTTACCAATGCAACTGATGTCGCGGATTATTTGGTAAAAAAAGGTATGCCATTTAGGGAAGCACATGAAGTTGTTGGTAAAATGGTATTACATTGCATTCATAATCATAAAACTTTAGATTCTCTAACCATAGAAGAATTCAAAAATTTTTCACTTATTTTTGAAGAAGATATATATAAAGCTATCTGTTTGGAGCAATGTGTGGAAGGAAGAAATCTTCCGGGTGGCCCTGCTAAACAAGCCGTTTTAGATTCCATTGAATATGGTAAACAGTTTATTTTAAAAACACAAAAATTTCTTTAGTATTATAAACCGTTAATACCATAGATGGAGCCTTGGAGAAGCTAGAACTTCTTAATGCTAAAAACTTAGAAATAATGAAACTTTACTTTTGTTTACTAGCAATTAAAATAGTGATATAATGATTAATGTAAAAAAGGGTTCTAAAAGAAACATTTTATAATGATTCCTTTTTTTGGAAGGTATGGAATGATTACTTCAAAAGTTTAATTTGCAAAGGGGTTCTAATGTGAAAAAGGTTCCCAGAATAATGGTATGTGTAACACGACAAAAAACTTGTGAGCGTTTGATAAAAATCGGAAAAGAAATTGCTTATAAAACTGAAGGTGAAATTTTAGTCGTTCATGTAGCTAAAGAAGGTGCGAATTTTTTGGATAATCCTCACCAAGGAGAAGCACTAGAGTATCTGTTTCAGATTTCCAAAACCGTAGGTGCAGATATGTCGGTCTTACGTTCAGACAATGTAGTAAATACTTTAGTTGAATTTGCAAAAAAAAATGCGGTTTCTATCATAATTGTAGGAGAATCTCCTTACGCTAGAAAAAATGACAACATTACACGAGAATTAGAACGACTTTTACCCAATGTCAAAATTATGGTGGTTGAAGCATAATCTGTATACCAAAATCAGCACTACCTGCTAAGCGGGCAGTGCTGATTTTGGTGTTTTTTGGTTGGTACAATTTATTTTTACAATTACTTAACGTACTTGTCCATCACCATATATAATATATTTTATACTCGTTAACTCTTTTAACCCCATAGGGCCCCGTGCATGTAACTTTTGTGTACTAATCCCTATTTCAGCACCAAAACCAAACTCAAATCCATCGGTAAATCTGGTAGAAGCATTTACGTATACTGCTGCCGCATCTACTTGCTGTAAAAATTTTTGCGCCTTATCATAGCTAGTGGTAACAATAGCTTCAGAATGTTTTGTACCGTATTGATGAATATGATTAATTGCTTCATCAATATCACTTACAACTTTTACTGCAATAATATAATCCAGATATTCTCTATACCAATCTTCTTCCAAAGCAGGTATGGTATCCGAAAATATTTTTTGCACTTCTTCGCAGCCTCGTATCTCCACATTTAGCTTTTGCAGACTATTTAAGACTTTAGGTAAAAACTGTTGTGCAATCTTCCTATCCACTAACAATGTTTCAGCCGCATTGCATACTCCTGGCCTGCTAGTTTTGGCATTTATAACAATTTTTTCAGCCATTTGCTGGTCGCATTCTCCATCAACATATATATGACAATTTCCAACCCCTGTCTCAATTACAGGTACAGTAGAATTTTTGACGACTGTCTGAATAAGTCCTGCTCCCCCACGCGGAATAAGCACATCTATATACTTATTTAATTTCATCATTTCTACTGCCGTTTCTCTGCTTGTATCTTCAATTAACTGTATACTTTCTTCAGGTAATCCCGCTTCAGCCACAGCCATTTGCATAATTTCAACAATTCTAGTATTAGAATGGATCGCTTCACTACCTCCACGTAAAACCACTGCATTTCCGGCTTTAAGACATAAAGCAGCTGCATCAACCGTTACATTTGGACGAGCTTCATATATAATGCCAATAACACCTAGCGGAACTCTTTTTTGTCCAATAGTCAAATTATTTGGACGTTTCCACATAGAAATTACTTCCCCTATCGGATCAGGTAAACTTTTAATTTGTAAAACGCCTTGTGCAATGGATAAAATTCTTTCTTTGCTTAGTGTAAGTCTATCCAGCAAAGCTCCTGAAATGCCTTTTGCTCTTGCATTTTGTAGATCGATTTCATTGGCTTTGAGAATTTCTGCTTCATTTTTTGTTAGTGCATTTGCTATCGCTTCCAACGCATTATCTTTCGTGATAGACGAAACATTCGACATCAGATAAGATGCTTTTTTAGCTTTTTCTCCTATCAAAATCAATTTATCCATTTTTACCCTCCCGTTAAATAATATGCTTTAATTCCCGAGTTATTTTTTGTCCTTTTTTTAAAAAAAGAGTACCTACTTGTTTTCCCTCAAAAACTTTATATAAAATCCTCGGATCTTCACCATTTGCAATGATCATATTAACACCTGCGCTACACGCAATTTCAGCTGCCGAAATTTTTGTTGCCATCCCACCGGTTCCTCTATTACTTCCAACTCCGCCTGCCAAATTTTTAATACTTTGATCAATTTCAGTTACAACATGAATAATTTTTGCATTTGCATTCACTCTAGGGTCTGCATCATATAGTCCATCAATATCTGATAGAATAATTAATAGATCAGCCCCGATCAGTTCACTTACAACTGCTGATAAAGTATCATTATCGCCAAAGTTATCGGCAAATTCTATTTCTTCAATTGCAATAGTATCATTTTCATTGACAATAGGTATTACATCTAATTCCAGTAGTGTATTAAAAGTATTTATTGCATTATTTTTACGATGTTCATTCTCCACTACATCTTTGGTAAGTAAAAGTTGTGCTATGGTATGACCATATTCTGAAAACAATTTATCATATAAATGCATTAGCTCGCATTGCCCTATCGCTGCTGCTGCTTGTTTTCCAGGAATACTCTTAGGTTTTTCTCTTAACCCGAGTTTTCCAACTCCTACACCAATTGCACCCGAAGTTACCAGTACAATTTGCTTGCCTTGATTTTTTAAATCAGATAATACCCGTACTAAACATTCTATTCTTTGCAAATTAAGTTTTCCTGTATCATATGTTAAAGTAGATGTTCCTACTTTTACAATAATGCGTTCTGCGCTCTGAACTTCTTTCAATATTTGATCCATTGAAATCCTTCTTTCATAGTAATGTAGTATAGACTTTTTATTGTTCATGCCTCATTTCTATTTATTTATATTTTACCAGCAATCATGTATATTTCAAGTAAAAATTTAGTCAACTAAAAAAGACACCTATCTTGTGTCTTTTAGTGGTATTGTCCTGCAAAACATGCAGGTAGTATTATTGAAACTTTACTATTACTTTAATAATTTAACTCTAATACATTTTCTGCTATTTCTCTAAAAATAGGAGCTGCAGCTGCCCCTCCCTGCCTTCCATCTTCTACGAATACAACCATTGCATATTTAGGATTTGTGACTGGAAAATATCCTACAAACCATGCATGCACTTTCGTTTTACCATTGACCATCCAACCTGTTTCTGCACTTCCGGTTTTTCCTGCTGCTCCACCATACTCTTCAAGTCGAGCATTTTGTCCTGTCCCTGAAATAGTAACCTCCTCCATCATTTTTTGAATTTTTTTAGCAATTTCTTCACTGATGATTCTTGTATCATCTTCATATCGTAATTGCTTTATTACATTTCCATTATCATTTACAATTGCATCAACAATATTTAATTTTTTTCTGACACCGTTATTTGCAATCGTTGTCACCATATCTACAACCTGAATCGGGGTTACCAATATTTCACCCTGCCCTATAGAAATATTGGCAATTTCTCTAGGCGAAACATATTTTTTATTAGGGATGTTTCCCGACTGTTGTTCTAACCCATCAAAAAGAGATACAGTGCTTCCAAAACCAAAACGTTCCGCCATACTGATGATGGATTGATAGCCTAGTTTTAGTCCGGTATCTATAAACAAAGGATTGCATGAATAAGCAAAGCCTTGTATAAAACTCATTTCTCCATGTCCTTCTTCTTTATGACAAGTAAATTTTTTTCCATCTACTTCAATATATCCGGTACAATTAAATGGCATATCTAGATATGCGATATTCTTTTCAAACGCAGCAGCAGATACAACAATTTTAAATACAGACCCTGCATCATATGCTGAAAAAGCTTTATTTACCAATTCACTGCCTTTGCTTCCAAGATACCTCTCTATTTGGTTTTGAGAATAATTCGGTCTGCTGGCTAATCCCAAAATATCTCCCGTTTTTATATCAGTTAAAATAACCGCACCACTTTCCATTCGTTTATCTATAATTTCTTCTATAATATCCTGTATATGATAATCAAGCGTGAGCCGAACTGCGGAATGATCATCATTATTAAAACAATTGACCACTCTATATCCTAACCCTGTTATAGAACGTTTTACGGCATCTCCAATCATTCCTATACTCATTTTTTTATTTATATCAAGATACTGATTAAATGCTTTTTCAATGCCGGAATAACCCAATTGATCAGTCCCATTGACATATCCAATGATATGTCTTGCTAATGATTGATGTCCATATCTCTTACTCAATCTTATCATTTTAATGCCAGGCTGATTTAAGTAATTGGAAATTTCTTCTTCTGAATAGTTATCTATAACAAAGGTTACCGGTCTGTTTTCATTTAATGTTTCTTTTATTTGCTGAATGGTATACCCTGTAAAATTTGAAAGATTTTCATATACTTGCGCAGCATCTTTGATGAGGTTAGGAATCACAATTACATAAAATTTATCCTCTCGGTCTGTAAAATTTTCCAACCAAACCTAAAAACAATATTGTAAAAAAGATAGTAAGAAACTTTAATCTGCTAGCGTAAATCAATAGTGCACCTCCGTGAATGCTGTTTTCATATACATTTTCTCCAGACACAAGGTGCACTATACTATTTATCGACCACTTAAGTCTTTTTCTTGTTCACTTTTTTTACGTAAAATCGTATGGGGGACAACAGGATACTTCATCGGTATTTTCAAAATCATTTGGGGATGGGGAGCTACATTAATTTTTTCCTCGTTTTCATTTTTTAATTCTTCTACAATCTGTTTAAAAAAAGGTTTACCCGGTTGTACAACTTCAATTTCATCTCCTACAAAAAACCTATTTTTTTGTTCTACCACTGCTATTCCCGTACTTTTATCATATTCTTTTACCAACCCTACAATATCATATTCACGGATATATGAACTTGTATGATAGATCTGTTCATTTCCAGAGGGCTTCCCAAAATAAAAACCTGTTGTATATTCTCTATGACTTACTTTTTTTAGTTCATCAAGCAACGCAGGGTCAAATACATACTTTTCTGGATTATTTACGTATGCATCGATAGCCTCCCGGTAAGCTTTTACTACAGTTGCAACATAATATGCACTTTTTACCCGTCCCTCTATTTTAAAACTAGATATTCCACTTTCTATCAGCTCAGGAATATGCTGAATCATACATAAATCTTTAGAATTATAAATAAAGGTACCTCGTTCATTTTCAACCACCGGCATATATTCTCCCGGCCTCTTTTCCTCAACTAAATAATATTTCCAGCGACAAGGATGTGCACATGCTCCTCTATTGGCATCTCTGTTAGCCATATAGTTACTGAGTAAACAACGACCTGAATAGGATATACACATTGCACCATGTACAAAAGCTTCTAATTCTAGATCTGAGGGAACTTTTTCTCTTATTTCCTTAATTTCTCTTAAAGAAAGTTCTCTTGCAAGAATAACTCTTTTTGCTCCAAGCTTATACCAAAATTCTGCACTCTTCCAATTTACATTGTTTGCTTGTGTACTTATATGGATTTCTAATTCTGGCGCAACCTCCTTTGCTGTTATAAAAATTCCAGGGTCAGAGACGATTAATGCATCTGCTCCCAATTTATATACTTCTTCTACATATTCGGGCAGCCCTTGCAAATCTTCATTGTGGGGAATTATATTAGCAGTAACATAAACCTTTTTACTTCTATTATGCGCAAATTCAATTCCTTCTTTCATTTGCTCCCTACTAAAATTGTCTGCTGCCACTCTTAGTCCAAATGCTTCTCCACCAACATAAACAGCATCAGCACCATAAATAATAGCCATTTTTAATTTTTCCAGATTTCCGGCGGGTGCTAATAATTCCGGCTTTTTCATATATGTCACCTCTCGTATTAATCGAATATATTAAGTTAATCACTCTATATTCCTATTGAGTGTTTATATTCAATTTACTTTAGCTCGTTGTACTAGTTCAATTTGGAGTTTGGAGCTTGGAGTTCGGAGCTTGTAGCTCCGTGATTAGAATAATATGCTTCAAACAAATTAAATACACCCCTTATTTGAGCGAAGCGAGTTTGACGTGATCCGAAGCGAGCTTAGAATTTCTAAAGCTTTTTCACTATGCTTCCGTAATAATGATTTTGAACTCCGAGCTCCAAACTCTGAACTCAAAGCTATTATTATGCTCCTGTGTCACAATATTCTTGAACTAGCACAACGCATTACTTTAATATCAAAATAGTTCGGAGTTCGAAGTTTACAATGATAATGAGTACCGTAAAAATAAGACAATCGCCTTCGGCGCATTGATGTGCCTATCGGCACAAAAAATCAAGGTAGATTGTCTTGATATTACGCTTCGCTTCATAATAAAATTCTTCGAACCCCGAACCTTACATTTATTTAAGCATCTCTAAAATTACTTGTGTTTGTTAGTTTATATTTTTTAAACTTTTTTATTCTTTTTTTTATATGAAATGGCCACTCCATCTCCTATAGGAATAATGGTACTTTCCAACTGAGGATGATGTGAAATGGTATCAAGGTAACTTCTCAACCTTTTCACTATCGTTTTTTTTCGTCTTACTACAAGTGTATCAGTGGCAATCATACCTTTATAAAGCACGTTATCAGATATCAATATTCCTCCTGACCTTAGAAGCCTTATACAGTGAGGTAAAAATTGCATATACTGCCCTTTTGCTGCATCTATAAATATACAGTCATATTGTCCCTCAAGAGTAGGTAATATTTGTTCTGCATCCCCTTCTAATATCGTTATAGTATTTTCTAAATTAGCCTTCTTAATATTGTCAGCAGCAATTTTTATCATCTTTTCATATCTTTCTATTGTTACGATCTTGCCACCGGGCTTTAATGTGTTAGAAAGCAATATCGCAGAATAACCTATAGCCGTACCAATTTCAAGAATATTTGTTGGATTTACAATTTTAGCTATAACAAAAATCAGTCTTGCAACTTCAGGCTGTACAATAGGCACATGATTTTCATAAGCATATTCTTCCATTTGGTTTAATATCCCCTGGTTTGGTGGTATTATCTTACGTATATACTGAGTAATATATCCATAATTTATATTATTTTCTGTCATACCATCTCTCCTATTGTCCTTGTTGAACCTTAGATACAGCTTTTAGATGCTCTGCATAGGTTTTAGAATAAATATGTGTACCATCATCCTTTGCGACAAAAAACAAATAGTCAACATCTGCAGGATATAGCGCTGCATGTATAGAGGCTTTTCCCGGTGAAGCAATAGGGCCAATCGGAAGTCCCGGATGGAGATAAGTGTTATAGGGAGACGGTGTCTTTGTATCTTCATCTGTTAATATTTTTTTTCGGTCCTTTAGAATATACTGTACTGTTGCACAGGATTGAAGATACGGATAATTTTTACTTTTTAAACGATTATGAAAAACAGCTGAAACAAGGGGCCTTTCTTTATCCACTTGAGCTTCCCTCTCTATGATTGAAGCGAGTGTTACCACTTCATCTACTGTCATGTTCAATGCTTTGGCTTTTTCATAATATTCTTGATTAAATACTTGTTCAAACCGGTCAAGCATCTTCTTTATAATATCCTCTTCGGTAGCATCCGCATATACTTCATAGGTATCGGGAAAAAGATAACCTTCAAGCCTATTTTCTCTTTTAGGCAAATTTTTCAAGAAAGGATAATCAAAATCTCCATTTTCTGCAATATTTATAAATTTTTCTTTATCAATTAATTTTTCGTTAGCTAATTTTTCTACAATCTGCCTAAATTCAAAGCCTTCCGGAATAGTAAACCTTTTCGTTTCCTTCTTTTCAACATTCTTCTGTAATTCAGCCATAATGGCTTCATAATCCATTGCCGTATTTAAATGATGGATACCCTGCTGATATTTTCCGTCATTGCGGTTAATCTTAGATACAACTCTAAATAGTATTGGATATTTAATAAGTCCTTTTTCTTTAAGAATAACGGCAATTTCTCTGGTAGAAGCTCCTTTCGGAATCTTTACTTCTATGATATTGTTTTCACCATTTTTCTCTTCCAAATCCTTAGGATCCTGTACATATTGATATCCAAGTTTAAATGCATATTGCCCAACAACAATTAATGACGCAATGATCATACATGATATAACAACTTTAATCAAAAGGGTAAAAAAATTCTTTCCTTTACCGTTTTTTCTCACTGGCTCTGGAGATAAATTCATCACCATACCTCCTTATTTCTTGTTCTTAGCTCTCAATTCATGGTTAAGAATTTTTTTTCTAATTCTAATGCTTTGAGGCGTTACTTCAACCAACTCATCATCACCAATAAACTCCAATGATTGTTCCAAACTAAAAATGGTTGCCGGTGTTAACTTTAGAGCCTCATCAGAACCAGACGCTCTCATATTGGTAACATGTTTTTTCTTACATACATTAACTGTGACATCTTCAAGTCGAGAGTTTTCACCCACCACCATACCTGCATATACTTTTTTACCTGGGTTTATAAATAATACACCTCTTTCTTGAGCATTATATAATCCATAAGTGGTAGCTTCCCCTGATTCAAATGCAACAAGCGAACCTCGTTGTCTTGCCTGTATATCTCCTTTATATGGCTCATATCCATATAAAATGTGATTCATTATTCCATTTCCCTTTGTATCGGTTAAAAACTCAGATCTATACCCTATTAACCCTCGTGCGGGAATTTTAAATTCTAACCTCATATATCCTAAATTAGCCGACGTCATATTCATTAATTCCGCTTTTCTTGTCCCTAGTTTTTCCATTACAACACCCATATATTCTTCAGGAATATCAATGGATAACAACTCTATTGGCTCTTGCACTATATTATCAATTATCTTATTGATTACAACAGGTCTTGAAACCTGAAACTCGTAACCTTGTCTTCTCATCGTTTCAATTAATATTGAAAGATGAAGTTCTCCTCTTCCTGATACTTTAAAAGAATCTGGGGAATCCGTCTCTTCGACTCTTAAACTTACATTGGTCTCTACTTCTTTAAATAATCTGTCTCTTAAATGTCTTGAAGTAACAAAAACGCCTTCTTTTCCTGCAAAAGGACTGTTATTAACCATAAAATTCATGGATATTGTTGGTTCGTCTATTTGAACAAAAGGCAGCGGCTCTGGGCAATCTGGATCACAAATAGTCTCTCCTATATTAATGTTACCAATTCCTGCAACTGCAATAATATCACCGAGTTTTGCATTTTTAGTTTCTACTCTCTTTAAACCTTCAAATTGATACAACTTACTTATTTTTACATTTTCCAGATTTCCATCCTTTTTACACAGTACTGCTGTTTGTCCATATTCTACACTTCCACGCTCTATCCTACCTACAGCAATCCGACCAATATACTCGTCATAATCAATATTTGATACGAGCAGCTGCAAAGGTTGTTGGGTTTCACCTGTTGGAGCTGGAACATGATTAATAATCATTTCAAATAATGGCAATAAATTTTCACCTTTCTTTTCAGGTTCTGTCATCGCATATCCATCACGGGCAGAAGCATATACCACTGGAAATTCTAATTGTTCATCATTCGCACCCAATTCAATAAACAATTCGAGAATCTCGTCTACTACTTCATAAGGTCGTGCACCAGGACGGTCAATTTTATTGATTACTACAATTGGTTTAAGGTTAAGCGTTAAAGCTTTCTTGAGAACAAATCGAGTCTGTGGCATGCATCCTTCAAAAGCATCCACTAATAAAAGTACTCCATCTACCATCTTAAGCACTCGTTCTACTTCACCACCAAAGTCCGCATGTCCCGGTGTATCCACAATGTTAATTTTTATTTCTTTATACATTATCGAGGTGTTCTTTGAAAGTATTGTAATACCTCTTTCTCGTTCCAAATCATTTGAATCCATTATTCTTTCTTGAATCTGTTCATTTGCTCTAAAAATACCACTTTGTTTTAACAATTCGTCTACTAAAGTTGTTTTCCCATGATCAACGTGCGCAATAATTGCAATATTTCTTATATCTTGTCTTATATCCATTTACTATATTTCACCCTTATATTATTTTATATTAACTCTTCCATTTTAGCCTAAGAAATAGCCAGTGTCAATTAAAACAAATATTTGTAGGTAAATGAAAGATGTTTTGACAGAAAACAAAAATGTCCTTCATAAAAGGACATTTTTTATCAAATTAAAATTAATATTTTATTCTGCTACTTCACTAAAAACTTATGTATATTATATCATTTTATAAAATTTATATTCGGCCTATCAATAAGTGTTAATATTTAGTTTTTCTTGATATTATGTTTAAAAGCATAAATTGCAGCTTGTGTTCTATCCGAAACATTTAACTTTTTAAATATATTTGATACATGATTCTTAACTGTTTTCTCACTAATATATAATTTTGCTGCAATCTCTTTATTTAACATTCCCTCTGCTATAAGTTCAAGTACTTCAATTTCCCTCTGTGTGAGTAAACTTTGACCTTTTACCTGATGCTCTTCGGAACTCTTGGAAAACTCCTTAATTAATTCAGTAGTCATGGTGGGCTGAATATAGGATTCTCCTCTGTATACATTTTTAATAGCTTGAATTAAAACATCAGAGTCGGCATCTTTCAGTACATAACCCGCAGCGCCAAGTTGAACAGTCTTGATTAAATATTCTCGATCAGAATGAATAGTTAATACAATAATCTTCGAAGGACACCGTTTTTCTTTTAGTTGACTTATGGCTTGAATCCCATTCATTCCTGGCATATTGATATCCATTAGTATTACATCAGGTTGTATTTCCATTGCAAGATTTACTGCTTCGTCTCCGTTGGCTGCTTGTGCTACAACTTCCATATCTTCTTCCAGTTCAACGATTTGTTTTAATCCCTGCCTTACCATAGAATGGTCATCAGCTATTAACACTCGTATCTTTTCCATATTCAACCTCCGCATTTGATTTTAATGGTATTTCTATCATTAATCTCGTACCTTGACCTATATTTGACTGCAACTCAAAGGTACCACTAAGTAATTCCACTCTCTCTTTCATACTGTATAGTCCAAAACCTCCACTGTTATCATAACTTCTTTCATTTACTTCATCCAAGTTAAACCCTTTTCCGTCATCAGAGACATAAAGAGATAAAGTACTTTCCGATAAAGATAAATTTATAACAACATTTTTAGCTTGAGCGTGTTTTTTTACATTATTTAAAGCTTCTTGCGCAATTCTAAAAGTTGTAAGTGAAATAACAGGACTAATATCGCTATAATTTCCACTAGCTCTAAAACAAGTTTCAATACCAGTCTCATCTTGATAATTCGATACATATCTTTGAATGGTTGGAATTAATCCCAAATCATCTAAAGACATCGGTCTCAGGTCATAAATAATTCTTCGTATATCTTGCAAACAGCTTCTTACAACATTTTTTAGTTCTCTAAGTTCACTTTTTGCTTTGTAGACATCTATTTCGATTAACTTTTCACATATTTCTGCTTTTAACACTACATTAGACATGGACTGTGCCGGCCCATCGTGTATATCACGCGCAACTCTCTGTCTTTCTTCTTCTTGTGCTTTTATAATTTTAATACCCAATTTTTCTTTTTGCTGAATGTTTTCTAGTTGAAAACTCAAATCAAGTAAATCACCTGATAAATAATCCATTACCGCCCCTACTTGAGATATAAGATTCTCTGCCCTTTCTACCGTTTTATAAGCGTCTTTAAGTCGCATCTCAAGTTCATTACGTCGTACAATAAGATTTTGTTCCTGCTCACGCTTAACAGCTAAGTCAACTCTTAAACTATCTGCTTTTTCATAAGCTTCCTTCAATCGACTATCAGAGCGGTCATGAAATGTCTTGCTCAGCAGCATTAGCTTTTTACGGCTTTCTTTCAGTTCACGTTCTAATATTTCCACAGTTTTTATAATCTGCTTTGTTTGTTCTTTTAATTCTTTTAATTCTTGAGCAAGGCGACTACATTCCTTCCGAGCTCCTTCAGCTATCTCATATATTTGATTTTTACTCGCGTCAATAGCTTCTATTGTTTTTTTGATAATCATATCTAATCTAGAAATATCCAGTTTACCATTACTCACAAATCTTTTTCCCCCTAAAAGAAATATTAATTGAACTTATCGCTAATAAACAATGATATGTTTAAAATACAAAAGCTGTTTATAAACCCTATTGTGATAATAATATATTCGATAAAAAAAGTCAAAATACCTTTAGCATTATATGGAAACTGATTCAAAAGAACATATATTAACAAAAATAGACTATATAATTCTATTATATAGTCTATTTGACTTTCTTTACAAGGTTATTACCTATATAAAATAAAAATTAAGAATATAAACACATTTCATAAGAAACGAATAGCGAATGGTTCATTTTGGATTATTGTACACTATATCCTGCACTAGTGATTGCATCTCTTATTTGCTGCTCCTGCACCATTGCCGGGTTAAAATCTACTTTAACTTGTTTACTATCAAAATCCACTTTTACATTTTTAACTCCTTTTACTGCACCTACTGAACTTCTAACTATATCTACACAGTTGCTACAATTCATACCTTTCACATTAAAAGTTGCTAAACTCATTAGAATCTCTCCTTGTGTTAAGTCTAATATAATTATATATTTTGAAAAATACAATATTTTTATTCAACTATTTATTCTTTATCAAAGTAGGCTTAAAAAACTTTATATATTAAAATATGTACTTGAATATTCTTTACCAAATAAAAATATGCAGTATTTTTCATTTTGCTAAACATTACCTTTTACAATATCCATAATAGCTATTATTTGGATAAATGTGTAAATCACCATAGTTATAAAAATGGGAATATTTAAAAAAGCTGCTTTCAAATCTTTGGTAACAGTTGATACGGGTGATTTAACTTTCCAATCTGTAATATGATTAAATAAAATGAACGCAAGAATAAAAATGATTACCGACATAAAAAAAGCAATAAATAAAAAATAACTGCTTTGTAAAAAAGGTATCTGTTGCAAATGATTCTCCTGTAAATAAGCTAATAACATAGCAAAAACATTATTAGAAAAATGTGCAATTATTCCCGCAAGCAATGAACCTGTTCTCATTACCAAGTATCCAAAAACCAAACCAAAAAAAAGAGGACCAAAAAAATTTTTTATGTCTCCATGTATGAATCCAAAGAATAAAGAAGAAATGATTAAACCTGTCCTAGTACCTCTAATCTCATAAGCCCTCATTATTATACCTCTCATCATAATTTCTTCACAAATGGCAGGTACAACAGCAACAATCAATAAACTAATGATTAAGGCATCAAATGTATGTGGTACGGATATAGGCGAAGGTGGAATTTCTCCCAGCAAATCAAGTATATATAAAACAGGAATATTCAGCATTTGTGCAATAAATTGTCCTGTAATTCCCATTATAATAATTAGTGCTATTTCAAATGTTTTTAATGACTTTAGTCGTAAAGTATCTTTAATATTCACCCTTTTTAATTTTAAATAAGTGATTGCTGGCAAAAATACTGCAAATATTTGAGTCATAATAAGAATAATATTCATCAAAGTAGTTTCTTGTGGGTTGCGTTGCGTAATAGCGAAATAAAATAATTCGGCGATACTTACAATAAAAGTTATCGCAAATTGTAAAATCAGCACTATTAAAAATAACCAGTTTGCTCCACTTACCGTCACTCTACCTTCAGTGTTCATTCCCTATAATCCTTTCTTCAGTAATAATAACGTCTACTTTCCTATCAAAACACTCAGTAGGAATACTATCTATTATTTGAAAATCAAACGCAAGACCAACGGTTTTACATTTATCTTCCAAACGTTGTAGTAGTTTATCATAATAACCACCACCATATCCTATACGATAGCCTGCTATATCAAATACCAAACCAGGAACTAATATAAGGTCTAATAGGTTGTCATCTACTTTGCGAATGCATTCTTTCTTTGGTTCTAAAATTCCATAAGTACTTGGATGTAAATCTTTATCAAAATCTTTTAACTCAGACAATATAAGTGTTTTTGATAGCACATCCGTGACCGGTACGATAATTTTTTTGTTATTATCCAAAGCATAATGTATAAAATCTCTTGTAATGACTTCATTTTTAAAATCAATATAGGTCATAATTACTTTTGACTGTTTATACCATGAAATATCAACTAGTCTTTTCATTATCTTCTTGCTTTTTTCGATAACTTCATCAGTTTTTAAACGATTTCTTAAATGCAGATATTTTTGTCGTAATGTTTTTTTATTCAAAATTTTACTCTCCTATATATAATTTTAATTGACCTTTATGAACATATATGCATGCTAACAATTAATGCACTATGATAAATATTACTGTTTATATGGACTAAAAAATAATAAACGAATAGTGAATACCAACTAACAGATAGTTAAAAATACATACAATTTATATATTCATCTTGAAACTCTTGACTTGTTGATAATTCGATATATTTAGCTTTATTTTTTATATTAGTACAATGATGATAGCATTTCTGTGACAATAGTGACATTACTGCTCCAGTTCCAGCAGCATTCCCTAGTACTATAATATTATCTTTTAGTACCTTTGGCAATAAACCAATATTTACTGCGCTTTGCTTATCGATATAGCTGCCAAATCCACCGGCAAGGTAAACATGACTTATATCTTCAATTTTTTTTCCCATACTTTTAATTAATGTGTTAATACCACCGGCAATAGCAGCTTTCGCTAGCTGTACTTCCCTAATATCTTTTTGAGTAATGACAATAGCCTCTTTATTTTTTGTTTCCGTCTCTTTAGCTATTACAAAGGCAGGCATCCCCTCTATTTCGATTACATTTTTAGTAAGTTTTTTACCTATTTCACTTTTCACCTCATCTTCATCTACAATACGTCCGGTTTCATCGACAATACCTATCTCAACCAATATAGACAAAATATCAATAATACCGGAACCACAAATGCCAATCGGTTTATGATCTAATATTGTGGTATACTTTACCTGATCACCTTCTAATCTAACGGTATTAATAGCCCCTGCAATGCCCCCAACACCATTTCTAATATGTGCACCTTCAAATGCAGGCCCTGCAGCCGTTGAACAACATATAATCTGATCTTTATTACCTAAAGCAATCTCTCCATTTGTTCCAATATCTATTAGTAAACTCAGTTCATGTTTCTCCGCCATGCCACTGGCTAGAATTGCAGCAACAATATCAGCACCAACATACCCTGAAATAGAACAAAGTAAATATGCTGCACATTTACTATTTATATTTAAACCTAAATCCTCCGCTCTACATACTAGCTCTTGAGTACTAACCGGAATGAAAGGAGACGTTGCAATATTTTTTGGTGTTATCCCTGTAAGTAAATGAAGCATAGTAGTGTTTCCTACCAATACAATATGATGTATGGTTTCGATATTAAGTTTATTTTTCTCTACTAGTGAGTTAATCATATGATTGATTTGAGAAATTATTTTTTGTTGAAGTTGTTTTAACCCATCCATATTTTCAAGGGTATATGTAATCCTTGAGATTACATCACTACCAAAAGATTTTTGCGCATTTAATTGAGATACAACATCTATTTCTCTTCCAGAGGTTATATCTACGAGGTATGCTACTACTGTTGTTGTCCCTATATCTACAGCAATGCCGTAATGCGTATTAGAAGTATCCCCACCCTCAACAGAAATAATTTCCCTATCACTATAGACAACAGTAATCTCATAATTGTGGTCTCTGATTAAATCAGGTAATTCTCTCAGGATTTGTAAAGGTATTCGATAATACTGCATACCTAAAGTGTCTAACAATCTTTGCAAATCATCTTTTTGATCGTGTTTAGTAGGTTTTTCTAATTGTACAAATTTTTTTCTGACAATTGGAGATATTTCTACTACATTTCCGATTCCTTCAGACATAATTTGAGCACTATTATTACTTTCAACCATTACTTCTATATCATCTACTACCTTCATTGCACAGGCAAGTCTATATCCTTCCTTTCTTTCCTTATCCGTTAAAAATTTAAGTTCTCCATCAGTAGGTACAGAAGTACAGTCACCTATGACTTTTACTTTACATTTTCCACATAAACATTTCCCACCACAAGGGGCATCAAGGTATATATTATTTTGATTTAAAACATTTATAAGGATACTGCCTTTATTACACCAAATTTCTGACTGAAGGTCATTGTACAAAAGATTTATTCTGCACTTGAATTGTTCTGACATTGTGTTCCCCTTCCTTTTTAGTTTATATTATTTTTACACCCATTTCTCAAACTTACAACGCAAGATTTTATAGTGCAATCATTATCTAAATTGGTATTTTAAAAATATCTACCTAAAACAACCATATATCCTAATTCGTCTACATAAAAATCCCCATAAGTACTATATCATATATCTTATAATACTCATGGGGGGTTTCGCAATATATAATCTTTATATATTTTGTAGTATCTTTTACTCTTCGTCCATTCTTGATCCACACTTCGAACAAAAGAATGCATCAGTTTCGTTTTCTTTCCCACAGTTCGGGCAAATTTTAATCTTTCGAAGTAATGCAAGTTTTTCTTTCATTTTATCTATTTCTTGTACAATCTCATCTATTTCTAAACATTTAGCAGTAATCTCTTCTGAAAGTATTTCTCCCGATTTATAAATATCATATATAACCTTGCCAATATCTTTTAATTTTCCATCAATACGAGACTGTGCATCTCCCATTGCAATATTTAGTTTAGTAACCTCAACAATTTCATTGGATTTTTGTATTGCACTCTTCGCCGTATGAGTGACCTTATTTTTCATCTCATTAATTATCGACATGATGTCATTCCCCTTTTTATAAAATTTTTAAATGGTACTTAATTGCTAAGTCACCAAAGTATTTTCTGCATTCCCGTCGATTTTTTATATTCATGAACATACTAAATCTAATACGTTGTGCTAATTCAATTTGGAGTTTGGAGCTCGGAGCTTGGAGTTCAAAAATATTGTTGAAAAAGCCTTAGAAATTCTTAGTAACTAGAATAATATTTTAGCTAGCACAACGAGTGAACCTAATGATCGCTTATTCTAGTTTATCACATTTTTCACTTTATTTCATTATCATTTACAGGTAAACTTTTTTCAGGTTCAACATAATTACTTGCTGAAGTAAGAGTGGTAAGAACTTCTGTTGGTTCAGTAAGGACTATTAATTCTTCAGCCACTTCTATATCCTGCACCTTAAAACTCTGCCCTACCGCAAGTTGACTTAGGTCTACTTCAATATATTTTGGTACTTTATCTGCTACACATTCCACCTCAATTTCTTGTCTTTGTTTTTGCAAAATAGCACCGTTACGCTTAACTTCACTTGTTCCAATAAAACGTATTGGAACATGAGTACGAACTCTTGTATCATTTTGCACCGGTTTAAAATCCACATGAATTACTTGATTATTTACTGGGTGATGTTGTACTTCCATAATCATCGATTTAATTGTTTCATCACCCAATTGAAGATTTACTAACGTATTTTCCCCATACTTTGTTAAAATAGATTCTAATGTTTTTTTGTCAATCTCTATAAGCTTATTTGCATTAGCATCGTAAACAACTCCTGGCACTTGTCCATTTTCTCTTGTTCTATGAGCACTATTTTTGCCCACGCCTATCCTATAATTAACATTTACAGCTGGTATTTCCACGCATATTCCTCCTCAATATAATATATCTATTTGAGGAGTATTCCCATACACCAAAATTTTTAAACACACAAATTAGTGCTTTATACCATTTGGTATGTACATAAACATATTTTCACTTTTTATATGTTACATTGAAAGTAATTCTAATATCATCAATAAAATTTCTGTTATGCCATTTTTAATTACCAGTGCATACTTTTTTAATTTAATAGTTGCCTGTACTCTAAAGCGCTTGGGTCATTTTACTCATTATTTTACTTCGATTGTGTTTTGTCACTTCTGTTATATCTTCATCGTCTATTTGTACCCATAGAGAAATATTATAATCGTTATAATTATCCATAAGTACATCTATTATATCTGCAGCTTCCATACTATTTCTATAAACATATATCCACTCCACTACATCAGTATCTACATCAGATTCTTTTTCAAAATAATTGTCTATAAACCTTTTGATTTCCCCCTTCTCTTGTGACATTAAATTTACAGTAATTAACATAAATAAACTCCCTCCTAACAAAAACCATAGATTAATTATTCAACAAAACCTTAAAAAGTCCTTTATGTAATTTTTTCTTTTTATTTATTTTACATTTAAATAGAAATTTTATATTACTTATTTTTTACTCTATCTAAGTTAAAATTTTTATTGAATTGTTTATATTTTTAATGGTTAGAATAAATTAGAGGTGATGAATACATGAGAATAAACCGGATAATAAATTATATTGCTTTAACACTTATATTATTTTTAGTGATTACCAATTTTTCCGCCTGTTCTAAAAAATCTGCTAAATCAGCCCCAAAAAATATAAGTGAAAATGAAAAAAAAGTTCCTGATTCTTTAAAAGAATTAGAATCCGGTATACAAGATATAATTGATGAATTAGATAAAAAAGAAAATACTGAAAAGTCTGAGGCAAAGGTTAAAATTGAGTCTAAAACTGAAATGAAACAGGAAAGTGATAAAGATAAATCCAAAAATGAGATGAAAGAAGAAACAAAGGAAGAAATAAAAAAAGAGTCTCCCCAAGATAAACAATGGAAATCAGTAACTCAAAAGGTAGAATCTTTGCACAAGCAATGGAATTCACTTCAACCTGAAGTAGTAAAAGCAGGAATACCTAAAAAAGTTATTGATGAATTTAGTAATTCGCTTAATACTTTAACAACTTACACACAAACGGAAGATAAGCAAAATACTCTCTTTTATGCCAATGAACTCTATCGGTTAATACCAGATTTTATGGAACAATATCACAGCAAAACTCCTCCCGATTTAAAGCGAATAGGATATTTTGTGCGAGACGCAAAATATAATGGTATGATAAATCAGTGGGAAAAATCAAAATCTAGCATAAATAACCTAAAATCTCACTGGTCTATAGTAAAAGCACAAGTAAAAAAGGAACAAGAAAAACAAGCAAGTACAATGGAATTTTCAATATATGAGTTAGAGAAAGTCATCCTTCTATCCGATATAAATCTCACCACTATTAAAAGCGATATTGTACTAGAAAATTTAAAAAAATTAGAAGAATCTTTTGAAAAATAACGAGCTATCAAACATAGCTCGTTATTTAACACTTAATATAAAGAACTTCCACCGATAAATTCGCGTATAATGGATGTACTAGGAATATCATCGGTAGAAATTGGGATAAAATAGCTTAAAAAATCAATGAGTCTGCGGACTTCAGAATAAAGTTCTTGTGTACGATCTATTTCCTCCAAGAGAGGCAGCGCATAATTTTTCAAAACCGCGAGTTCATAAACAAGTGCAGAATTAAACATTACATCTGCCTGTTCTTGGAAAGGAAAAATATTTTTTATTTCTCCCCTTCTTACTGAACGCCACATTTCCAGAGTACGTAAAGCTGAGTTGGAACGAAAATTAAAATCTCTTACTATTCTTCTAATCAGTCTGGTATCTGTAGTAGAAATAGGGTTATAATCATCTAAACTTAGCTGTGTTAATGCACTAACATATATTTTAAACTTATTTTTTCTTGGAATAGATAAAGTTAATCTTTCATTAAGTCCATGAATACCTTCGATAACAATAATCTGATCTTCTTTTAACTGTAGTTTTCGTCCTTTTGGTTGTCTGCATCCCGTATGAAAATTAAAGATAGGGATCTCTACCTCTTTTCCTTTTATTAGATTATTCAGATGTTCATTGAATAATTTAATATCTATAGCTTCTAGTGCTTCAAAATCAGGTTCTCCATTTTCATCTCTCGGCGTATATTCCCTATTTACAAAATAGTCATCCAAAGAAATTGTTACCGGTTTAAGTCCATTTACCCGCAAATGTATTGCAAGACGGTGCGCAAAAGTCGTTTTACCTGATGAAGACGGACCAGAAATTAGCACTATTTTAATATCTTGAGCATTTTCTCTAATCATATCAGCAATATACGCAATCTTTTTTTCATGCAGTGCTTCTGATATATGAATTAAGTCTTTTGCATTTCCTGCAGCGATAATGTCATTTAACGACCCTACATGGGATACATTTAAAATTTCTCCCCACTTCTTGTACTCGTTGATAATTTGAAATAATTTTCTGTTTTCTTCGAATTCCGGTATTTCTTCGGGTGAATGATGGTCAGGATACCTTAATATAAAACCAGGAGCATAGTACATGAGTTCAAATTTTTGTATATACCCAGTATGTGGCACTAAGTATCCATATAAATAATTTACCATATCACCACAATTATATATACTTAATGTCTCTTTTTTACAGTGTTTAAGTAAGCTGACCTTATCATAATCTCCACTTTGTGAAAAGATTTGTTGTGCTTCTTTTAAGGGAACTATACTTTTTGTCATGGGAATTTTCTGCGCTACAATTTCTTTCATCTTTTCTTCAATTTTTTTTATATCAGGTTCAGTTATAGGGCTCTCACCATATATTTCGCAATATGTTCCCCTGCTAATTGAATGCCTTATTTTTAATTTCCTTTGAGGATATAATTCTTTCACTGCTTTCATCAATATAAAAAATAAACTACGCTTATAAACTCTAACACCGTCTTCCGATGATAAATCAATAAACTGTACCTGGGAATCCTCTTCTAATTTAAAATTGAGATCTTTCATTTTATTATCTACTTTGCCAGCTAAAATATCTAAACCTTTATTATATTGAACTAAATGTGTTAATTCCAATAACGATGTACCTTTAGCAACAGAAACTTTACTACTCAATGATTTAGAAGGGTCTATCACATTAATCGTAATAGTTGAACAATTCTTTTCCATAACATCTACCTTCCTTCTTTCTAATCAAAATATCAATAACGCTTACTATACTTAAATATATTTTGCACTGAAACCACATATGTGAAAATAAAAAACGCATTATCAAAATAAAGACTAGCTTTATTCTCTTAAACCATCCTCAATATTGCGCCGTTTTTTATAACGAGTGTGACAGCATCTCACTACTTGCAGGTAGAATGAATATCGCATAAAGTTTGCAGTTATCAAATAAAATATTGATATATTTTATCTTTTCTATGAAGCATCTCATCAATTCTATTAATATATTCTTCAACCTCTTTTACGTTAAATATTCTATCTATTCGATTATTCGTAGCATTTACTAACTTGGTAACAGCTCCACATCCCATTGCAATAATACTTTGTCTTTCTTCCATAATTTGAACATTATATATGCATTCAAAATCTTGTTTACAATATCCTACATTCTCTAGATTGCCAAGAATATTTTTTTGACGGTAAAGATAATAAGGATATCTATCATTATCTTTCATAAATTGTTGAGTAAATTTTAACATATCTTGAACAATATGTGCCTGTGTGATAGAATATTCATTTATTTTTTCATGTAATTTCGATGCCCTTTTAATACTCATCGTATGTACCGTAATATTTTCCGGGTCTAATTTTTGTATCTCTTTTAATGTATTCTGATACATTTCAACGGTTTCATCCGGCAAACCTGCTATCACATCCATATTTATATTATCAAATCCCAAATCTCTAGCTAATTGAAAAGAGCTTACAACATCTTCCGGTGTATGACACCGACCAATAGTTTTAAGTGTGCTCTGATTCATAGTCTGGGGATTAATACTCAAACGACTTACTGCATATTTTTTTATTGTATTTAACTTTTCCTTATCTATTGTGTCAGGTCTCCCCGCCTCAATGGTAAATTCTTTGACAGTCTCAACATTAATTTGGGTACAAAGAGTATACAAAAGTCTTTCCAAAAGCTTAGAAGACAATACTGTTGGCGTTCCACCTCCGATATATATGCTTTCTACAATCCATCCCATATTATCTATAATTCTTCTGGTATACAGAATTTCTCTAATAAGAGCCTCTACATAGGGTTCAACAAATTTTTGTGCTTTATGTACAGCATTAGATACAAATGAACAATATAGACATCTAGTAGGACAAAAAGGTATTCCTATATACAACCCTATACTGTTTGGCCTTGATTGTTTTAGCACCTTAAGCTCATTATAGGCTACTTCTAAGATCAATTGAATTTTTTCATCACTAACCGCATATTGTTCAGATAATATATATTTGATATCTATATCACTTTTTCTTTCTTCAATCAAGTTGTGGATAATTTTAGTAGGACGTATACCCGTTAGCGTACCCCAAGGAACATCTACTTGACTGACTTGTTTTGCCGCTCTATAAAATGACAATTTTATCATTGATTTACACAGGCTAGTATACTGATAAGAGATAATACTACTATTATATTTTTGTACAACCAACCCTTCTTTTATATTTCCATTTTTTATAATTTTGGTTAATGCGTATATACTGCCATTCATATCTTTAAATTGACTTTCAACAAAAAAATCCCCCCTTTGTCCTTCATCGTCTTTTTCTACAAATTCAATTGATTCATTTGGGAAAAAAACATGAGCAATACGTTCAATTTCGTACTGATGTTGATGTCCTTGTAGAAAAATTTTCATTCAGTGATGTCACCTCAATTATCATTCAAACTTGACGTTTTACCAAATTATCATATCTAATGTATTATAATCTTTCGTTAACAAAATTATTATCATTATACCCTTACGTATGTATAACAAAAGGACAGGAAAGCCTGCCCAACAATATTCATCAAAAAATCATTGCTATAAAAACGGATTAAACTCCTTTTCTATTCCGATAGTGGTTTGATATCCATGTCCTGGATATACCTTTATATGATCAGCTAATACAAACAATTTGTTTTTAATAGATTGAATAAGCTGTTGATGATTGCCTCCCGGTAAATCTGTTCTACCAATTGACTTTTCAAATAATGTATCCCCAGAAAATAATAAGTTGTCTACTAAAACACAAATTCCGCCCGGGGTATGTCCCGGTGTATGAATAACTTGTAAACTATATTTTTCTACAGATAATATTTGTCCATCTACTACTTCTATATCTGCAGGGACTTGAATAGAATGATAGCCTAGCAGAGCAGAGAGGTTTTTTTGACTATTGATTAACGCATCACTATCGTCTTTATGGATTACTACTTGTGCTCCTGTTTTTTCTTTTAAATATTTGATCGCCGATATATGATCTACATGTCCATGGGTTGCAATAATATATTGAACTATATAGCCGTTTTGAACAATGATATCATATATTTTTTCCCCTTCATCCCCTGGATCAATAACTACAACTTTACCCGTATTATCATCTCCAAAAATATAACAATTTGTTTCTAATTGCCCAACCGACAATACTTTTAAAATCAATATTATCACCTCAAAATTGTTTCTCGCTATCAATCAATAGTGTTACAGGGCCATCATTATAAATATCTAAATACATATGAGCCCCAAAAACACCCGTTTGAACTTTTTTAACACCAACCTCTTTACATTTTAATACAAATAATTCATAGAGGCTATTTGCCAAATTAGGAGGAGCAGCATTGGCAAAACTTGGTCTGCGACCTTTTCTGCAATCACCGTAAAGCGTAAATTGAGAAACTACTAATAACTCTCCATCTACATCAAGAAGGGATAAATTCATTTTTGAATTTTCATCTTCAAAAATTCTTAAATTAATAATTTTATCTACCATATAATCAATATCTTCTTCAGAATCATTGGGTCCTATACCAAGTAAAATCATTAAACCCTTATTAATTTCACCCGTAATTTGTCCATTTACAGTAACTTTTGATGCTGTAACTCTTTGAACAACTGCACGCAAATACCTCACCTCCTCATATATAGGCCTTTCAGATTACATTGTTTAAATAAAATCTATAGAAAAATCGCTATCAGTCTGCTGTTTTCACAAATTTGAGCCTTTTTCTTAAAAAATCATTCATAAAAATACTACAAGTTTTATATTATTAAATATCATATTTACATTTTTTATAATTATTCATTCTTAATTATTAATTAATTCACTGTCTGCTTCTATTTACTCCAAATACACCATTTATTTTGCGAAGCTTTTTAATAATTTTATCTAATTGTTCAGTATCTGTTATTTCTAATGTAAGGTTGATAATTACGATTTTTTCTTTTGACGTTCTTGCATTCATTGCCTTTAAAGGTATCTTGGAATCCGCTACGCTATTTGTAACTTCAACCAGTAATCCTCCACGGTCATTGGCTAATATCTGAACATCAGACAAATATGATGCATTTTGAGCACTTTCCCATGCGACTTCAATTAAACGATTTCTCTCATTATCATCAACTTTTACATTGGAGCAGTCTTTTCGATGAACAGAAACACCTCTTCCACGAGTGATATACCCAACAATTTCATCCCCCGGGACAGGATTGCAACATCTCGACAATCTTACCAAACAATTTTCAATCCCTTTTACAATAATACCATTATTATTTTGCCTTCTTTTTTTAGATTTAAAAACTGTATTTATCTCCTCATGAGCTGGTTCAACCGCTTCAGTCTTTGTAGCTTTTCTGTATTCTTCACGAAGCCTTCCAACAACTTTAGAAGCAGCAATTCCTCCATATCCTACACTTGCATATAAATCATCCAGACTTTGAAAACTGTACTTTTTTAAAACGATTTCTATCCATTCACTTTTAAATAGTTGGTTATGCGTGAAACCAGTTTTCTTCAATTCCTTTTCAATTAACTCTTTTCCTCGTGAGACATTCTCTTCTCGATTTTCTTTTTTAAACCACTGATTAATTTTATTCCGTGCCTGAGAAGTTTTTGCTATTTTTAACCAATCTTTACTCGGACCATGTACTGTGGCAG
Source organism: Clostridiales bacterium (assembly GCA_030156665.1). Lineage (GTDB taxonomy): Bacteria > Bacillota > Clostridia > SK-Y3 > SK-Y3 > JASGMB01. The sequence continues at coordinate 47,264 of JASGMB010000001.1, forward strand.
AAGTAAGAATTTCTATAATATCTCCATTTTTAAGAACATATTCAATAGGTACTATTTTTCCATTTACTTTTGCTCCCATCATTCGATTGCCCACCGCACTATGGATAGTATAAGCAAAATCAATAGGTGTAGAGCCTGCCGGTAAATTAATAACATCCCCTTTAGGAGTAAAAACAAACACTTCATCAGCAAATAAATCGATTTTTAATGTCTGCATAAATTCTTCTGCATCGGTTAGGTCTCTCTGTATTTCAAGAAGTTGCCTTACCCACGCTAACTTTGAATCCAAGTCTGAAGTTCCAGTTTTACCTTCTTTATATTTCCAGTGAGCAGCAATACCATATTCTGCTATTCTATGCATATCCCACGTTCTTATTTGAATTTCAAACGGTTTTCCTGCCGGGCCAATCACCGTTGAATGAAGGGATTGATACATGTTAGGTTTAGGCATTGCGATGTAATCCTTAAAACGTCCTGGTATTGGTTTATACAGCTCATGAACCATTCCCAGAACACCATAACAATCTTTTACGCTATTAACGATTACCCTGACAGCAAATAGGTCATATATTTCTTCGATGTTTTTACCCTGGGCATACATTTTTCGATAGATACTGTAAAAATGTTTCGCCCTCCCGTCAATTTGGCCTTGGATTTTTAATTCTTTCAAACGGTTACTAATCGTATCAATTATTGATTTTAAATAAGCTTCCCTTTCTTGTCGTTTTTCAGCAATACTTTCTACAATTTCATAGTATGCAATAGGGTCTAAATATCGTAAGGACAAATCTTCCAGTTCCCACTTAACTTTAAAAATTCCAAGCCTATGGGCTAAAGGTGCAAACACTTCCAACGTCTCTCGTGCTTTTTCCCGTTGCTTTTCTTCAGGCACACTTTTTAGTGTTCGCATATTGTGAAGCCTATCAGCTAACTTTATGAGAATAACTCTTATATCTTTAGCCATCGCTAAAAACATTTTTCTTAAGTTCTCCACTTGCTGTTCTTCTTTAGTTGTATAAGGTATTTTACCCAACTTTGTTACCCCATCTACAAGTAAGGCCACCTGTTCTCCAAACATGTTTTTAATCTCTTCATAGCTGTAGGATGTATCCTCTATAACGTCATGTAACAATCCTGCTACTAATGATTCACAGTCTAATTCCAATTCAGCTAATATATGTGCAACTCCCAAAGGGTGCATAATATATGGTTCTCCAGAAATTCTATTTTGTCCATCGTGGGCTTCTCTGGAAACTTTATATGCCTTACTTAATAGATCCCAGTCACATTGAGGATTATATTTATTAACCTTTTCTACTAGCTTTCTATATGCTTCATCCATTTTTATCCCCACTTCTAATAGATTGGAGTTAGAAGGTAGCGTTATAAAAATGCTTCCAGCAGAAGCATTTTAAATGAAATTTTTTTTGAAACGCATTTAACGGAAAGTGTAAAATCAAGGAAAAAATATACTTTTCTATGCGTTATAAAAAAAGCAGCAAAGCTGCTTCAATTTTATTTTCAACAAGCATGTTCCCAAACATATCTTCAAACTCCATACCCTAAGCTTTTTAAAACTTTACAACTGAATGTACATTATAATTTTTTAATTTTTCTCTACCCTTTAAAAATTCAAGCTCTACAAGATAAACAATATCTGTTACTATTCCTCCAAGCTGTTCAACCAGTTTAATATTTGAAATTGTAGTACCTCCCGTTGCCAATAGGTCATCAACAATAACAACTTTTTGTCCAGACTTAATTGCATCCTCGTGTATTTCTAAAACATCTACACCATACTCTAATTCATACTCGACCTGAATGGTTTTATAAGGTAATTTACCTTTTTTTCGAATAGGAACAAATCCTTTGTTCAAAGCATAAGCAATAGGTGCACCAACAATAAATCCTCTTGACTCAGGGCCTACAATGATGTCAAAGTCTTTATCTTTAATTTTTTCAATTAAACTGTCCATGGCATATTTAAAAGCATCCTTATCTTGCAAAACAGTAGTAATATCAATAAAATCTATACCTTCCTTTGGGAAATCCATAACGTGCCTAAATTTTTCTTTTAAATTCATAATAACCCTCCTGGTGTTTATTAATTTTTATTACTCAAGAAAAAAGTTTTCACATTCTTGCAACCTATCTCTTAAGCTTCTAAGCTTTTTTAGTTTTAAAGAATTTTCAATATTCACTTTCTTTCCTTTATGATGACATTGTTTTATGATGACATCGTCATCGCTTATGGTGAGTTTTATTAAACCCAACTCTTCAAATATTTGTAGACAATTTTTTATTTTTAAATAATTCATAGGTGTATTATAACTTATTGAAATACTTCGATTCAATAAACATAAATTCCCTGAATATACTTCATTGATACTTCTTGTTTTTATATATTGATAAACAATGACAAAATCGTGTCTTTCCGGTATTATACTGTCCATAACTTCTTTACACCATTCAAATTTGTCGTGGTCGAATAGTATATGAACCTTTATCGAATTAGTATCATTGTTACTATTGAAATAACTAATCTGATTGAATAGTTCGTAAATAGCAGATAAATTAAAACACGGATCATAAATATATATGTGATTATAACCTGTCACATCCAGGTTATGCATTAACGGATTAATTAAAATGTCTAGGGAGCTCTTTTTATTGATTGTATTAAAATGAATGCCGTAACTTTTTTTATTTTCTCCGCTCACTTTAATATCTTTTAAAATTTCGCGTATACCTCTTAATGTATTTACAATAATCAGACAATTATCATTAATTTTTATCTCGTTTAAAAAGCTTATTAAATTTTCTTTTTGTTCTCTCATTCTATCAATCGTTTGACTACTGATAACATTACTTATTATATCATTTCTAACACACGAATCAAATGTTTTATAATACTTACATTCAATTATTTTATTTTTTTCTAGTTTAATATCTTTTATAATCAATTGTATTTTTTCTTGTTCATTATATGAATTGATCCCCAGTGAACAAGCTATATCTACAGCGTCTCCTACAACAAATTGTTCTTCATAGCTTCCCATATTAAACCCTATTGCATCAATCAGTATACCATTTTTCTCTACGCTTAACTTCAAATGTTTGCTATCTCCAACCGTTCTAATATCAGAGATGGTTGTATTGCAAAAAGCAAACACCGGACTGGCATTCCCCATCCCAAAAGGCTCTAATACTTCTAATTGTTTTATACTATCAAAGGTAAGATGTTCAACATGTATCTCACAATCTATATAAATACGGGGTATTAAATCGTCATCACTAAGTTCAATATCGGCATATTCATTAATATATCTTAAAAATAGTGGAATTTTATCTTTATTTATGCTTAATCCCGCAGCAAGCTCATGTCCTCCAAAGCTCACTAAATAATCTTTACATTCAGTTAGCGCTTTAAATAAGTTAAAACCGCTTATACTTCTACCTGATCCTTTCCCTTCTTCTCCTTCTAACGCTATAAGTATAGAAGGTCTATAAAACTTTTCGGTAATTCTTGATGCTACAATACCAATTACACCATGATGCCAGTTTTTATTAGATAATACAATCACTTTTTGCTTATTTAAATCAAAATCCCTCTCTATAAATTCCAGTGCTTCTTGTAAAATATATGCTTCAGTTTCTTGTCTATTTTTATTTTCTTCATTTAATTCCTGAGCGATTTTACAAGCAATATCTGCATCATCTGTTAAAAATAACTCTACAGCTCTTAAAGCACTTCCGATTCTTCCTGCGGCATTCACTCGAGGAGCAATAGAAAATCCTACCATACCCGTACTTATTTTTTTACCTTCAAGCCCAGCCACTTTTATTAACGATTTTAAACCTAGATTATTGGTATAAGGCATGCTTTTAAGACCTCTACTGACAATTAATCTATTTTCACCTAAAAGAGGTACTACATCAGCGATTGTACCAAGACAAACAATATCACAATAATCATTAATTAATGCTAGAAAGTTTTCTTTCCCTGCAAGTGCTTGAAGCAGTTTAAATGTAACGCCTACTCCTGCCAATTCTTTAAAAGGATAATTACAATCGTTTTGTTTGGGATTAAGCACTGCACATGCATTTGGTATTTCTTCCTTGCATTCGTGATGATCCGTTACAATAATATCAAGCCCCAATTTATTTGCATAATCAACCTCTTCTAATGCCGTAATACCGGAGTCTACCGTAATCATCAAGGTTGTTCCATTTGTATGTATTTTTTCAAGAGCATATTTGTTCACCCCATATCCTTCATTTATTCTGTCAGGAATATAGTAATCAACATATGCACCACATGTTAATAAATATTTCACCAAAATGGCCGTACTTGTTACGCCATCTACATCGTAATCTCCGTAAACAGTAATTCTTTCTTTATTCTCAATAGCCCGTTTTATTCTAGCAACAGCTTTATTCATATCTTTCATTAAAAAAGGGTCATGAAGATGAGTAATATCATTTTTTAAAAACATCTTGATATCTTCATATTTTTGAATTCCTCTATTTGCAATAATTGTGGCAACTAAAGGAGAAATATTAAATGTTTTGCTTATTTTTTTAACTACATTATTATTAATGTCGTTATATATCCACTTTTTATCGTTCATTTTTTCACCCAACACTTTAAATAAATTACAATCATGTTTAACCTCAAAAATTAAATATTAACAATGCATAGTCATTATAACAAAAATTTTCTAAAATAATATTAAAAGTTTACTAAATCAACCTGACGCATACAATTATTAATTCCTAAATATTTAAATATACTTACTTTAACGCTCCAAACTTATAAACAGCTTTTCCAATGATCATATCTTTCGTAATATATTTTTGATCCCATTTTCTGCAGTCATAAGAATTATTTCTATTATCACCCATAACAAAGTATCCATATTCCGGAATTTCATAAGGTCCGAAATCTTCATTCATTTTTTCATAAATATATGGTTCCAAATGCAATTTTCCATTAATATAAAGTTTTCCATCTTTGATCAGTATGGTTTCTCCTCCCATACCAACAACCCTTTTTACCAGTTGAACATTTTTTTCATGCGGAGAGTGAAATACAATTATATCTCCCCTCTTAACTGGAAAAAACCAATAATTAAATTTTAAAACAACAATCTTGTCGTTTATTTGAATGGTAGGTATCATAGAACCTGTAGGAACAATGGAAAGGTTAAGTATGAAAAAACGAATTAACAATGCAATAAGAATATAGATAACGATAGTTTTTATCCAATCTTGTGCTTCTTTAACTATAACTTGTTTATTTATTTGCATTTTAATTACCTCTCCTTGTGTAAATAGTCCAAAAATCTACATTTTGGACATAAAAATTATAGCATTTAGCTTCTCTATCTTCAACCTTAAATTGACAATAATGAGTAAAATATTTGTGCAGTCGACAGTATCATTGTGCTTATAAGTACTATGTTTTATAGATAAGTTTTTAAGAAAAAATATACTACTAGTCAAAAGAGTTTAGCGTACATATAATATTATTGAGGTGAAATACATGATTTTGGTGAGTGCATGTTTATGCGGTATTAATTGTAAATATAATGGAGGAAATAATTTAAATTCAAAAATTTTGGAATTATACAATAAAGGAAAGCTAATACCTATATGTCCGGAACAGTTAGGTGGGCTTCCTACTCCCAGAGCACCTAGGGAAATAATAAATGGAAATGGATTAGATGTATTAGAGGGAAAAGCAAAAATATTAGATAAAGATAAAAAGATTGATAATACGAAGGAATTTATTAGAGGAGCACAAAATGCGCTAAAAATTTCTAAAGCCCTGAATATAAAAAAAGCTATTCTTAAGCAACGTAGTCCTTCCTGCGGATTCGGGCAAATTTATGATGGCAGCTTTTCTGGTAGAATCATAAAAGGAAACGGTGTTACGGCAGAACTTTTGCATAGAAATGGTATTCAAATATTAACTGAAGAAGATTTTTAATAGAATTTATTAATTCTCTAATAATTTATAACGACTGAGGCATTCATTCTGATCCCTTGTAGTTCAGAATAAATGCCTCATAAAGTTATATTATGTTGATCAGTACTATTTTCATTCTTCAACAGAAACATCATAACTTTTACCATTAACAATAATGGTATAACTTCTGATTTTTGGTATTGTGGTGGTGTTTTGAAGTCGGTTTAAAATATCCTCTTGCTTTTTTAGAAGTTTGTGTGCTTCTTCGACGTCCACTTGTTCAAATCGTATCTCATCCCCTGGTCTTAATTGTGCTAACTTAGATATATCTACTGAAACAACAGTAGCAATTTTCGTATAGCCTCCTGTTGTCTGCCGGTCAGCTAACATTATAATTGGTGTCCCATGACCCGGTACTTGGACAGCTCCAAGCGGTATTCCGTCAGAAATAATATCAGCTTTTTCTATATGTTCTAATTTAGGCCCTTCCAGTCTATAGCCCATCCTATCTGATTCCTGACCAACTTTATAAGGCTGCGTTAAGAAAGTTTGGATGCTTTTCTTTGTAAAAGCATCTTGTTGAGGGCCCAAAACTACTCTAACTTTACAAGGCTGCTTGTATTTCGGAATATCAACGATTGGTAATCTTTTTCCTACCATTTGCATTTGTGCTTTATTCAGCTTTCCAATTTGTAAAATATCATCCGCTGCTAATTTTCTCCCTTTATAACCACCAATTTTCCCTCTTAAGTAAGTAGACTTACTCCCCATAATCACAGGGACTTCAATCCCGCCTGCAATTGCCAAATAGGCACGGCATCCTTCACCAAGCTTACCAAAAATAATTCGGCTCCCTTTATATACATAAATAGACTTCCATCTAGGAATATATCTTTCATTAATCTTTGCTCCCAAATCTCCTCCAGTAACTGCAATGACACAATCACATAAAAATTCCGCTTCAAAACCTGGAAAAGTAATTTCCAATCCTGCCTCTTCTCTTGGATTTCCCACCATTAAATTTGCAGCCTGTAAAGCAAAAGAATCCATTGCTCCTGCAACTGACATTCCATATTGTTGATATCCCTTACGTCCTAAATCTTGAACTGTGGTCAATATACCGGGCTTTATCACTCGTATGGCATTCATTTATATTCCTCCTACTCTTCTAGAATTTCTACTTGATAAATACCTTCATCTACTGCTTTGCTAATTTGTTTATATTCATCTCTGGTAATAGAGTAATATCGAATATAATCACCTGCTTTGAGCAATATCGGTTGCACTTCATTTTGTGGATCAAACAACTTTATTGGTGTTCTACCAATCAGTCGCCATCCTCCGGGACTATCAATAGGATAAATTCCCGTTTGTTTATCCGCTATTCCCACTGAACCAGCCGGTATACATGTTCTGGGTTCTTTTAATCTAGGGGTGACAATCTTTTTCGACATACCTCCAAGATAGCAAAATCCTGGAGTAAATCCAAGCATATAAATTAAATAGTCTCTGCCACTGTGAATATCTATCACTTCTTGAGGGGTTAATCTATTATGTTGCGCTACAAAATCTAAATCCGGACCAAATTCTTCTCCATATAACACCGGTATTTTAAAAATTTTCGGTTTTGGCAATTGTAAATCCTTTAAATTTTCTTCTAATACTTGTATTTCATTTATAAGTTTTGATGCAGATATCATTAAAGGGTTATATTGCACTAATAGTGAACGGTAGGTTGGAATAACTTCAACTACCTTTTCACTGTCGTATTGTTGGAGAGTAAGATAAAGCCCCCGTACTTTTTTATGAATATCGATAGAAATAGTATCACCAAATTCTATAACAATATATTGATCTCCTGCAAGTATATATTTTGCTTTAGTATACATATTTACCCTCCTAAACTTAATCTATTGTACTAGTCAAAACATTATTTTAGTTGCTAAAAGTTTTAAAGTCAAGAAATTCTAAGCTTGCTTTGGATCGCGTCAAACCCGCTTCGTTCAAACAAGTAACGCTACTTTCCTCCGCTTCGCTAAGAATTTCAAAGGCTTTTTCACTATGCTCCTGCCACAATATTTTTGACCTAACACAATGCGTTAACTTAGTGTTGCTTAAACACTAGGTATATTTCAAAAAATCACCAGCTTCTCAAATAAATACATTTGGGAGCCCTAAGGGCTCCCAAATGTATTTATTTATTAATTGTACGGTCTATTATTTTGTTATGCTTTTACTTCATCATGCTGCTAACTTTTTCTATGAAAAGTAATAATGAACGATAACTGATAAGTATAGTAACAAGGATAACAGCAATTGATAGTACATTGGTAGCAAGGTTATTTTTGTATTCTCCCATCTTTTCCTTGTTGTTTAGTGCAAAGTAAAGGAAAATCGCAATAATCGGTAAAATAATCGCATTAGCTGCTTGTGCAAAAAGAATTACTTCAATAGGACTTTTTTTACCTAAAGCAGAAAGCAAAATACCGATAGCAAGAATAAACATCCATACTACTTTAAACTTTATGTCTTTTAAATCTTTTTTCCAACCCAAAGCACCTGACATTGCATAAGCTGCAGCTAAAGGTGCTGCAATAGCAGAAGAAAATCCGGCAGAAAATAACCCGATTGCAAAAAACCATTTTGCCCAAGAGCCTAATAACGGTTCTAATTGTACAGCCATCTGCCCTGCATCTTTAATTTCAGTTGCTGTACCATAAAAAGCTGCGGAAGCGGTAACAATAATCGCCATAGATATGAATCCGCCCAATGTTATAGAAATAATAGTATCCATTCTAGCTTCCTTTGCCTGTTCTGGTTTACTCCATTTTTCCTGTACAGCAGAAGCATGTAAGAAAAGATTATAAGGTACAACTGTTGTGCCGATTAATCCCACAACGGTCAACCAGGCTCTGTCTGTATTAGGAACTGTAGGTATAAATAAACCTCTAAGGATTGCTCCCACATCCGGCAAAGTGACTACAGCCGTTACAAAAAAAGTTATACTCATGATAATAACTAAAGTTACCAATACTTTTTCAATTCTTTTATAGCTGCCAGACCATAACATAATAAATGCAACAATTCCTAACAATGGTCCCCAAATCTGACTGCTAATGGTAGGAAAAACAGATTTCAATCCTAGTGCTCCTCCCATAATATTACCTGTTTCATAGGCGGAGTTGCCGATAAAAATAGCTGAAACCACTAAAACAATAGCAAAAAATTTAGCAATAGGATTTGAAAATTGATTTCTCAGTGCCTCTCCCAGTCCTTGACGAGACACAACACCTAAACGTGCAGACATTTCTTGAAAGGTCATAGTCGCCAAAGTAGAAAATAACATTGCCCATAATAACGTATAACCAAAACTTGCCCCTGAAACTGTAGCAGTCGTTACAGTCCCAGGACCTATAAAAGCTGCTGCTACTAAAGCACCTGGTCCGATATTTTTAAATCTCTCAGTCAATTTGCTCACTTCTAAAATTCCCCCTTTTATAATGACTGCGACAGCATCTCACTACTTGCAAACAAAATGAACGCCGCATAAATTTTTATCAAAATCTATCGCTTCAATCACTTCGAGATTTACCTCGGAGAATAAAATCTCGGAGAATAAAATCAAAGATTTTGATATTTTTGAGTAATGTCAGAAAATTTGATTCTGACTTGTTTTTATATTGATGCTATATCTTCATCGACTAAATCAGTAATAAACATATGCCCTGGTGCATGCGTAATCATTAATGGCGGTTTAGCTTTCATCGCCACTGCCTGAGGTGTAACACCACAAGCCCAAAATACAGGTATTTCCCCTTCGCGAATTTGCACCGGGTCTCCAAATGATGGCTTGCCTATATCTTCAATACCAATCAATTCCGGCCATCCTATGTGAATAGGTCCACCGTGAACTGCTGGAAAACGGGAAGTAACCTGTATTGCCTTTACCAGCTTTTCTCTTTTAATTGGTCGCATGCTTACCACCATAGGCCCTTGAAAAATGCCGGCAGGTTCACATTGAATATTGGTAACATACATTGGTACATTGCACCCTTGTTCAATATGTCGTACCGGAATACCTGCATTCAATAACGCATTCTCAAATGTAAAACTGCAACCAAGAAGAAATACAACAAAATCATCTCTCCAGATGGAAACCAAGTTGTCTACTTCTTGCTCTAATATTCCATCTTTATAAATTCGATATTTTGGTACATCTGTACGAATGTCAGCTCCAGGAGCAATCCTTTTCGGCTCCCAATTTCCTACATCTGTAACCTCCAATAAAGGACAGGGTTTGGGGTTACGTTGACAAAATAATAAAAAATCAAAAGCTTGTTCTTTAGGAAGAATAACTAAATTTGTTTGAACTGCTCCTTTAGCCATTCCTGAAGTAGGTTGCCGAATTTTTCCCAGTCTTATTTGGTTGCGAATATCCTTTGCTGTCTTTTTTTCTAGGTTTTCTTTAGCAACCATAGAATATCTCCCCCAGTGAAGTAACTTTCACTCCAGCATTTTCTAATTCTTTTCTAATGCTCTGAATAAATTCAACTGCACCTAGCGTATCACCATGAACACAGATAGAATCAGCATGAACCTCAATATCTTTTCCGTCCACCGCTGTTACTTTACCCTCTTTAATCATTCTAACAACGCGCTTGGCTACTTCTTTCTCATCTTTTACGATAGCATTAGGCAGCTTTCTGGATACTAATGACCCATCTGAATTATAATTTCGGTCACCAAATACTTCGCAGGCTGTCATTAACCCTACTTCTTTCCCTGCTTTTTCCATTTCCGATCCAGCCAGCGCAAGCAAAATTAACTTCTTATCCACCTCATAAATCGCTTCAGCAATCGCTATGGATAAGGATTTATCCACACCTGCAGCATTATATAATGCACCATGGGGTTTTACATGTTGCAATCTTATTCCCTGGGCATCACAAAAAGCTTTTAAAGCTCCAATTTGATAGATAATATAATCTTTTATCTCTACTGGATCCACATCCATTTTTCGTCTTCCGAACCCCAATAAATCCGGATAGCCCGGATGAGCTCCAACACCTACATTGTAATCTTTTGCTAATTTTACTGTATTACTCATAACATGTGGATCCCCTGCATGAAAACCACACGCAATATTAGCAGACGTGATGTATTGAATCGCTTTTTCATCTAATCCTAATTTATATCTTCCAAAACTTTCACCCATATCACAATTTATGTCAACCATTTTCATGAGTAAACGTCCTCCTGTGTAATTGCATCCTTGTATACAATTATTTATGTACACATAACAATTTTATCGACAAAATTTAAACTTGTCAATCTTAAATTTTAAATTTTTGATCAATCCAATATTAAAAGCTCTATAGGACCCTATAGAGCTTTTAATATTGGATTCGTTAATTTTATCTTTCAGAAGTTATGCTTTCAAACAATGGCCATACATTGAGATAATGAGGGTGAATTTGATCTTCTAAATCTGTAAAATCCGGCACTAATCCTAATCGCCATACAGAAATGCCATCAATACCAAACATCTGTGCAATTTTCATTTTTGCTTTTATGCTTCGTTCATCTTCATACCATATAAATTTTTTGCTATTCTCATCTTCAAAAACCAAGTACGGCAGTTGAGTACTACTAGAAAATTTCATTTGTCTATCTTTCAAACTACTATCTTCCATATATTGTCCAACTTTTTCATATAATAAATGTTTTGGCGCATCATCAATGACATTACCATCTTTAAATTCCCATTGTATTGCATCAAAATTGATTTGGAGCAGTAACTTTTTTTTCGGTATCCCTTCTTTTGGGTCAATAGCGTATCGCAGAGCATAATAAATATCTTTTATGGGTGCTAAAGAAGGTATATTGCCTGCAAAAGATTCTTTCTCTTCTTCATTCAATTTTTTCGGGTCATAATCATGGGCCATTAAAATTACTTTGTCAGCAATTTCTCCTATCGCTTTATAATCATATCCATCAAAAAATACTTGACCTGGTTCCCTTTTAGGATGAACACATACCATTAATTCTTTCTTTGCTTTGTCCAACTCTTGCTTAAGTTGCGATAAAAAACTGATGAAATTATTCCTATCATCACCGGAATCCATTAACGCTTCAAAATCAATAACCACACCGTCAAATTCTACTGAAATATTATCTTTTTGTGTTTTATTTACCAGGTTAACAATATCCTCTATCACATAACTAGAATTTTTTTTATTGTTTAGCAATAGGGAAATTAATCCTATATTTTCTTCATTGATCATAATGCGATCCTGGTTAGTACCAAATACCATCATATATTTTTTAATATTGTTTTTTTCTGCTTGTTCTATCACTTTACTAAAACCATCTGGAATATAAAATGGATGGTTAGATGCTGGCAGACTTATGGATAATTCAATTTGCCCGGATTGTTCATTGAATTCAATTCTGCTCCAACCAAAACTCATCATATTAAAAACATTCATTTTGTCAATTTGAGGGTAGGAACGTATCGCATAAAATCCGTTTAAGCTTTGCAGTTTATGATTTAGAATATTATACAACCTTACAAGCATTGCTGCTGCCTCTTGTCGAAGAGCATTCTGACCCGGTGCAAAAGCATCCACACTCTTTCCATAGATAATACCAAGATCTTTTGCAACGGTTATATAGCCTTTGTAATTTTTCACATCGCGAAATGGAGTTTGTTCTTTATTTAAAAGCTTAGCCAATTCATCATATTGCAGTGCCCTTACAATCATAACAGCCATTTCTTCACGTGTAATATATTTATTGGGTTCAAACTTATTTTCCGGATACTCTGTTCGAAAAATAATTGAATTTTGAAGTCCTGCAATGATACTTTTATAATACCAGTCTGTTGCGCTTATATCGGTAAAAATCTCTTGTATTCGCTGGTTATTCACATCTATATTCAAGATTCTAATCAAAAAAGTCAAAAACTCTGCTCTGGTAATATAATCATTGTAGCCAAATAAATCATTTCCTTTTCCTTTTGTAATATTTAATTCTTTCAGCTTATAAATATATTGCTCAGACCAATCTCCGGGTGGAATATCTGTAAATTTCTCAACACTTTCTGCTTGTGCAAATACATTAATTGTTGAGGAAGTCATCAATATTATTATAATAAACATCATCAAATACTTTTTCATCGGTATTTCTCCCAATAATTATTTTAATTCTACTATCGTAACTCCTGATTCACCTTCACCATATTTCCCCAAACGAAATGATTTGACGTGTCGGTTCGTTTTTAGCATATTATGAATACCATTTCTAAGGACACCCGTACCTTTTCCATGAATAATAGTTACCTGTTTTAATCCTGCAAGGGTCGCATCATCTAAAAATTTATCGGTATTTAACAATGCATCATCTAACATCTGACCTCTTAAATCTAACTCGGGAGATATGTGCGCTGACTTAGAAATACCTATTTTGCCCGCACCTGTATTTCTTGCTATATCATTACTTTTATTTTCATCCTCTATTAATCTTAAATTAGAAATATGAACATTGATTTTCATAATACCTACTTGCACTTGAACTTCTCCATTGGCATCAGGAGGCACTATGACACTACCTTTTTTATTCAAATTAGTAATCAGCACATCATCGCCGGGTTTAAGATTTGCAGGAGGTTTTGCGTATCCGTTTTTTGGCATAGCAGATTGAGCAAGAGATTTATCCAATGTATTGAGTTTATCCCTTAATTTGCTCCTTGCTTGTTCTATCGCTCTATTTCTCTCTTTTTCTTCTGTTTCTTCCTGAATCTTTCTAATCTGCTGAATTAATTCCTCTGCCTCTTCTTTTGCCTGCTCAATAATCTTTCTAGCTTCTCGTCGTGCTTCATTTAACAACTTTTCTCTTTGAAGACGCAATTTATTTTGTTGTTCAATTAACTCATTTTTTAAAACTTCTGCTTCCTGTTTGTAACGTACAGCCTTTTCCTTTTCTTGTTCGGCAGCTTGTCTATTTTGCTCTAAATTCGAAATAATATCTTCAAATTTAACATCTTCTTGAGAAACAAATTCTTTTGCCCGCTCAATAATCTTGTAATCTAACCCTAATCTGCTGGATATTGCAAAGGCATTGCTTTTCCCAGGAACGCCAATTAATAATTTATATGTTGGTCTTAACGTTTCAACATCAAATTCACAAGATGCATTTTCTATTCCCTTTGTAGATAATGCAAATAACTTTAATTCACTGTAATGAGTGGTTGCTGCTGTTCGCACACCCATTTGGTGAAGATAGTCTAATATAGACATCGCAAGCGCAGCACCTTCTACCGGATCTGTCCCCGCGCCTAACTCATCAAAAAGTACAAGTGATTCGTCATCAACTTTTTGTAGTATTTTTATAATATTTGTCATATGGGATGAAAAGGTGCTTAAATTCTGCTCTATACTTTGTTCATCTCCGATATCGGCAAATACTTTTTTAAACACAGCTAACTCTGTCCCGTCGCTAGCAGGAACATGTAGACCCGATTGGGCTATCAAAGTAAATAATCCTATCGTCTTTAATGTAACAGTTTTTCCTCCTGTATTAGGCCCTGTAATCACTAATGTATCAAATTCTTTGCCCAAATAAATATCGGTAGCTACAACGATTTGAGGGTCAAGCAAAGGATGTCTTGCCTTTTTAATATCAATATATTGCTGGTCATTTATATTAGGTTCAACGGCATTCCATTCAAGACTTAGTTTAGCTTTTGCAAATATAAAGTCAAGGTGTGCAATAAGTTTAACATTGCTTTTTATACCCTCCGCATGTTCTTTAACCATATACGTCATTTCACTTAATATACGTTCTATTTCGTTTTTCTCTTTCGTTCGTAAAGAACGAAGTTCATTATTTGCTTCTACTACAGCCATAGGCTCAATAAAAAGTGTTGCACCACTAGCCGACGAATCATGCACAATTCCACTTACGTCACCTTTATGTTCCGACTTAACTGGAATAACATATCTGTCTCCTCTGACTGTAACAATAGGTTCTTGTAAATATTTTTGATACTTGGAAGAATGGACAATGTTATTTAATATATCTTTAATTTTATTATTAATATTTCGCATTTGCCTTCTTATACTGCTTAGTTCCAAGCTGGCATTATCCGCAATTTCTTCTTCATTTAGTATACAAGTGGTAATGGTATCTTCCAGTTTTTTGAATATTTGTAATTCTTCAATGAGCATATCTAAAATAGGATAAGACTCTTCTTTCCGATCTGCTCCACCGTACTTTTTCATATTACGTGCAATTTTCAATGCATGTGCAATTTCTAACAGCTCTTTAGGACTTAAGACTGCATCAATTTCTGCTCTTTTAATTGCACCTCTAATATCCTTTAAGCCTGCAAGCGGGGCACTTCCTTTTTTTATTAGCATACTGACTGCTTCACTGGTTTCTTTTTGTAAATGTTTTATTTCATTGAGATCCGTTGTTGGGTAAAGGTTTAAAGCTTTTTCTTTACTCAAAACAGAAGTAGCTAATCCCGCTAATTTATCTAATATTTTATGGTATTCTAAAACTTTTAACGTCTTTTGGTCCATATCATTACCTCATTTTTTATAGTTTAAACGTAATTATTATAACATAATTATTATAACATAATTATTGTAAATCTGCTTAATTTTAATAATAACAGGGTACATTTAATTTATTTGAAGAATATTATTCCGCAACGTCCTTTCCATAATATTCTTCAAATAAAAAATATACGCCCATAATAACATGTACATACAAAAAAGGCTTCCAAAAGAAACATTTTTTTATGAAGCCTTTTTTGAAACGCATTTAACGGAAAGTATAAAACTAAGGAAAAACATACTTTTCTATGCGTTACAAAAAGTCTTTTTATAAAAGATTCTCAAGATTGACTTTTTTGAAACACATGACGGAAATTATAAATAAATTTATCCCCAGAGTACAAAGGTTTATAATTTCCTATGTGTTATAAAAAATACCACGGCA
Source organism: Clostridiales bacterium (assembly GCA_030156665.1). Classification (GTDB taxonomy): domain Bacteria; phylum Bacillota; class Clostridia; order SK-Y3; family SK-Y3; genus JASGMB01. The sequence goes on from JASGMB010000001.1 coordinate 63,240, forward strand.
TAAAATGCCGTGGTATTTTCACATCACTTATAAAATGATTATATACCAAGATATGCTTTTTTGATATCCGGGTTATCTAACAATTCTTTACTTGAGCCTTTAATTACGATTTGGCCTGTTTCAAATACATATCCTCTATCAGCAACAGATAATGCCTGTAAAAGATTTTGCTCTATTAATAGGATGGATACTCCTTCTGTTCTGATATTTTGTATAATTTCAAAAACTTCCTCCACGATGATGGGTGCAAGGCCTAATGACGGCTCATCAAGTATTAGTAATTTCGGTTCCATCATAAGGGCCCGGGCAATCGCAAGCATTTGCTGTTGTCCTCCGCTAAGGGTGCCTGCCATCAAATTTGCCCTTTCTCTTAATATTGGAAATAAATCAAATACATACTCTATACGTTCGTTTCTTTTGGGTCGTGCACTTTTGGTGTATGCTCCCATCAATAGATTTTCTTTAACTGTTAAAGTACCCAGTATACCTCTCCCCTGCGGAATATGGGCAATCCCCAATTCAGGCCTTTTGTACGCCGGTATTTTAGTAATATCTTTATCATACCATAAAACTTCACCCGATGTGAGTGGAATAAGTCCTGAAATTACCCGTAAAAGAGTAGTTTTTCCTGCTCCATTTGAGCCAACAAGTGTAACGACTTCCCCTTCATTTACTTCCAGTGAAACATCAAATAATACCTTCAGATCACCATAACCCGCATTTACATTTTTAATTTTTATCATCTGCATAACCTCCTCCCAGGTATGCTTTAATGACGGCTTCTTCTTTCATTACTTCTGCCGGTATTCCTTCACTTAACAATGAGCCCTCATTTAATACGATTACCCTGTGACATAATTTCATAACAGCAGTCATTACGTGTTCTATAAAAATAACGGTAATACCTTCCTCATTTATTTTCTTCACTAACTTTATACTTTCTTCCATTTCGGATGGGTTTAGTCCTGCCATTACTTCATCCATCATAATGAGTTTAGGATTAATTGCCAATATTCTTGCAAGATCCAACCATTTTCTTTTTTCTATAGGTAGTTTCCCGCTTTTTATCTCAGAAAGATTTTTAAGACTTGTCAGTTCCAAAATCTGTTCAGTTTTTTCTCTAGCATCATGCATATGTCTATTGTGAACAAGGGCTATGGTAAACACACTCTCATAAACTGTTAAATTTGAAAACGGTTTTGGTGATTGAAATGTTCTTCCTATACCTAAATCAGCTCTATTAGGTACCGGCATCTTCACTATATTTTTACCATCAAAAATAATCTCGCCAGAATCAGGGGTGTATACGCCACTGATTAAGTTGACACAAGTAGATTTTCCCGATCCATTTGGTCCGATTAGCCCCAAAATTTCTCCTTTTTTCACTTCAAAGCTTACATGATTTACCGCATGCACACCGCCAAATGATTTATCCAGATTGTTGATTTTTAAAATTGTTTCCAATTTTCACACCCCACTTATATTGAAGCTTTAACCGAATTATTTTTTGTTTTTTTGCGTTTACCATTAAAAAATTCGATCACACCTTTTGGTTGGAATATAATTACAACCATTAATACCAAACCGTAAAGTGCTGTACTGGCACCGCCTCTTGTACTGCCCAATAAAGCGTTTGTAATTTCTGTCAGGGGCACTATGATGAACGCACCTATAACAGGCCCCCATAATGTTCCAACACCGCCTACAATTGCTATTGCCCCTATCTTGATGGATAAGTCAAGATGTGCTACACCTACCGGGTCAATATAAGCAATATTAAATGCATAGATTGTTCCTATTGCAGCCATCATTGCCGCACTAATGATAAATGCAATTAATTTTACTTGATATGCCTTAATGCCTAAAGATTCAGCAGCATCTTCATCTTCTTTAATCGCCTTTAAAAAATATCCTAATCGAGAATTTTCCAATTTCCAAGTTAAAAATATGATGATCCCCATTAATAAAAAGGAAATATAATAGTAGGGAACTACCGAATTAAACTGTAAATTTAGTGGGTTTTGTCCTTTAAAAGGCAGCATTAATCCATTCGCTCCACCTGTGAATTCTTGAAAATATAGTAGCAAAAGCTTTACGATTTCAGCAAAAGCAATGGTAGCCAGTGAGAAATATACACCTCTTAATCTAAAGGATGGATATCCGACGATAATAGCAAGAATTACAGATAAGACCATACCTAAGAATATACTAATCAATGGAGAAACATTAAGTTTTAAAAACATAAGGAAGCTTGCATAAGCGCCTATTGCGAAAAAAGAAGCATGCCCCCATGAAATCTGTGCTCCATACCCTCCGATGATATTCCAGGCAACAGCCATAGATGCGAATATAAAAACCATCATGGTAGCATGTATAATATATCTGGATTCAATAAACAAAGGGAAAACAAGTAATATTAGTGCCCCTATTGATAACAGTTTGTTTTTCAAAAGAATATTGATATTTCTCATGCTTTACGAGCACCTCCTCCAAAAAGACCTTCAGGTTTTAAGAGTAATACTAATAAAAATACAATAAATGTTCCTACTGGTGCCAAATCAAGCGCAATAAAACTTCCGGTAAATGCTTCTACCAATCCAATTAACAAACCACCTAAAAGTGCTCCAGTAATATTTCCTAATCCTCCTAATACCACTACAACGAAAGCTGTAGTTGTAAATAATGCTCCTACCCTTGGAAAAACATAAAACATAGGTGTTAATAACGTTCCTGCGATACCTGCTAATACAGTACCGATGGCAAAAGCAATTGCATAAGTAGTAATAGGATTTATACCAAGCATAGATGAAACTTCACTATTTTCTGCTGTAGCCCTCATGGCTCTACCTATGTCTGTTTTCTTTAAAAATAGATGCACTATCGCAACTAATATAATAGCTACTGCAAATGCAATTAATCTTGGTACTAAAATAGAAAGCCCTCCTAATTGCAGTGCCTGTCCTTTAAGACTTGTTTCTACAGTATGATAATCAGCCGTCCATATTAATTGTGCTGCATTTTGTAAAAAAAACGATAATCCAATGGTGAGTAATATATAAGAAGTATCTCCTTTACCTACTACAGGATTCACCAATATTTTATAAACCAACCATCCAAATATGAACATAATGAAAGCTACCGGTATAATTAATAAATATGGACTGCCACCTATGGCAGAAAATAATAACCATGTAGCATACATACCTACCATTAAAAATTCACCTTGAGCAAAATTAACGATCTTCATAACACCAAATATAATGGTCAGACCTACAGCAATTAGTGCATACACACCGCCAATTAATAATCCATTAATAACCGATTGACCCATCAACCAACTCATGATCTCGCCCTCCTCACTTATTTTCTTTAATAACAAGAACTACATTAAATAGTGTAGTTCTTGTTATTAAAGTATAAATTATTATTTATTTGGTGTAATCATTTTTACGGATGCATCTTCAATTGGATAGATAGTTCTAGGTTTGTTATCCTGCCATTGAATCATAACAGGATGTGCATATTTATTCCATCCATCAGATTCAAATTTTACCTTTCCTGGCTGCATTAAAGATGCAGGTCCTGACGTGATTTCCATTTCTGCCAATGCATCTCTTAGTACTTTCGGATCAGATGATCCTGTTTTTTCCATAGCTTCTTTTAGCATCCATACAAAGCTATAAGTTGGGCCAGCATGTTCAGTCATAAATTCACCAAATTTTTCTTCATAAGCCTCAGGTATTTTTGCTAATTCAGGGTCTTCACTGATATGTTTACTATCCCAGTTCCAGGATGCTACCGAAACCAATCCGTTAATATTCTCACCTAATTCTCTACCCATTGCCGGCCATAAAAATCCGGCACCTCCGCCGATAATAAGCGGATCATAATTCATACTTTTCATGGTGTTAATGATTAACTTCGCATCGGTTGTATATGCAACCGGAAATACTGCTTCTGCACCTGATTGTTTTACTGCTGTAACTAATGAAGAAGCATCAGTAAAACCTTGCGGATAGGATTGATTGATGACAACTTCCAAACCGGCTGCTTCTGCTCTTTCTTTTACTCCTTTTGCTGTAGAAACACCATATGCAGAGTTCTCATAAACAACAGCAACTTTCTTTATACCTAAACCAAAGTCCTTGTTAAGTGCTTTTAGAAACTCTACTTGAGTATCTCCAAACATGCTTCCTTTGGGAACCGGTTCAAAAACATATTTATAACCTTGATTTGTAATATCATTGCTGATAGAGTTGGTGATGATTGGAACCTGATGTTTTTCTGCTACCGGAAGAATCGGTAAAGTCAATCCACTGATACCGGTTCCAACAACACCAGCAACTTTATGACTGCTAAGTGTACGTTCTGCCACCGATTGCGCTTGTGTAGGATCACTGGTGGTATCTGAAACAATTAGTTCAACTTTAGCACCGTCTAATGCTTTAATTCCACCTGCCGCATTAATATGTTCTACTGCAAGCTTAGCTGCATTTAAATCTTGCTGTCCTGCATCGGCATTATGCCCGGACAGTGGATTTAAGAAAGCAATTTTTACTACTTTTTCTTTACTTTCCGATGAACTTCCAGTCTCTTTTGATGCACATCCACTTAATACTATGGATGCTAAAAAAGTTACTACTAATACCAACGTGAATACTTTAAATACTTTTTTCATTTCAAAGCCTCCTTATAAATTTTTATATTAGATTGTTTTCAAATAACATGGATATTCCTTGACCACCTCCTATACACATTGTGACTAGACCTAATTTAGCATTTTGTTTTTTCATCTCGTACATCAATTTAACTGTTAATATCACACCGGTTGCCCCTACCGGATGACCTAGAGCAATTGCTCCGCCGTTTACATTCACCTTGTTCATATCTAATTGCAGATCATTAATAACGGCAATGGACTGTGATGCAAAAGCTTCATTCAATTCAATTAGGTCTATATCTTGAACTTTTAAATTTAATTTATTTAAAAGTTTCTTAGTTGATAATGCCGGTGCAAAACCCATAATTTCCGGTTCATTTCCTGCTACAGCAAATCCTTTAATGGTTAATATTGGCTGTAATCCAAGCTGCTCAGCTTTTTCTCTTGACATTAACACTACTGCCGCTGCTCCGTCATTAATGCCGGAAGCATTTGCTGCAGTTACCGAGCCCCCTTCTTTGAACACAGGTCTCAGTTTTGCAAGTTTTTCAAGGGTCAATCCTCTTCTTGGATGTTCGTCAGTATCAAACATAGCTGTTTTGCCTTTACCTAACGAAATCTCTACCGGTAAAATTTCTTCTTTAAATTTACCTTCGTCAATTGCTTTGACTGCTTTTTCCTGACTCGATAATGCAAATATATCCTGCTGCTCCCTTGTTACATTAAATCTTTCCGCCACATTTTCTGCAGTAATGCCATTATGATAAGGACCCATTGGCCATGTTAAAATAGTAAGCAGTCCATCTTCAAACTGACCGTGACCCATTCGATATCCAAATCTTGCCCCTTTAACGTAATAGGGTAACTGACTCATATTTTCTGTTCCACAAGCTGCAACAATTTCTGCATTACCGGTCTGAATTTCCATTAATCCGTCTGCTATTGCCTGTAATCCCGATCCACATTGTCTGTTTACCGAATAGGCTGTTGTCTCTAAAGGCAACCCTGCTTTTAAAGAACACATACGTCCAATAAATCCGTTCTCGGCAATCTGTCCAACATTTCCTACAATTACTTCATCCACTAATTTATCCTCTATACCTGCTCTTTTAACTGCTTCCTTGATGACAAGACCAGCCAAATCCGTTTGATGAATATCTTTTAAGCTGCCGCCAAATGTTCCTATAGCGGTTCTCACACCACTGACAACAACTACTTCTTTTAAGTTGTTCATTTTAAAGCACCCCCAACATTCATTATTAATTGTAATTATAAAATCCTTTTCCACTTTTTCTTCCTAGGTGTCCAGCCTTTACTAACGTTTTGATGAGAGGACAAGGCCTATATTTGGAATCGCTAAATCCTTCATATAAACCTTCCATCGTTGCAAGCATAACATCCAATCCGACAAAATCTGCTAGTTCCAGTGGTCCCATAGGAAGATTGGCACCGAATTTCATTGCCTTATCTACATCTTCCGGCTTCGCACCTTCCATTACACAAAAAGCGCCTTCATTCATCATCGGTACCAGTATTCTGTTTACCAAAAATCCCGGTAACTCCGGTGCTTCTACCGGTATTTTATTTATTTTCACTGAAAATTCTTTAACACTGTCAAAAGTTTCATCAGAAGTCCCAATTCCTCTAATGAGCTCTACCAGTTTCATAATTGGAGCTGGATAAAAGAAATGTACCCCCATTATCTTGTCAGCTCTATTCGTAACAGATGCCATTTCCGATATACTAAGTCCTGATGTATTTGAAACTATTATTGCATTGTTATCCGCCAATGCATCTAATTCAGCAAATACCTTTTTCTTTAACTCCATTTTCTCCGGTACCGCCTCAATGATTAAATCAGCTCTTTTAATATCCTCGTAACTATTACTATAACGTAATTTTTGTAATATGCTCTCTGTTTGTTCGGTAGTCATTTTACCTTTTGCATTCAATTTATTTAAATTTTTAATTACATTATCTTTGGCTTTATTTGTCTGTTCTTCTGAAATATCAATATTGATCACTTCTATTCCTGCCTGAGCTACAGTCTGGGCTATGCCACTTCCCATTAAACCGGCTCCTATAACTGCAACTTTTTTAAATTCCATTTTAAAATCCTCTCCTTTCCAGCTTATAAAATCATTCCACCTCCCACATTAATGACCTCATTGGTGATGTACGATGCTTCATCAGAAGCTAAAAATGCTACGAGATTTGCCACATCTTCCGGCTTTCCGACTCTCCCCATCGGAATTTTACTAATCATAATGTCCCATACTTTTTCCGGTACTCCTCTTGTCATATCGGTCTCTATAAAACCAGGACATATGGCATTTACCGTTACATTTTTTGAGGCTAACTCTCTGGCAGCAGTTTTGGTGAGTCCCACTACCCCTGCTTTTGATGCAGCATAGTTTGCCTGTCCGATATTACCCAACCAGCTAGCTGACGCAATGTTAATGATTCTTCCATATTGTCTCTCTCTCATTAATTTCGCAGCAGCCTGAGTACAATAAAACGTACCTGTTAAGTTTACGGCAATCACCTGATCCCATTGTTCCTGTGTCATTTTGTGCAGCATGCCATCCCTGTTGATACCGGCATTATTGACTAAAATATCAATATTTTCAAAGTTTTCTAATGTTTCTTTAAATAAATTATCCACATCTTCCTTTGCAGCTATGTTGGTTTTTACTGCTATAGCTGTGCCACCAGCTTTCTTGATTTCCCTACAGGTCGTATTGGCATTATCAATGTCAATATCGCTCACTACAATTTTTGCCCCTTCTTGAGCCAGTTTCACGGCAATTCCTTTTCCGAGTCCCCTCCCAGCTCCTGTAATAATAGCAACTTTATCTTTTAATCTCATAGTGAATAACCCCCTTCTTTCAATTTTTGTTTATTTTAATAATGCTTTTAAACCAAACGGTCCTTCTTCAAATATTTTTGAATTCATTACTTTTAAATCTTTATCAATTAAAGGCGTAAATTCCATTTGATCCAGAATATCCCGCTGCAAATCTGCACCCGGTGCAATTTCTACCAGAACCGGACCTTCTTTTCTCAATTCAAATACAGCCCTTTCTGTAACAAAATGCATCTTTTGACCTTTTTCTCTAGCCAGTAACCCATTATAGGATATCTGGCTAACTTTATTGACTAATTTTTTTATGTTTCCTTCCTTTTCTATATTTAACTTTCCATCGTTAAAGTTGACTTCTAAACCCTTGGCAGTAAATGTGGAACAAAAGATAACATGTTTCGCATTTTGGGTGATATCTATAAATCCACCGGAACCTGTACATCTGTCCCCCATCTTTGTTGCATTTATATTCCCTTCACGGTCCATTTCACCAGCTCCCATGAAGGTAAAATCAACCCCTGCACCATTATAAAAATCCATCTGTGCATCATGGGTAATCATCGCATATAAATTTTTACCTATGCCAAAATCTATTCCCCCTGCTTGAACGCCACCGTATATTCCTGATTCAACTGTAATCATAATATCATCAGTTATGCCTTCTTCTGCCGCAATTGAGCCAATTACATCATTGGGTATACCTGTACCTAGATTAATAATGGCATCTTTTTTAAGTTCTATTACAGCTCTTCTTCCTATTACTTTTCTTATGGATAAGGGAAGCGGTTTGATACTACTCATCGGAACTCTTATATCACCACAATATGCAGGATCAAAGTACCATGAAGAAGTTTGTCTATGATCTTCCATCGGGTTTTCACAAACGACAATAGCATCTACAAAGACCCCAGGAACTACCACCTGCTTCGGATGCAGTGTCCCTGTTTGAGCCACTCTTTTTACCTGAGCAATTACTTTTCCTCCAAAACGCTTGGCAGCTAAAACTGCAGGAAGAACTTCAAGCTTCATAGCTTCTTCTTCGGTAGTGATATTCCCCATTTCATCTGCTGTCGTACCCCTGATTAGAACTACATCAAGCGGTATAGCATTGTAAAAAAGATATTCTTCTCCTTTTAAATGAACCACATCTATAATATCAGGAAGGTCTTTGGTTTTTTCATTCATCTTTCCTCCCTCTATTCTGGGATCTATAAATGTTCCCAACCCCACTTTCGATAATTTACCGGGGAGTCCACAAGCCATTGACCGGTATAATTGGGCAATCTGTCCTTGTGGCACACAATATGCCTCCACCTTATTATTGGTTATCATCTCCATCCATTTTGGTTGAAGTCCCCAGTGAGAACCAATAATTCTTGTTACTAGTCCCTCATGAGCTAAATGCTGAATCCCAAGTTTTCTATCACTTTGTCCAGCAGAGTGTAATAAAGTTAGATTTTTAGGTTTTCCGGTTTGTAAAAAACTATTTTCTATTGCCTTTAGCACAGATTCTGAGGCACTCACCAATGTCATAGCAACAGTAGCAATTGTGTCTCCATCCTTGATCATTTCCACAGCTTCTTTACTGGAAATAAATTTTGCTCTCATTTTTTCACTCCTATCTATGCAGTAATAAATAACCATCTTGAGGAAGTGTGTCAATACAATCTTAGCAAATTGGGATCGATTTTAATAATTTGTATAAATTAATAATTACAACTTTTTTGAAATGTATCATTATAGTATTGTTTAATTATTTTTTTGCTGATTTTGCCATTGTTTGTCCTCGGCATCTCATTAATAAATTGAACATATGCAGGAACTTTATATTTAGCTAATTTTTGTTTTACCCATTCTTTAACCTCTTCTTCAGTAAGACTGTATCCCTCATTAGTTACTATAACTGCTTTTACTACTTCACCGTATACCGGATCGGGTACTCCTATTACGGCAACTTCTTTAACCGCAGGATGGGTATATAAAATATTTTCAACTTCAAAGGAATATATCTTTTCTCCTCCTCGATTAATCATATCCTTTTTTCTATCTACAATGTAAATATATCCGTCATTGTCAAACTTAGCAAGGTCACCCGTCTTAAACCAACCATCTTCTGTGGCTTTTTGATTGCTATTCCAATATTTTTCCAAAACTACAGAACCTCTTATTAAAAGTTCTCCAACACTATTACATGGACATTCCATTCCTTCCTCATCGATAATTTTTATCTCAACCCCAGGTATAGGTACACCGGATGAGCCCATTTTATTACTTCCGTAAACATCTGTTGGGAATATTGTTGCAGGAGAACTTGTTTCTGTAAGACCATAAACAGTATGGAAAGCCGTTTTAGGAAGCCACCTTTTTATTTTAAATAAAACTTCCGGAGGCATATTCGCACTACCACAAGCAGCTTTTTTCAAACTTTCTAGTGCTGCAAAGTTTTGAGATTGCTCAAGAAGGAGTATAAATACTGTTGGAGAACCGTGCAGAAAGGTTATTTTTTTCTCTTGAACTGTTTTAAGTACTTTTTTTGCATTAAAATATGGTTGAAGATATATTGTTCCTCCAACATGAACAAATAAACATAAGAGTGCTGCAAGACCTGTAATGTGAAATATAGGAATCGCAATAACCGTGCTATCTTCAGAACTTAAATCAAAAATTCTTTTATAACTTATAACACCATGTAAAATATTAAAGTGAGATAATAATGCCCCTTTAGGAACTCCTGTCGTACCTGATGTATACATGATAGCTACAGGGTCATGTATTTGCGGTAATCTAACATTTTTATCAAAACTACCCTTTTTATTATATAATAATTCTATTTTTTTTGCGTTAATGTTATTTTTATTATCACCGGTGATGATAAAGTGTTTAATTTTAGTAAAACTGATAATATCTTTGATATTTTCCCACCACTGTTCATTTAAAATTAGAACTTTTGCACCGGAATCTTTTAAGAAATAACTTAATTCTGTACTTTTTGCTTTAGTGCTTAAAGGTACTGAAATCGCTCCCAACTTTGCTATAGCATAAAAAGCCACACAAAAGTCGATGCTATTCACTAACAACAATGCTACCCTATCACCTTTTTTTACGCTATACATAGTAAATAAATTAGATGCAAAAACATCTACTAATTCTTTAAATTCTTTATAGGTTATAATTTGATTATCTTCGACAAGCGCCTGTTTATCCGGAAATAATTTGACAGTGTTAACAAGGCTCATATATAAATTATCTGGCGCATCGCCAAACATCTCTATTTCCATATTATTATATATTTCTTTTTTCATATCGTTAACAATATGAAAAGGCCAAAAATTAACCCCCATTAAGCTCATACAGCTAACCTTCCTTCTATTTGTTTGCTAAATATAATCTTTCTTTAGGAAATAATTTTATAAAAATATAATGAATAAAAAATTTAGAGTTTGTGCAACCGATCCCAATAATATCATTAAAAACATAAAATTATATAACACAAATAATTATTGACAGAAATTTGTTATCAAGGAGAAAAAATAATTGTACAGAATTCTATAATGACATCAAAACAGAAATAGTATTTCTGAAATCGATCCCAAATTTATAAATAAAATAACTTACTACAACTTAAATACATTTAAAATAGACCAGTAACTTATAAAGATATGTATTCTATTACATATTATTGTAATAACATTGCTGTGATGTTTATTAACATTATGTTTAAATTATAATCACCTAAATAAGTTTTTACAAATACGGTAACTTTAATTTTACCTTTTTTATCTTTTTATTATTCTTATTTACTCTTATATGCTTCATTTTTCTAATTTTTTCTCTTTTTCAGGTTTTAAAATAATAATTGATATAAAATATGTTATGTATAAAATATAGGCTTATATTGAATTATTGGGCTATAATATGATATTATCATTATTAAATAAGTATAATTTATTGAACAACCATTGGTACCGATTTCACTTAATGCTAAATCGGTAATCCTAAATTTTATATTATTTTGTTGATATGTATTGAATAATGATATAAGGACGGATGAGTAAATGAAAAAAATTACTATTAGCGATATAGCAAAAATAGCAGGTGTATCGCGCTCTACAGTTTCAAGAGTACTTACTAATAATCCGAATGTTAACCCTAAAACGCGAGAAAAAGTAAGAAAAGTAATAGATAACTATAATTATTCTCCCAATTCCTTAGCCAGAGGATTAGCCCTTGGGAAAATAAATGTTATTGCTTTGATTATTGGAGACATTAGAAACCCGTATTACGCTGAATTAACATGGGTGATTGAAAATATATTAAACCAAAACGGTTATATGGTTGTACTTTGTGATAGTGAATACGATATAGAAAAAGAGGAATTATATTTGAAAGCTGCAAAGCAATATGGCTTTGCAGGCGTTATTATGACATCTGCTATGGAAAGTGATAATTTAAATGCACTTCTAAAATCTATGAATTGCCCTGTCTTACTTTTAAATAGATATATTAAAGCTTTTGAAGGAGATGTGGTAATACTTGACAATTTTGCAGCTGGGTATATTGCAACACGGCACTTAATTGAATTGGGACACACTGAAATTGGTTTTTTAACTGGACCTGTCAACTCCTCCTCTAGTATGGAAAGATTTAATGGATATAAACATGCATTAGAAGTATTTGATTTCGAGTATCATGAAGACTTTATAACGCATGGAGATTTAAAAATGGAAACAGGGCATAAATACGGGTTATCATTGCTAAAAAAAAGCAATAGACCTACAGCAGTATTGGCAGGTAATGACCTTATGGCTATTGGAATTATGGAAGCATATAAAGCAAATGGAATGACAATTCCCGACCATCTTAGTATAGTTGGTTTCGACGATATACCTATAGCATCGATAGCAAGTATTAACCTAACTACCATAAGACAACCCTTCAATAAACTAGGAAATATAGTTTCAGACTTGATATTAAAGAGAATCAATAATGAAACTTCGGAATATAAAAAAATCATAGTAAATCCTGAATTGATAGTCAGAGGAACTACAAAAGCATTAAATTCATAATAAATGGTTCCATATGATAAATTAATTATATTGTAATTTTTCCATGAATTCAAACAGGATAAATGTATGATTGGTTGGCACATAATTTAAAAAACAGGAGAGAAAATTTTATGATTCAAAATGTCATTTTTGATTTTGATGGTACTTTAATTGATACAAATGAACTAATTATACTATCATTGTATGAAACTGTCAAAAACGTTCTGCATAAGGAAATAAGCCAGCATGATTTAATACCTGTATTGGGAAAACATCTAGAAGCACAAATGAGATATTTTTCTGAAAAAAAATATAAAGAAATGATTTTATATTATAAAAACTATTATAGAATACACCGAGACAGAATGATAAAAAAATTTCCGGGAACGAGTGACTTATTAAAAAAGTTAAAGTTTTTGGGATGCAAAATAGGAATTGCTTCGGCTAAAGGACGTAGTGGAATTCTTCATGGGTTGAAACGATTCGATTTAAATCAATATGTTGACTGCATTATAAGTGCTTACGATGTTGAAAATAACAAACCACATCCGGAATGTATCTATAAACTAAAAGATTATTTTCAATGTAAAAATAAAGATATGCTTATCATTGGAGACAGTCCTTATGACATTTTATGTGGTATTAATGCACAAATAAAAACAGCACTTGTATCGTGGACGATATTCCCTAAAGAACGATTTGAAGGTATTACGCCCGATTATATCGTTAATGAACCTTTAGATATCATTAAAATTGTAACAGAAACAGTTTAAGTGACAGTAGGTGCCTATTGCCGACACCTACTGTCTGCAATACTAAAATATACCTACAATATCTTCTAATACATTGCTTAATCCTACTGGTGTCACAGTATGATGCGCTAGTTTTTCTACTAGCTTTTCCATTTTATGTTCACAGCAGTATATATTTTCTATTAATTTATGTTCTATATATGTATTGTTATCTTTCATTAATTCTTTTTTTACTATTTCTACACCATAAGCTTTTCCTTGATAGCTTTGTTCCTTATCTATCAAGTCATTTTCAACAATATAATATTCAAGGTGAAGCTCTTTTAAGTTATTCGACAAAAATGTTCCATCATTATTGATGTTTACTGTAGCTTGAAGTTTTTTATTAAACATTGAAAACACCCCTTTTGAAAGTCTTAGACGATATCTAAAAACTTATGTATAAATTTGAAATACTAAAAGATAAGCTTTTGTCATGCCTTATTATACAGTAGCTTTTCCGTTTTTACCAGAAAAAAATATCGCAACTTTCAGTTAAATTCAGCATTTGCTGACAAACTTCAAGCAGATTTGGAAAATATTTTGTCGTATTTTATTAATTATAAGGCTATTATGTAAATGAAAAGTTTTTATACGACAAAAAATTACTTCATATAAATAAATATATCGTTGTTCACTTGTTTAAATGAGAGTTGCCAAGTGATTTCTAGATTCTATAATTTGATGCATATGTCTAAAATTTTTTCTGTATACCTCTATAAGCAAATCTCCTTGATAATTATTTTGTTTTAATGTGTGTATAATTAATTTTAAATTAATTTTCCCTTCTCCCGGTAGAAGACACACATGCTCATGATCTGCATCATTAATGTGTACATTCACTATTTTATCTTTCATAACATTGATATATTCTATAGGGTTTACACCCGACTTATTTGCTTGTTTTATATCTAGCGTAAATTTAAGATTATCTGATCTAATATATTCCATAGTTTTTTCAATAAAATCCGGGCTTCCTGACTGACACCAATAAACATTTTCCCATGCTAAAACAATATTTTTCTCTCCAGCAATTTCTGCTAATTGATCCATTTCACTTGCATAATTACGAAAATTAAATGTATCGGTAGTTGCCTCTTTTCGATTTCCATGGAAAGTAAAATATTTTGCACCGAGAATATGAGCTGCAGTTAAAGCTTTCTTAAAAGTTACAAGGGCATCCAATTTTCTGCGACGATATTCTGAGAAAAGAAAAGGTTCATATACACTGCAAAAAGCATGAGCTGAGATAACTTTTAATTCAAATTTATCGATCTGCTCTCTTAAATATTTACAAAACTCTACTTCATACTCACTATATGCCTCCATAAATACTTCAATTTTTTTAAAACCTAACTCGTATATAACTGACAGTGTACTTTCTGTAGCCATTGGATAAAAACAGGCTGTAGATATGCCAATGTCCATTGTAAACCTCCTATAATAAATGATTTAACTGATTCAATTATAATATATTTTATTTCTTTATACTACTATATCCAACAATTCATATCATATAATGAATATAGAAAAAACTATACGTTTAAAAGAGGCTTGGAAATCATTTGTACTTGAAAAAACATAATATTTTATGTTAACATAGAAAGGAAACTTAGTTTACGCTCATATGATTTCAAGGGGGGATACTATGAACAGTACCATCCGTAAAATATTTACTACCATAAATAGTATAGGTCAATTACCAAAAAAGATAATCGTACATGGTCTTCAATTAGCTAATGGCTTACTTATTGTTGCACTCATTTTATTTTTTATTAATAGCAGTATCTATAACTTTGATTACAATATAACTTTTATTACATTTGTAATGGCAAAAACAGGTCTCACCATTTTTGCAGAGGCAATTATAGGTGGTTTGTTGGTAGATTATTTTATAAAAAAAGTATAGCGATACTCATCTTGGTGTATCGCTATACTTTTTTATATACCATAATATTTATTGATAACTTATGCTGTTTTTAAGTTCGACTTTTTCTTAGCTCGCCATTCTCTCCACATTACCCAAACAGGACTTGCAATAAATATTGAAGAATAGGTACCGCTTAAAATACCTATTATAAGCGGAAAAGCAAAATTTTTTATCGACTCAACCCCTAAAATATACAAAAGCGTAATTGTCAACAATGTTGTAAGAGACGTATTGATAGAACGAGCAAGTGTTTGCCATATGCTTTTATTCACAATAGTGCTAAATTTATCTTTTTTCATATATTTACTATTTTCTCTTATTCTATCAAATACGATAATAGTATCGTTGATTGAATAACCTAGTATCGTCAATATTGCTGCTATAAATGAAGTATTAATGGGTATCTGAAAAATAGCATAAACTGTGAGCATAATCAGTACATCATGAATAAGTGCTATCACTGCCGCAACCCCAGATTTAAATTCAAATCTAAATGTAATATATATCAACATTAAAACAGAAGCAATTAATGATGCTAAAAAAGCTTGATAACGTAACTCTTTACCGATCGTTGGATTAACATTATCTGTTGAAAATAAGTCTTTTTGTTCTAACCCATATTTTTGCTTTAAAGCTTGAAATACCTTATCTCTCTGAACAGTATCGATTTCCTTTGTCTTAATAATGACCTGAGTCCCATCCCCCACTTTCTGAATAGCAGAAGGGGCAAATCCTATCGCATCTGCAACAATATTACTAATCTCATTATTATTAAATTCCTTGCCTATATTGACATGCATTGCTGTTCCTCCAGCAAAATCAATATCTTGGTTTAGTCCCGTAACTAACATTTTACCTATCCCGGCTAATATTATAATGGCAGATATTATAAAAAATATTTTTCTCTTTCCTATTATATCCATCTTGTATCACGCTCCTTAAGCCCCGTATAATTTTGAATTCTTAATATTCATTCCAACTGTTTGTCTTAATAAGAATCTTGTTACAATAATTGCAGTAAACATACTAGCAATAATACCAATAGAAAGCGTCACTGCAAAACCTTTGATAGGGCCTGTACCAAATCTCCACAATACGGCTGCCGCAATAAGGGTGGTAATATTTGCATCAAAAATTGCTGTAAAAGCTCTTGAAAAACCGGCATCTATCGAAGCTCTTAAAGTTTTTCCAGCCTTTAACTCTTCTTTAATTCTTTCAAATATTACCACGTTCGCATCAACAGCCATACCAATCGAAAGTATGATACCGGCAATCCCCGGAAGACTTAAATTCACCCTAAATGCCGCCATAATAATAGCAACAATCGCAATATAAGCAATTAAAGAAATATCGGCTACCAATCCCGGAACTCTATAATATAGTAACATAAACAGCAGTACTAAAATAATGCCAATTCCTCCAGCCATAAGACTTGTTTCAAGGGATTTTTCCCCAAGTGTAGGACCGACACTTCTTAATTCAACATCCTTAAGAGAGAATGGTAATTTTCCTGCTCTAATAAGACTTGCTAGCCACCCTGCGGATTCAGCAGTAAAGTTACCACTAATAACAACATCTTTCGTTGAGATGGTTTCACGAACAAATGGCTGAGAAATAACCTCTTCATCTAATGTAATCGCAATGTAATTTTTACCAGCATCTACGTTCTCTTTTTTACTAAGCCTAGCAGTAGCTTCTTCAAATTTTTTAGTTCCTTCATCGCTGATAGTTAAAGAAACAAAGTTACCTGCCTGCTTAGTAGGGTCATATTGTCCATACTGTGCTTTTGCATTTACAACATCTTTTCCTGTTAAAATCACATTTCCATCCGGATCAACAAATTTTAATTCAGCAGTAGCCCCTAACTTTTGCACTGCTTCTTCTGGATTTGAAATCGCAGGGATTTCTATCCTTATTCTTTTATCTCCTTGACGAGTAATTGTAGCTTCAAAATATCCCAGTGCATCTAAACGCTGCCTTAACATACCAATTGCTGTATCCATTTGTTCATCAGTAACGGATGCCGTCATCGCTTCATATGTGATGACTGACCCGCCTGTTAAATCTAAACCCCTTCGTATTCCGTTGTTTTCATCCAACGCACTGGGAATTGTCTTACCAAATAATGTGACACCATAAAAAGCTGTATAAGCCAAAGCTGCTATTATAAGTACTACAATTGCAAATTTAGTAAAACTTTTGGCTATCATTCGTATAATTCCTCCTTTTGTAAAATCACATAACGATATTATATCTCTCCCATCATACATAGTCAATAGTTCACAATTGTTTGGTTACATTTAATTTATTTGAAGAATATTATTCCAATTAACATTCTTTTCATCATATTCTTAAAAAAAATATATGTCCTAATTATTCTATAATAGTTTCGCTTCATTTATCATGAGTTCAAACTTTGCATCTAAAAAATTCGCTGCTCTTCTACACATTAACATACGTGCAAGAAATATTTCAAAATAATCTATTACCGAAACAATTGTTGTATCAATCTGTAAATCTAACAATACAGTTCTTTTATCCGGATTAATCTTTATTTCCGAACTCTCCACCGCATAATTTACTCTATCATGAATATCAAACGTAGCAAAATCACTGTTTCTAACCCGGCTGCGTCTGACATCGGTTTTATCAGCTAAAATAAGTGCGGAAGAAATTGTATTTACTGCGGAGCCAGTACTTTCATCATGATTCCCTATTGCAGCTATAATTAAAGCAATTTCTTTTGGATTCATCTGTAGTCTTGTTAGGATATTAAAAGCCAAAATCGCTCCTGTTTGCGCATGGTCTACTCTATTGACTACATTACCAATGTCATGAATATACCCTGCTATTTTGACTAATTCTGCTTCTCTTTCACTATATCCTAATTGGAGTAATATTGTTCCTGCCGCTTCAGCAACTTTTGAAGCATGTTTTAATGAATGTTCTGTGAATCCCAGTACTCCTAAAAGCTCATTACCTTTTTGCAAATATGTGTTAATTTCGCTGTTATCTTTTATATCTTTATACATGATTTGGGTCATTATTAAAATTCCTCCTGCTTACTATAACTACTAACATTTAATTTTTTATATTTTAGATAAAATTATTCACTTCATATATTCTTTACTTAAATCAATATAGCCTTGTGCACGTTTAAAAATGGACTGTATTTCTTGTTCAGTCAGTTTTCTAATAACTTTGGCAGGACTACCTAAAACTAAAGAATTAGGAGGAATTTCTTTATCTGATGTTATTAATGCCCCTGCTCCTATAATGCAATTCTCTCCGATTCTTGCATTATTAAGAACTGTAGCACCCATTCCTATTAAACAATTATGATAAATCTGACAACCATGCAGTATGGCATTATGGCCTACAACTACCCCATCTCCAATGACTGTATTTGTTCCTGTATCACCATGTATAATACACCCATCTTGAATATTCGTTTTTCTTCCAACAGTAATAGATGCTACATCCCCTCTCAGTACCGCATTAAACCAAATACTTGAATCTTCACCAATTTCCACATTGCCTATAATGTTAGCACTATTAGCAATAAAGCAGGATTTATGTATTTTTGGATAATAATTTTTATACTTCAGAATCATGGTAATAACGCACTCCTCTTTTTTCTGAGTATATTTTATCTACCGAATTTAGGTTTAAACTATAACACAAATTATATGGCCAATGCAGCCTGTATCATTAATGCACACTCTATACGTTTTTTCTCTAATTCACATCCAAGTAAATAGGGCTCATTAATATCTTTATTAAATTGATATGCATTTGCCGGACATCCTCCACTGCAATAAAATTTAGCCCAACATTCTTTACATTTTTCTTTAGTATAAACATTTGACTTTTGAAATAATTGTTTGATATCGGTATTAAATTCATCTGTAAAAACATTGCCCATTTTAAAATTTTGATGGCCCACAAACTGATGACAGGGATATATATCACCCTCAGGTGTAACCGCAAGGTATTCATGCCCGGAACCACACCCTGATAGCCTTTTAACTACACAAGGTCCCTGACTTAAATCAATCATAAAATGAAAAAAGTTAAATCCTTTTTGCTCTTTTTTTCTTTTCAAATATTCTACAGCTAATTTTTCGTATTCACTATATAATATAGGTAAGTCTTCTTTCTTTAAAGCATATTCTTCACTGTCAGGTGCAACCACCGGTTCTACAGAAGTTTGCTTAAAACCTAAATCAGCAAGATGCAGTACATCTTTTGCAAAATTGAGATTTTTTCGTGTAAACGTACCTCTGACATAATAGTTATCCTGTCCACGGGATTGCGCTATATCCAGAAATTTAGGAACAATATCATCATAACATCCCCGTCCGTTAATTCTAATTCTCATATCATCATTTACTTCTTTTGTTCCGTCAAGGCTTAGCACAACATTTGACATATTACTGTTGATATAATTTTTAATATCTTCATTTAATAACAACCCATTAGTTGTAATTGTGAACCGAAATGTTTTTCCCGCTTTAGCTCCTTCTTTCTTAGCATATTCAACAATTTCCTTGACTACATCAAAATTCATTAATGGTTCGCCGCCAAAAAAATCAATTTCAATATTTCGACGCTTCCCGGAATTTTTTATCACAAAATCTATAGCTTTTTTTCCAACTTCACCGCTCATCAACAGTCTATCACCTTGAAAACTACCGGTAGAAGCAAAGCAGTACTTACATCTTAAATTACAATCATGTGAAACATGTAAGCATAATGCTTTTACAACAGACTGTTTGTCCCATAAATCTACATAATCTTGATATGGGTCATCCGTATATAACAATCCATTTTCATGTAATTCTTCAATTTCATTATATGCTTCTTCTAATTGGTATTCAGAATATTTATTTTTAAATAATGCTATAATTGCATCTTTATTCATTTTCATATAGTAGTCTAACAACTCATATACAATATCATCTACCATATGCACAGCTCCACTGTATACATCAACTACTATATTAATACCATTTATTGAAAATTTGTGTATCACTATTTTTCCCCTCACTTTAATCTTTCATTAATTTACATAGCAGCGCCTGGTGTTGCTATCTCATATACTTTTAGAATTGTCTAAATATGTCTTAAAATAGATAATCATTACAGTAGCCCAGGCACTGCCTGGGCTACTGCTAATTATGTACAATTTAAAATCCCAAAGTATCAATATTAATAATTATCATAACGAATTACTTTTCACATTTTTGATTCGCTACTGTGCAAGAAGTTTTGCAGGCAGATTGACATGAAGTTTGACATTCACCGCAACCTCCATGATTCATACTGTTTTTCAATGTAGCGCCAGTAAGTGTTTTGATATGTTTCATAAGTTTGCCTCCTCTATTTTTCATCAAAAGGTATTATAACACATTATTTTTTTTATGAAAAGTATTTTTACAATATACAAATTTTTAAAATAAAAGATCCTTTATTTTTTAGCTTTATAACTGCCTCCTTTAAGGTTAATGCCTATAACCCCTCCAAAAGCACCGGTAAAAATACCCAAAATCAACATATAAAGTACATACTTATCAAAAACAAAACCTGTTAAAGCAAGACAACTTATAAAATATAGAATGATCATATAAGTCAGTCCTGCTATAGCTCCATTAAGCCATCCTTTGCTTCTTGCTTTCCTTGCAACTCTAGTACCTGCAATGATAATACTTAATACCGTTGTGACAACAACAACTGTCGGAATTGCACTTTCAGGGAAATTAGTATAAGTAATCAATACTGCAAACACTAAAAAAATTATAAGTGTAACAATATATGCTAATATTACTCCTCTTAGTACTGTTCCTATACGTATCCCATTTTCTAATGTTGAAGTTTGAAATGAAGAAAAATTAAACTTTCCCACAAAAATCCCTCCGAATAATTATTCCATATTATAATTTATTCGGAGGATTTTGATTTATGACTTTTTTAGATAGTACTCATGAATGTAGAAAATTTTTCACAAGCCATCAAGCCATACGATTAGTCAGCATTTTCGACACTTCGAACAGACCATCTTGCCACTTTCAATTTTGTTTTATCTGCTCCCACTTCTATTGTAAGAATATCATCTTTGATGCTTACAATCTTACCATAGATTCCTCCAATTGTTAAAATTTCATCGCCTACCTTCAAAGCGGCAAGCATTGCTTTCATTTTTTTATCTCTCTTTCTTTGAGGGAGAATTAATATAAAATAGAACACAACAAATATAAGTATATAAGGAATCAACACTGACCAAATATTATTCATTCTTTACACCCCCGTTTCTTAGGTTTATTCTTGCTAAAAATGATAGTCATCTTTAATTATATCCTTTATCTTCTATTCCATCAAGTATAAATGTAAAAATTAACCTATATATAAATTTCCTCTATATATTTTTTTGCTCCTTCAATAATGATGTGCCCAACTGATTGACCCATTAATTTATTCATTATTTTACTTAACAACTGTTCATTGGTAAATAGCTCTATATTCTCTATTCTGGGTTCCCCTGAACTCAAATTACATTCATTCTCAATAAAAATCCTCAAATACCAATCTATATCGTTATTAAATAATCCAACTTTCACCCATCCGTTTTGCTTTCCAAAATTGTATAATAACTGTTCGTCACCTAAAATAGCACATAGTTGAGATAATGGTAGCTTCTTCGATGTGGCATATAATCTCCCATCATATTCTAATCTATCTTTAGTCTTATATACTACATCAATACTATAGTTTTGACTGATTACTTCTATTATTAAAGTTAACACCTGCTTTAAATTCTCAAGTGGCAAATTATAATGGTATCGCAAAACCTTTTGATGAAAAGGAATACTATTTTTTATTAATCTTTCATACACTCTTGTATACATAATTTCTCCTATAAAATGCTGTCTTATAATCGACTGCTGAAATCCTTCAGCTTTTTCTCTTTATACGCTTCAAACTGGTCGTTTTCAATTGCATTTCTGATATTTTCCATTAATTTATTATAGAAATATAAGTTATGTAAAACCCCTAATCTCATTCCCAGCATTTCTTTTGCTTTAAACAAATGACGTATGTATGCCCTTGAATAATGTCTGCATGTCGGACACTGGCAATCAGGATCAATGGGTTTATCATCTAATTCATATTTTGCATTTAAAAGATTCATTGTACCATGTTCAGTGAATAAATTTGCATGTCTCGCATTTCTGCTTGCAATTACGCAATCAAAAAAATCAATTCCTCGTGACACAGCTTCCAATATATTACTTGGGGTACCCACTCCCATGAGGTATCTAGGTTTATGAACAGGCATGTGAGGTTCTACAACTTCAATAATTCTATACATTTCATCATGACTTTCTCCTACAGCAAGACCTCCAATCGCATATCCAGGCAAATCTAATTTACTAATCTCTTGCATATTTTTAACACGTAAATCATCATATATTCCACCCTGATTAATGCCAAACAGCATCTGTTTTTTGTTAATAGTATCCGGTAAGGAATTCAACCTGTCTAGCTCGTTTTTGCAGCGCACTAACCAACGAACAGTTCGTTCACAAGACGCTTTTGCATACTCATAGGTTGAAGGGTTTTCTATACACTCATCAAAAGCCATGGCAATAGTAGATCCCAAATTAGATTGTATCTGCATACTTTCTTCTGGGCCCATAAAAATTTTTCTTCCATCGATATGTGAATTAAAATATACTCCCTCTTCTTTAATTTTACGAAGAGCAGCTAGTGAAAACACTTGAAATCCGCCACTATCAGTGAGAATAGGACGATCCCAATTCATAAACTTATGTAGCCCACCTAGCTTCTTGATGATTTTATCTCCAGGACGGAGGTGAAGGTGATAGGTATTGGACAGCTCAACCTGACAACCCACTTCTTTTAAATCTACCGTTGAAACTGCTCCTTTGATGGCTGCAAGCGTTCCTACATTCATAAATACAGGAGTTTGAATAATCCCATGTGGAGTATGAAATTCACCTCGTCTTGCTTTACCATTCGTTTTTATCAATTTAAACATCTACACCATTCCTTTTTATTATATCCTAATATTTAGATGAAAATTATGGTCTATATGCTTGTCTACTGCACTCATTCGTGAATCATTATCTTAATAAATAAACATCGCATCTATCAAGGCATCTATCATCTTAAATGCATAGCCTGGAAAAATAAAAATATCAGTCCACCCACTTCCCGGTTGCACAAGTCCTTTTTTGTTGGCAGCTGTTTCCAACGTTCTGCAGCTCGTTGTTCCTACCGCTATAATTCTACCCCCATTTTGTTTACAGGCATTGATCTTTTCTGCCGATTCATCACTTAACACATAAAACTCCGAATGCATTTTATGCTCAGTAATATTTTCCACTTTTACAGGTCTAAAAGTACCTAAGCCTACATGGAGAGTAATAAAAACAACCTCTATCCCTTTTTGCCTTATAGCCTCAAGTAATCCGTGTGTAAAATGTAATCCTGCTGTAGGAGCAGCAGCTGAACCTTTATTTTTTGCATAAACTGTCTGATATCTATCCTTATTCTCTAACTTTTTTGTAATATAATGGGGTAGGGGCATTTCTCCTAACTGATCCAATACTTCTTCAAAAATTCCGTTATACTCAAATTTTACAATGCGATTACCATCATTTACAATTTCCTTGATTTCAGCTTTTAATTCACCATTTCCAAAGACAAATCTAGCCCCTTTTTTTGCTCTTTTACCCGGTTTTAGTATAACTTCCCATTCATACTTGTTAATCTGATGAAGAAGTACAAACTCTATCTTCCCACCGGTGTCTTCTTTTACACCAAATAATCGTGCCGGGATTACTTTGGTATCATTAAGTACTAAACAATCACCCGGATTAAGATACTCAATAATATTCTTAAATACGTCATGACGTATTTCCCCTGTATTTTTATTCAGTACCATTAAACGTGACATTTGTCTGTCATTTAAAGGCTCTTGTGCAATCAGTTCTTCCGGTAAATCATAATAAAAGTCTTTGCGTTTCATAAATTGATATCTCCTATTTACTTTATATATCAAAAAATTTATTTTTTTACTTTAAAATTTTAAATAATACTGGACGTATATTTTTTATTTGAAGAATATTATGGAAAGAACGTTGCAAAAAGGCTTAGGCCTGTTAACACAGCGGAGGAAAAACCGCATCACTTCTTCAAATAAATTAAATGCACCCAATAATACTTTTTGTATTGACAATTTTTAAAGAGAACCAAGTATATTATTTTAAATGTGTGTATACCTGATTCTCTTTAATACTATTGTCTCCATTGCTAATAAATATTACACTAAATACAATATAAATGCAATATTATTGTATTTGCGTTCCTGGGAAATAATGCGTTAGAATTTCATCATATTTAAACCCGTTTTCCGCCATTCCTCTGGCCCCCCATTGACTTAAGCCTACGCCATGTCCCCAGCCCCTACCATTAAAGGTATATAATTGAGGAATAACCGCATAACTTTTTTTGGTGTTTGCTCCCTTAACATAAAATCGTCCCAGTGATGGATTGATAGAAGTTATTCCTCTCCTGCTTATCACCTTAATTTCTGACCCTGTCGTTAAAATCGGACTTTTAGCATTTATACCAGAAATATATATATCGCTATCAG